>NZ_JAOANA010000016.1:0-117691 GCF_032335535.1 Alkalihalobacillus sp. MEB130
TGACATTCACTATACTTTTCATAGTTGGAACTCCTTTTGTAGATGACTTGTTAGTGGGAACAACAAGCTCAACACATCTACAATAGGAGTTTTTTTTATTTTCGTAAATACTTATATACTTTTTACAATTTTTTCAAGTCATGCAACGCCAGTGGGTCTGACCCCTGATTGTACGACAAACAAAAAAAGCCAGACTTCCTTAGTGAAACAAACCATTTTCAAGGCTCATTTCACTAAGGGGTCTGACCCTTAAAATCCTTTTGGGTTTAGAGGATGTTCTTTTCTTGTAAGTAAGAAATAATAATCTCTACTGATTCCTCAACGGTCTGCTTGTCTGAATCTACAATAACCTCTGGAGATTCTGGTTCTTCATACGGAGAGCTAATTCCTGTAAATTCCGGAATTTCACCTGCACGAGCTTTTTTGTATAACCCTTTTGGATCACGCTCTTCACACGCTTCCAATGAACAGCGAACATACACCTCGATGAACTCTCCTTCTTCCACAAGATTACGTACGCGATCACGATCCTCTTTAAATGGAGAAATAAATGCTGTACAAACGATTGTACCTGCATCAACAAATAACTTTGCAACTTCTCCAATTCTTCGGATATTTTCTTTTCGATCCTCATCGCTAAAACCAAGACCTTTGTTTAAGCCGTGACGAACATTGTCCCCATCTAGTACATAACTATTCTTACCTTGTTTGAATAGTTGTTGCTCAAGTGCATTTGCAAGTGTAGACTTCCCAGCTCCAGATAGTCCCGTAAACCACAATATCGTGCTTTTATGTCCGTTCCGTTCTTGACGTTCTTCTTTTTTAATCGTTGTATCATGCCAGACAATATTGTTCTCTGTCATTTTTACTCCCCCTTATTAATCCTCTAAAAAGAGTATGTAACTTAAAACTATACACCATTCACAATCCCACTTCACTGTGCTTATAAATGAAGATCGTAATTCCTAAAAATAAGATCCATTATCGCATTGAATCTCTTGCCCCTAGAAAAACATGTCAAGAGCAAGCAAAATACAATTGCGACAATGGACATCATCTATTCAAATTAAGCATGTACCTTCTGCATACCACGAATTAACACTTCTACCACTTCACGTCGACTAAATTCCGGTGGTGGAACAACACCTTCAGATAACATTTCACGAACCTTCGTTCCTGAAAGGATCACACGATCTTCTTTCCCATGAGGACACGTTTTTGTAGAGGCCATGTTTCCGCATGCCTTACAGAAGAAACTGTGCTCAAAGAATAACGGATTAATAGCTAGATCGCCTTTTTCAAATTCAGAGAAAATAAGTTGAGCATCATACGTACCGTAATAGTCACCAACTCCCGCATGATCACGTCCTACGATAAAGTGTGTGCAACCATAGTTTTGACGAACAATCGCATGGAAAATCGCCTCACGCGGACCCGCATAACGCATTGCCGCAGGAAACACAGCTAAAAATACACGATCTTCTGGGTAGTATTTTTCGAGCAACACTTCGTAACTTTCCATCCGAACATCAGCTGGAATATCATCAGACTTTGTTTCACCCACTAATGGATTTAAAAATAAACCATCGACAATTTCAAGAGCTGACTTTTGAATGTATTCGTGTGCACGGTGAACTGGATTACGTGTTTGGAATCCAACAATACGTTTCCACCCTAATTCTTCAAATTTCGCTCTCGTTTCTTTTGGATCAAGATAATATGTCTCAAAACGGTCATGTTTCACCCGTTTAGTTAACGTAATTTCGCCTCCAACATACACATTTGGACGTTCAAACATTTTCTTTACACCTGGATGAGCATCATCAGTTGCACGGTAAACTTTTTCAGCCTCCACTTTTTTGTCCGGTGTAAAGATATCTGAAATTTCAACAACTCCATAAACGTCACCATTAAAAGTCAACTTCGCTTTATCCCCTACAGAAAGAACAGCAGCTACCTCTTCTGAAACTGGTAACGTTACAGGAATACTCCAAACGGTTCCATTTGCTAGACGCATGTTATGAACAACCGATTCATAATCTTCTTTTCCTAAAAAGCCTGTTAAAGGGCTAAATGCTCCAATTCCAATTAACTCTAAATCTGAAAGTGAAAAAGAATCTAGTTCAATTTCCTTCTTAATAGCTGTTGTGTCATAAGATTGATCGAATCGGTTAATGAGTGAACCTCCATGTGCTTGTATCATTGATAAACTCCCTTTCTAGATTAATTTTATTTGTGTAATCCACATTCAGTTTTTTCTGTGTTAGCCCAACGACCACTTCGAGGGTCTTCCCCTTCAGCAACTGGTTTCGTACAATATTCACAACCAATGCTCGGATAATTTTGATCGTGTAACTCGTTATAATCTAATTGATGAAGCTTAACGTACATCCAAATTTCTTCTTCAGTCCAATGAATTAACGGACAAATCTTAATCGATTTGAACCGATTATCTTGGTTAATAAACTGTGTGTTTGCTCTTGTTGGAGATTGTTCCCTACGTAAACCAGAAATCCACGCGTCATATTTACTCAATTCACGCTCAAGTGGAACCATTTTTCGTACATTACAACACGCGTCAGGCTCTCTTTCCCAGAGGCGCTCACCATACTGTTGTGCCTGTTGTTCAGGCGTTAGCTCTGGTTTCGCTAATTCAATATTCAACGTTGGATAGCGATTCTTCACTTTATTAATTAATTCATAGGTTTCTTTAAAATGAAAATCAGTGTCGAGAAAAACAATCGTCGCATCTTTTTTCACTTTGCTTATGAGATCAATTAACACCATTCCCTCAACACCGAAACTACAGGAGTATACTAATTTTTCCCCAAACTCACCATAGGCCCATTTTAAAATGTCTAATGAGTCTTTTCTCTCTAACTGCTTATTAATTTCTTCAAAATCTTCTTTAGTCATTAAATCATATTTATAGTCCATTTCCTCACCCCTCTATCCACAATAAAAAAAGCGTAAGTAAAGCTCATACTTACCAACGCCACCTCTAGTTTTCTAGTCAGCACGCCTTACTTCATTCGTACCTTTTCATTTTTTTCCAATTGAATCACTTTGCCATCTTGAACAATAAGAGTTACAGAACCATATTTTAAATCCTTTAAAAGCTCTTGTAACTGCTTACTAACACGACTCCATTCTTGTTCGCTTCCCATATATATCCTCCCTCAATTACGATTATTTAACACGAGGAAGTTTTAATTCCTTGTAATTTGATATGATTTATTAGTTTAATAGTATTCTATCCATCATTCACCAAAAAGTCAAGTTGATAAGTGTGAAAAATTAGATAAAAAAGAAGAGCACAGCCTGTTGTAAACTATCCCCTTGAAGATCGTTTTACTCAGCAATGCTCTTTATATTATGGTTGTGTTATTGTCCCTGTTACTTCCTCAATTGAAATATTTCCCCCACGACTTTCTAAAATTTCTACATCACCATTTACTCCAACAATATTGATGTTCCCTGAACCGCTTCGTATCGTTACATCTCCAACATGATCTTCAAATTCAATATGACCGGATCCCGCTATCAACCTAACTGGCCCATTCGAAGCCGTGACACTCGTTGTCCCAGCATTATTATTAATTGAAATCGTTCCATTTATATTCTCTAATGTTACGTGTCCTGCCCCATCTGTCACTTCCACATTTCCGTCAATGTCGATAAGAGTTAGATGGTTTGACCCATGTTGCACTTTCAAATCCGACTTCATCGATACGATTTTTAATTGTCCTTCATTTTGGCGATAAAAAATAGGAAGGGTAGGAGGAAGTTCGATATGTAAATGGATAAAGCCTTGCTCAATGTCAGTCCCTCTCTTGACAGATGTTATTAGCTGACCAATCCCCTCTTCTTCCTCCAAGCTGAGAAAAGTATTATTTTCACTAAACTCTTTGGCATGTTCAACATCTCGATCACTTAATGCTGCAAATGTAGCGGTTACTCGTACCTCATCTATACCTTCCACTCCAGTAATCGTCACATCCCCTTCATCTTGGTTAATAGAAAGTGCTTCTAATTGCGTCGCATCTAATGTGAAGGTTTCTTCTGATTCATATTGTACAATATTACAACCTGTAATCATGATTAGTGTCATGATACAGAAACTTGCTAATACGATTTTCTTCATTCCAATTCTCTCCTGTCTCTATTATTCATGCCAGTTTCCTAGTTAAGTGTACAGAAACTTACAAAGGAAGCCAACAATAATAAACAGAAACGCTCTTTTCTTCACCATTTAGTCACTTTTTGACAATGGGAATCACTTGCGCTGGCGCTTTCTTTTTAACGATATATTCCGTTTTATAACCTTCTTTTTCTCTTTTTATAAACGTTGATTTTGAAATCGGCCTAGCTCTAGACCATTGTAGTGAATCAATGTTTTCCCAACAATCGTGCGTAATTAATTCTTTTTTATAATAGTAATGATTGCCTGATGGAAAAGACTCACATATGTATTTAACCGTTTGCTTTGAATGCATAAAGTGTCCCCTCCTTTTTTCTATATCTTTGCCAGAACCCTTCAAACTTAAAACGCAGAAGCGCTATGATATGTAAAAAGATGCACAGAATATAGAAAAAAGCTAGCTGTGACATCACTTTCACAGCTAGCTTTTCACCTCCAACCCGAACTCTTTTCGAATCGCTTTTTCACGTCCTCGAAACAAAGAAAGTAATAAGGGCTTTGTCAGATAACTTGGAACTACTGATCGGAACTCGACGATATCTTCCATAATTGTGTATTCTCCCTTCACATGAAAGACATGTTTATGCTGCCACTCTAAAAAAGGAAAAGGAAGCTTCACTCCTTTATCGATAAAAAAGTGCGGAGCCTGTACTTCTTTAATAAGAGACTCCCACTTCAATGAGAAGCACACAAAACGAAGTTGCATCTGTATCAAGTTCCCTTGTCTTGTCTCAGGGCCACTAAGAATGCTAACCTTAGGGAAAGATGTAATTTTTGCTAAATTTTCAGCAGTTGAAAAAAATGCCCATACCTCTTCAATAGGGGCTTCAATCCTCGTTTTATAGGTAAATACTACCAACAGCTTTCCCCCTTTCTTAATAAATAAAAAATGAGGTCAATTAAAATGAAGCAAACTTTCACTTTCTATTTTGGATTTCTTTTAGCTGTTACTTTGCTTTTCATCAGCTTTTTATTGCAACCAATTGACTTTTGGGTTCTCTTTCCGCTTTCACTCGCTTTACTAACCGTCTACAGCTGGCTATTGGAGAAACCATCTGTCCACCACCTTGATACAGTTGATTGGACACTCGCAATAAGTAGCGGCATAGGTTTGTATGTTTTGTTTGCAGTTGGGAACTGGTTTATCTTATGGACAGGCTTACCCCTTATGCCTCAACTAGCCAGTCTTTACCAAACGGTTAAACCGATTGATCCCCTCCATTACGTATGGTTGTTTATCATTATTATTCCTGGAGAAGAATGGTTTTGGCGTGGTTTTATCGTTAAACGATTACAGAAAAGAATGACGGGCTTCAAAGCCGCACTGATCGGGACATTTTTATATGGAGGAGCCCATATCGTAACAGGCAGTTTCTTGCTCGTACTAGCAGCTTTGCTTGCCGGATTCATTTGGTCAGTCCTTTATGTTAAAACGAGAAACATTTTCCTTGTTATTGTCTCGCACCTTGTTTTTGACTTATTTTTGCTAGTTTTATTTCCGTTATTGTAATCACTAAATCTGCCCTCTAGCCTGTTTATACCACTATGCATTCTCATGCACTAGGACTACACTAGAGGGGCTAAAATCCACTTGCTAAATTGAAGCGGTATTAAGCATAAATATTGACTAATAACCCTTTTATCTCACCAACCATATCAAGAATATCGAGCCCTTTTTTCTCTTTTTGCAATACCGCATCCGTTAAATCTAACAACTTCCGATCTACTTCTTGGACGATTTTATAAATTTTTGTACGACCTCTTCGGTTAAAACCTCTTCGCTCCTCAAGGCTTAAACCAAACTGCACCGCATCTTCCATGAACTCTTTCACAAGTTGTTTGTACTTTCTTAACTCATCAACCGTTCGTGATTCGGCAAGTACTTTTCCTTGATCATCGATTTTACTCATTAACTGCGAAAGCCGTTCATAAGCCTTCTCATCACGTTGTTTTCCCATTACTTCTTGAAATGAAACTTTTGCTTCTGGACCCTTTTTTTTCGGTTCAATTCGTCCTAAACCTGTCTTAGCTATACGTTGTACGTCCATCGTGCACCTACTTTCTTTCTTAGCTAATCACTCTTTAGTGTAGCTTACCACAAATCTTCATACAAAATGAGGTGTCCCAAAAGGTTCAAGCTCCCTTTATGAAACACCTCGTAATTCTCATTATTGTAATAATTGTAAAACACCTTGTGGTAGTTGATTCGCTTGTGCAAGCATGGCTGTAGCTGACTGATTAAGAATATTATTACGAGTAAATTCCGTCATTTCAAGCGCCATATCTGCATCACGAATACGTGATTCAGCTGCTGTTAAGTTCTCGTGTGTCACTTGTAAGTTGTTAATTGTATGTTCTAAGCGATTTTGGATTGCACCAAGTTTGGAACGCGCTTCAGATACTTTCTGAATTGCTTCATCAAGTGATGTGATCGCCCCTTGCGCATCCGTCTCTACGTTGACCGCCCCAATTTGAAGGGAGTTCACATTCATAGCAGGAATATCAAACTGAACATCTTGACCGGAATTAGCACCAATTTGGAACGTAATATTCATGCCATTTACCCCATCTAACAGTGTACGTTTGTTAAATTCCGTTTTATCTGAAATGCTATCTATCTCTTCAATAAGCTGGTTAATTTCTTCTTGAATTTGCTTTTTGTCTTCAGGTGTATTCGTATCATTCGCTGCCTGAACTGCTAGCTCTCGCATACGTTGAAGCATAGCATGAACTTCTTGCATCGCCCCTTCAGCCGTTTGCATGAGAGAAATTCCATCAAGAGCATTTCTTTCTGCCATTTTTAAACCTCGAATTTGCGAACGCATTTTTTCAGAAATCGCCAGCCCTGCCGCATCATCAGCAGCACGATTAATACGGAGACCTGAAGAAAGCTTCTCTAAATTTTTAGAAGTACTAGCTTGATTTTGATATAGATTGCGATAAGAATTTAAAGCTTGAATATTGTTGTTAATTTTCATTCAACTTTGTCCTTTCATGACTCATAGAGTGAATTGGTTTCGTACGCATTAACTTTAGCTTTAGTTCCTTTAGCTGAAGAAGTTGGTTTTGTTTTCATTGATTCATTCCAAGATGACATAATCATGCTTATAAGTGAAATAATCTCTTTAATAATAGCAGTATCTTTTTTTATATTGGCTTCTACTAATTTATCCGCTATATAGTTATAAACTTGTTCTAGCTGATCAGCAATAATTCCAGCACTATAATTTAAGCCCGCGCCTAAACGATGAACAATATCACTTGTCTTCTTTAACTTTTCGTTTGCAGCAGAGAAATTTTTTTCTTCAATATGACTGATCGCCTCTTCTAAGTTCGTTACACACGCTTCATAAAGGAGTGCGGTTAGCTCTTGTGACGACTTTTGGTAAAGAGTCTCATTTGATAGGATTGTGGTCAAACATTCCACCTCCATATTTTCTATTCTTCCTTATTACTATTATCGGATCTTGTCGAAGAAAGTTTAATAGCTTTTTTCCATTTCTTCTATTAAAAGCAGGATCTCAGCCATAACCGAATAAAGTTGAGGTGGAATGTTGTCTCCTAAATCCATATCAAGTAAGTTTTCAACAAGTTTTGCATCTTCTTGCATATGAACATTGTTCTTTCTTGCTAGCTCCATTATTTGATTAGCCACTTGACCTTTTCCTTGTGCAACTACCTTTGGTGCTCCACCATTTTCCTCATCATAACGAATGACAGCAGCAGTTGGACCATTGATTTTCTTACGTTGTTTATGATTAATATGTCTTGTTACCATCATATTTTATAATCAAACCCTTTCTCACCAAAAATAGGTTGTTGAGTCGTCGTATCAGATTCTTGTTTGCCTGATGGGTCTTGAGTAGAATTTAATTTGCTATAGTTAATTCCATTGATTGAATAGCCTATTTCAGACAACTTTGTTACCGCCATATCAATGAGTGGTTTCATTTTCTCTTGAAAATCATCATTATCATTTTTTAATGTAACGGAAAGCTGACGCTCATTAGAAGATACAACAATGCCAATTTCGCCCATTTTCGGCGTTTCCATCAAAAAGTATAGACTGCAATTTTCCCAGTCAATTTTATCCCCTTCATTACGTGAATTAACATAGACTTGTAGATTCTCTACTTTATTCTCTAACAAGAATGGTAATTGAAAATAAAGGCTCTGTAAGTTGCTTTGATGATCTGATCTGCTTAATAGTTGCTGACCTGTTACATTGGTTACTGCTTGATTCGCTAGTTGTTGTAATCTAGAACCTTCCTCTTCCCCTCGAGCTAGCTGCATTAAAATTGATTTAAGATTTCTTTCAGATAGATCTTGTTGTTCACGCCCAGATGCTAACTGTAAAGCAATGTCCGAATCACGGTTTAATCCTACATTTCTAAGCATTTCAAACATTGCACGAGGAGAACCTTCTTGAATGGGTCCGCGAATCGTTTCAGCATATTTCGTTCCAAACGATTGAGCTGGTGACTGAAGTTCACGCAACGCTTGCTCATTAGCCGCTGTATAATGTTTGACCTTTGTATCTGAAGGTTGAAATTGCAGTTTCTCTATTTGTTGTTTTACATCATGAACAATCTCGCTAGCCTGACGGACTTGTCCGCGTCCTAATAGTTTCTTCGCTTCGGCCAATTGGCTGCTAGCTTGCATTAATTGGCGTTCCGTTTTCATATCTGTAAATAGCATCATTTCACTTTTTAAAATCGCGTTATCCAGATTTTTTATTGTAGCTTCAAGCACCGGCTTTGCTTGAGTTTGAGCTTGATGTCGTACTTGGTCCATTTGTCGGTTGACTAAATTTAAATTTCTTGTTAGGTCGCGTTGAAGTTTTTTAAAATCAAAGGTCATTTGTGCCATTTTCTCTGTCACGGTCGTTACGGCAATTGACTTACTTTCCACAGCAACACTTGTTTGAAATTCCTCATTTATACGATACGTATTTGTTTCAGCAACTCGTGCAGGTTGATTTTGCTGATTGATCTCTTGAAAAGTAGAAGCTAGTTCTTGACGAGCTTTTAATTCTCTTCCTTGTTGGTGTAACTCTTTTGCCGTATCTAAGGATTGGTTAATAAGCGATGTTTCACGTTCAGGTAACCTATCTGCACCTACTAACGATTGGATCTTCTGAAGAGCCTGTTCTAGTGACGCCTCTTTTCTAAGAATGGTTTCGGCTTCTTTCGTGATTTTACTTATCGGTTTCGTTAGCTCTTGTATCGGCGAACTTTCTTTACCCATTTCAGGTACTTGAGCTCTTTGTTCTAGTAAGTTCAATGATTGTTGCATTCTTTCGGTTGCTACAAGTTGCAATTGATTGGCTTGGCGAGTCGCTACAGAAAGATTGTCACGATCTGAAGAATGAGCTATAGACAATTGCTGTATGACATTGTCTATTTTTTGTCTAGCAGAATTGGACAACCCTTCTTGTTGAATCTGTTGTCTTACATCTGTAACCAATTGACGATCCGTTGCATTCGATCCGCTTGTTGATTTCTCCATTTGCTGTAAAGCTTGATTGACTCTTTCTGTTGAGATCGTTACTAAATGCCTCGACTCTGCAAGCAACCGTTGCACTGATCGACTCGTCTCTCGATCCACTTGTGGTTGATTGGCTAGTTCTTGAACTCGATCCGCTACTCTATGAAACATCTCACGCTGACTATCACTTTGCAATCGTGAAAGTTGCTCACGTATGGTCGGTTCTCTATTCCCTAGATCTGCACCTTGATGTAGTCTCTGTCCTGGCTCACTTCGATCTACTTGTCGAACTTGATTATCACGTTCTACTAATCGTTTTGTAACGTTAGATTCTAACTGATTGAACGCAGTAAGTAACCTGTCACGCGCAACAGTCTGGACTTGATCAGCTTGTCTCATTTCAGATGATAATTGTTCATGTACGTTCGTAAGCCCTCTGCCTGTTACATTGCTCATTTGTTCAATTCGCTCTTTTACTACTTGAGATAAACCTTGTTGCTCCAGTAATTGACGGACTTCTCTAATTGCTTGTCGATCCGAGGAGTTAGTTGAGTGATTCTCCAATTGCACGAGAACTTGTTGAATTCGATCATTCATTGCTCGATCCGTAGAGCGGACCTCTCTTAGTATATTTTCTGCATTCTTCATCGTTTCTTTATCTTGTTGAGATATACTCATTACCTGTTGAAGGCGGTCGCTCCCCCTCTGCAAGGACTCTCGCTGAATCACATTTCGTATGTCAGAAGCTGATTCACGCGAAAAACGAACTTCCGGTGTCGTTTTTTGAGATTGAGATAGACCTTGGTCTTGATGCTGATTTACCCTTCTATCGTGAGGTTCTCGCTTTTGACCCTGACTCGCTTGATCACTTTCTTGTGAAAGGCGTGGAGTAAACTCTCTTCGCTCTCTAGAAATCGGCTCTACTTTATAATCCTGATCAATTTCTTTAGCAATACTTGTTAAAACTTCATTCATTGGCCTTCCATGCATCGCTTCGTGTACAGCGCGCAAATGCGAACTCGTTACGTCTAGGCTCTTATTCGCAACAGCTTGGACTGTTTGCAATCTTTTAGCTGAATTCCCTTCATTTACAAACCGTTGCAAATCTCTAACAGATTCACGAGACAGTGGAACATTTTTATCTAGTAACATTCTAGCAGCTTCACGTAATTCCGTACTTGGTTGTGCCACACCTAACTGACGTAAAACTTGACTCACTTCCTGTGAACGTCCTTCTGCCGACTTAGAACGAGCTGCCTCTCTCTTCGTTTGCTCTTGAACGGCTCTCACTTGCATTGGCTCTGAATCAGAGCTTAGAACTTGAATAGTTGCACGTTCTCCTGCCGGTACCCCTCCTTCAAAGGAGGCTACCATCTCTCTACCTCTTACAGTAATGATTGCTTCATTCGATCCTTTTTGTTCCTTAATAAGGGCAGATACTACATCACCTGCTTTCATCTGAACTTGTCGTTCTGATTTCGTTGTATGTAAAGATGGTTGAATCTGCATGATGTTCACACTCCGCTCATTTATATCTACCTTTACTATCGGTTGTAATTGAGCAGATGTTAACCATCAATCCTCTAGATGTTTTTTCCAACCCTTTCTCACAACTCCTTCTCCAAACTTTTCCTGTAGTTGCTGGATCGTTTGATTTATTTCTTCTTTTTTTATATCTTCTTCATACGTAAATAGATCTAGCTGTTTATAGGCGTATTTCTTTTCAAGCAAATCGTAAGTACTAATGCCCAATAAACGAATTGCCTCACCACTCCATACTTTATCAAATAATAGTTGAGCTTCTTTGGCTAGTTCTTCGTGTGATTGAATAGGATTTACTACCTTGTGACTTTTCGTAACCATTTTCCAATTAGAGTATCGAATGGTTATTTGCACTCCTCTTGCAAATACATTCTTATTTCGTAACCTTTGTTGTACTCGCTTGGCTAATTCTTCTAAAGTTGAACGAATCATCTGAGTGTTTCTAGTATCATTCCTTAAAGTAGTTGAATGGCCGATCGATTTGTATTCAGAATAAGCGTGTGGATTCACAGGACGATTGTCGTTTCCATTTGCACGCTCTTGTAAATCTAAACCTCTTTCTCCAAATTTTTTTAAGATTTGCTCACGATCTGCTTTAGCTAAGTCCCCAATCGTATGAATATGTACCTTTTTCCATTTATCAACCGTACGCTTTCCAATTCCATGCATGTCATCAATTGGCAATGGCCATAATTTATGTTCAATCTCTCTTTTACGTAAAACAGTAATTCCGTTAGGTTTCTGCATATCGCTAGCCATCTTTGCCAAGAATTTATTTGGAGCAATTCCAATGCTACATGGGAGATGTAATTCATCAAATACTCTCTTCTGCATTTCTTTTGCAAGACGAATCGGGTCATCCTCTTTTAAATAGGAGGTCATATCAAGATACCCTTCATCAATTGAAACTTGTTGGACTAGCGGTGTGTAAGTAAAAAGGATTTCAAACAAAGCTTTAGAAGCCGCACGATATCGATCTCCATTTGGTCTAAGTACAATTAAATTAGGACATAGTTTCTTTGCTTGCCAAACAGGCATTGTTGTTTTTACACCTTTAGCCCTAGCTTCGTAGCTACTTGTCACGATAATCCCTCTACGTTCTTCTGGATTACCAGCTATTGCTACAGGCTTTCCTTTCAACGTACGATCAAACGCAATTTCTACTGATGCAAAGAAACTGTTCATATCTAAATGGAATATAAGCCGCGCGCGATTCATTCTAAAGCCCCTCCTTCCTCACTATTATACGAAAGTGCGTTCGTTTTTCAAAGGGAACTAGTTGCAGAGTACAGAAGTTTACGATAAGGTGAAGGTATCATATAAATAAAGGGGAGTTACATATGAAGATAAAAAAGACAGATTCGTTTTATTCTGATCTATTTGATCATGTATTGCTCCTTGAAAATATGATTCGCTATGAAAAAAATACCTCACCAACTATTGCTGAACTAGCAATGATGATTGGTTACTCAGAAGAACTTATTTTAGAATGCTTAGAGTTTGGTAGATCCGGACACACTCGGATCGTACACTAAACACCCGAGTACAACAAAATAGAATCTTCGCGATCACTTTAAAGTTACAAAAAAAGCAATCCAATGTATCAACTTGGATTGCTTTTGTCATTAATTGTTTGTGGATACTTCTTTAATTACAGCAACAACAGCTTCTGATAACTTTACTAATTCAGAAATAGGCATTCGTTCATTTTTTGTATGAATTTCTTCGTATCCTACAGCTAAGTTAACTGTTGGTACCCCATGGCCAGCGAAAATATTGGCATCACTACCTCCACCACTTTGTAAAAGCTTAGGTGTACGACCAATCTGAGACATAGCTCGCTTGGCTACTTCAACCACTTCATCGCCATCGCCTAATTTAAAACCAGGATACATAATTTCTACTTCCACTTCAGCAGATGTTCCCATTTCTTTTGCAGTAGATTCAAAAGCCTCTTTCATCTTTGCTACTTGCGCTTCCATTTTCTCTCCAATTAGTGACCTTGCTTCCGCCAAAATAGACACATGATCACATACGATGTTTGTTTGTGTTCCACCTTCAAAACGACCAATATTCGCAGTCGTTTCTTCATCTATACGACCAAGAGGCATTTTTGAAATAGCTTTTGCCGCTACAGTAATTGCAGAAATTCCTTTTTCAGGAGCCACACCTGCATGTGCTGTTTTCCCAAGAACAGTCGCTACTATTTTCGCTTGAGTTGGAGCTGCAACAATGATATTTCCGACAGGTCCATCACTATCTAATGCAAAACCATATTTTGCTTTTAAAAGCGTAGGATCAAGAACTTTTGCCCCGTTTAATCCAGATTCTTCTCCAACGGTAATAATAAATTGAATTGCACCATGTTCAATATTTTCCTCTTTAAGAACGCGAATAGCTTCAAGCATCGCCGCAATCCCGGCCTTATCATCTGCACCTAAAATGGTGGTACCATCTGTGATCACATACCCATCTTGTATGGAAGGTTTCACTCCTTTACCAGGAACAACTGTATCCATATGAGAAGTAAAATAAATAGGATCTACTCCTTCTTTCGTTCCTTCAAGTGTACAAATTAAATTCCCTGCTGCATGCTCTGTTTTACTAGCAGCGTCGTCTTCTATTACCGAAACACCTAAATCTTCAAACTTTTTTTTAAGAATTGGTGCAATAATATCTTCATGCTTTGTCTCTGAATCAATTTGGACAAGTTCAAGAAATTCATCCACTAAACGTTGTTCATTAGCCATAAGTACGTGCCTCCAAATTTTTTGTCTATGTATGATTGATCTGTTTGTCTAAGAAAAGATCTATAGTAAATGGTACCGTTCTCTTGCATAAAGCGCAAGTTTCCTTTATCAAATTACACCTTCTCACAAAACTCGTATAATACTCCCTTTGCTGACTTAGGATGAAGAAAAGCCACTTTTGCTCCACCTGCTCCATCAACAGGTTCATCATGAATCATCGCAATCCCGTTTTTCTTAATGTCCTCAATTCTCTTTTGAATATCTATTACACCTAATGCAATATGATGAATACCTTCTCCTCGTTTTTGAAGAAACGTTGCAATGGGACTTGACTCAGATAACGGCTCAAGTAATTCAATTTTAGACTGACCAATTTGTAAGAAAGCCACTTTTACCCCTTGAGATAAAATTTCCTCTTCTCCAAGAAAAGGTAAATGCAAGTGATCTACATAAAACGGCAAAGCTTCCTTTATTGAACTAACAGCAATTCCAATATGATCAATTTTCTGTATTCCATCTTTAGTCACCGTTATCAACTCCTTCTAGTTCTTATTCTATTTTGATATTCTTTTTCCGATGTTTAAATCCTGCTTTAATTTGGTATTTGTAGATTTCCCTTGTCCAATTAATGATAAAAAGCTAAAATAGAAAAAGGTATTGAAGAGGAGGGTTTCACATGCCACGCAAATTTCAAAAAGCTATTATTTATGTAATGATTGTCACTATGGTTCTTGGTACCCTTTTAATGGGAGTATCTTTTTTCTAAACAAATTAAAAAGCAAGCTCATTATAGCTTAAAAAAACCTGGTACCCATGTACCAGGTTTTTCACTTTATTGCACCAAATTCTTGGGCGATTTCGATAAAAGGTGTCTTTTCCTCTACTATATGGATCTTTGTACCAAGCGGGACTTCTTCAAATAATGTCTCTACAATCTCATTAGGTAACCGAATGCATCCTGCAGTAATTGAATACCCTATTGATTCAGGTCGATTCGTTCCGTGAATACCAAACGTCCTTCCATCGGTATTATCTGCATCAAATCCAATCCATCTAGATCCAAGTGGATTATTCGGATCGCCACCCGGGATGTCTTTTTTGCGATAATAAGGGTCCTTCGCCTTTACAATTATCGTGAATGTACCTAATGGTGTTTCATCGCCAGTCTTCCCTGTTGCCACTTTGTAAACATCCTTTATTTCTCCATCATTTATATACGCAAGTTCATGAGAAGAAACATTGACAATGAGAAAGGGATCTCCCAGTGTAGGATTTTCCCCAACAGGCCATATAGGAGAAGCCAACACGAGAGCTAACACGGACAGGATTGAGAGTTTCACATAAAAACCTCCCTTAAACGATACTTATACCCTTTTTTGTTAGCTTTTCTCTATAACCTTTTTTTATCCGCATGATTCCACAATCGATCTTTTATATGTAAATACTCCTCTAACTCATGCATAATATACAACAATGAAGATCTGACTTCAAACTCTTCTCTCGTTTTAGGAAGTGGCATTTCTTCAAAACCCGCCCTCATTAATTGGATTCTATCTAGAAAATATGGCACTCTATTTGCCGGACTTACCGATTGACTCAACTCTTCTAAGAAGTCAGCTACTGTTTCACTTTGAGCAACAGTATGATGGATTTTTGATACATAGGGCATTAAACGTTCAATGATTTCGAACTGCTTCTCGCGCATTTTAAAGTAATAATAATATTGATCATCGTATCGCAAAATATGATTATGAATATTTCGTAATGCAAGGTTCTTTCCTTCTTGCAATAAATCAACGGTTTCTGGAATTTCCTTTCCTTTCCATTCACTTTCCCCAAAGCGTAAATATACGGAAAGTTCATATAGAATGGTTTTAAAGTGTTCTTCAATGTCTTTATGATAGTTTCTCAATGCTTTCTCACTACTTGGCATATAAAGATTCATTAAAAGAGCTACTCCAACCCCAATCGTAATTAATAAAAGCTCATTCATAATAAGTGCTACTGTCATATCCCCTACTGTATATAGATGAAGGATAATAACTGAACTTGTAGCAATCCCTGCGTTCATTTTTAGCATAACTACAATAGGGATAAATAAGATCATGATCAAGGTGAGGGTCCAAGGTTGGTAGCCAATCACTTCAAACAATAATCCACTTATCGCCATCCCAATCATACATGACACAATACGTGCCCACGATACCTTCAAAGAATCCCTTCTCGTTACAGAAATACATAAAATCGTAATAATGGCTGCTGAGCCATAAAAATCTAATTGCAAGCCTTGAGCAATAGCAACAGCTAGACCTGCTCCAATTGCTGTTTTTAGCGTCCGATAGCCTATTCGAAATGACATGAGTTCCCCCACTTACATAAAATTTGCTTTATTTTACCATATATTGTGTTCAATCAATCGGTTTTATCAAAAAAAATGCACCTCCAACGTTAGTCAAACAATTGGGGTGCTGTTCAGGCATGTGTTTTGTTTTTTACAATACTTTCTCTAAGAACTCTTTAGCACGATCTGATTGTGGCGCATGAAAAAATTCACTTGGTGGAGCGTCTTCCATTAAAATACCCTGATCTAAAAAGAGAACACGATCGGCTACCTCTCTTGCAAAACCCATCTCATGAGTAACAATCACCATAGTCATTCCAGAAGTAGCTAAATCCTTCATAACAGCAAGAACTTCTTTTACCATTTCGGGATCAAGAGCTGAGGTCGGCTCATCAAATAACATAACCTCTGGCTCCATAGCCAATGCTCGAGCAATCGCTACACGTTGTTTTTGTCCACCAGAAAGGCGACTTGGATATTCATCTCTTTTTTCAAGCAACCCTACCTTTTTAAGCAGCGTTTCTGCTCGTTCTGTCGCTTCTAGTTTTGATATACCTTTTACCGTCATTGGTGCATATGTTAAATTACCTAAAACGGTCATATGTGGAAATAAATGAAAATGTTGAAACACCATTCCAATTTGCTGTCTTACACGTAACACATTTGTTTTTGGACTTGTTAATTCTTCTCCTCCAACAAAAATCGTACCAGAGGTCGGTTTTTCTAGTAAATTCATACATCTTAAAAAGGTCGATTTACCTGATCCGGAAGGGCCGATAATAGCCACAACATCTCCTTTTTTAATTTCTGTAGAGATCCCCTTTAACACGTCAACTTTCCCAAAGGATTTATATAACTCATTCACTTTAATCACTGCGCTGTAATCTCCTTTCAATGAGACGACCGATGATCGTTAATACCATCACGAGCAAGTAATAAATTAACCCAACAAATAGAAGCGCCTCAAAGTACCGATATATTTGTGCGTTTAAAACTTGGGCACGACGCATGAGATCCATCACACCGATAATCGAAACAATTGCTGACTCTTTTGTTAAATTAATAAATTCATTGAAAAGTGCAGGCAATATATTACGGAAAGCTTGCGGTAAAATGATTCGTAACATCGTAGGACGATAAGGAATCCCTAACGCTTCAGCAGCTTCCTTTTGCCCTTTGTCGACCGCTTGGATACCTGCACGAATGATTTCTGAAACATAGGCAGCTGAGTTTAAACCAAAAGCCAAAACCCCAGCAACATAAGCTGATATATCCATCCCGAATTGAGGTATTCCAAAATAAATAATTGATAATTGTAAAATTAGAGGTGTTCCACGGAATATAGACGTGTAAGCATCCGCAAACCAACGGAGTACACGAAATCGTCCAATTTTAAAAATGGACAAGATGATCCCTAACACAAGTCCTAAGACTAGTGCGGCTGATACAAATTGTAACGTAACCCCAATCCCTTGTAGTAAAAAAGGGATATGAGGTACGATTTGACTAAAATCCAGATTCATCCCCAATTATCCTTCCTATAAACATTCTTTTTCCAACACAACACATCCCGCGGCAAAAATTGCGCGCGGGTATGTCGAAACGTTTTTTCTATTATTGCGCCAAATGTCCTTCAGCAACAGTATCTTCCATTAGTATAGCATCAATACGTCCAGCCATTAATTCTTGCATAATTTCAGGAATACGATTTAATTTAACCACTTCAAATCCATACTCTTCAGCAAGTTCATCTGCTTCTTCTTCTTGAATAGAACCTAATTGTACCCCAACTTTTAATCCTTCTAGATCTTCAAGAGATGTTAAATTAGAACTTTCTTTTGAAACAATAAGATTTGTTGCTTCATAATAAATATCAGAGAAATCAACATTTTCTTGGCGTTCTTCTGTAGGCGTCATACCAGCTAAAACAAAATCAACACGACCTGATTCCATTGCAGGAATTAATGCATTAAAATCCATATCTTCAATTTGTAATTCATAGCCAAGTTCCTGAGTGATATGTCTAGCAATATCAATGTCAAAGCCGATAATTTCTCCTGTAGCAAGATCCACAGATTCGTACGGAGGATAATCAGCTGATGTTCCCATAATTAAAGTCGTCTCTGCATCGACCGGCTCTGTTTCATCCGCTGCTTCATCCGTCCCTGCTTCATCTGCATCAAACCATTTTAATACGAGTTCATCCAATTTTCCACTGTCAACTAATCCATTTAACGATTCATTAAACGGTTCAACAAGCTCGCTTCCTTTTGGAAAAGCAATAGCAGACCCAAGCTCTCCTTCACTTGGAATCTCAAAACTCACTAATTGATCCGCATCATCGCCACCACAACCAGCTAATATTCCAACAGATAAAATGGCGGACACTCCTACCATCCATAAACTTTTCTTCATCGTAAAAACCCCCTGTATTCTTTTTTAATATAATATTTATTCTTGTAAATGCATATTAACACATAGTTTGAGTGATGAAAATATTTTTTTCACAATTTTAGTCACATTATTATTGACAGAAAATTATTTCATTTTCAATTGTTACGGCAGAAAACTTATCAGTGATTTAAAGATTTATTTTGGTTTACTTGTTTGACTTTTTCAAAAAAAAGAAGAGCGACCAGACTTTGGCCACTCTTCTACGTTTCACATGTTAAGTATTATTCTGCATCTGCCTCATCATCTTCAACAGGTTCGTCAATTGTCGCTGGATCATCCACTGGTGCATTCTCATCCACTGGCTCTCCACATGCTGCTAATACACTAATAGAAAGTGCTCCTGCTAATACCGTATAAAGTAGTTTCTTGCTCATCGCAAATTCCTCCTTTGTCGTTGAGTTGGAATTATGATGCGCTTCCAACTGTACTAATCTTACTAAACTACTACAGACGTTAGAAGCCTCCTTCCTTTTTTTACAAATTTTCACAAACTTGTTTGATAATGTCCCAACATACTAGCTACTTTTTTAGATTTCAATAGGTTGTATATATTCTACAGAAAAATCGTGTATTCATGTTCTATATTCGCTATACTAAAAGGTATCTAAAGATCAAAAAGAAAGAGAGCGAGTATCATGCCCTATCGACGCAAAGAAGCTTTTCGTTATGCTTTTAAACAACCTATTATCGGGAAGTTTAAATTAATAAAATTAGCGAATAAAGAAGTATCTAGCTCTGAAGGACAATTAAAAATATTAGACATAAGTCGCGGTGGTTTAAGAGGAAATTCAACACTTTCCTTACCAGATCCTAAACTGGCACATACTTCAATGGAAATAGACTTTAAGCTTAATTCAAATAATGTCATTCTTATAGGGACAATCGTTTGGAAAAAAACATTAGCCCATTCCTTTGAATATGGGATTGAGTTTACAAGTAATGAGCAAGAGAGAACATACCTTTTAGATGAAATAAAAAAGTTTGTTCGAGAAAATAAAGAATGAATTTTATCAAAAAAACGAAGTGCTATGATAGTAGCACTTCGTTTTTTTTACCTTCTAACAAAGCAGGTAAAATAATCTCGATTTTCGTTCCAATTCCTTCCTCGCTATAAATATTAAACACCCCGTTATGGTGTTCAATGATTTTATAGCAAACCATCAACCCTAATCCGGTACCCTTTTCTTTTGTTGAATAGAAAGGCTCACCTAAACGTTCAATTCTCTCTTTAGAAATCCCGCATCCATTATCTTCCACTTGGATACATATTTGTTGATCGGGATGATTTAAAACTCGAATTGTAATCGTTCCATTTTCATTCATTGCCTCTATTGAATTACGTATTAAATTAATAAATACTTGTTTCAATTGTTTTTCTAGCCCAGTAATCATAGGGACTTCTTCATATTCAAACTCTAACGTGACGTTGTTCATATTAGATTGTGTTTTCGTTAACGTTAAAATTTGGTTCATTAAGTTGACAATTTCTAACTTTTTAAATTGATTATCAAAATTAGGTTTCGCTAACGTAAGATACTCATAAATAATCGACTCGACACGATCCAACTCTTCCATAACCAAATTCAAATAAAATGGATTATACTTTTGTTCCTTTTGAAACAATTGTAAAAATCCTTTTACAGTCGTTAAGGGGTTTCTTATTTCATGCGCTACCCCAGCAGCCAATTGAGCAACAACCGCTAACTTATCAGATTTTCTAATAAGGTCATCCACTTTCTTTCTTTCTGAAACATCTTTTAGAATGGTCCGAAACGCCGGCTTCCCTCGAAAGCGAATAACCGTTGTTGTTGCTTCTACTTCTAAAGCTTTTCCATGTTGTAACATAATTTGATAAATCGCATTTGAGACCGATATCTTACCGGATAAAAGCTGTCTGGCATCTTCCCTAGCCCGTGCAATATCGTGACTAGATAAAATACCTTGTAACTTTAACCCAATTAATTTCTGTGGTTGAGAAAATCCAAAAAGAGCTTTTCCTGCCGGATTTAAATAAACAATTTTCATTCCATCATGGACCATAATGGTTTCCGGAGTATTTTCTACCAAGCTACGGTAATTTTCTTCTTTTATTCTGAGCTCTTTTTCCATCTGCCTTCGCTCTGTTATATTAATAAAATACATGGTTACTTGTTCATCCGAACGGTACGCTCTAACATCAAACCATTGCTCACTTAAGTCATGAAAATATTCAACTTGAGCATACTCTTCACCTACAAGTAATTGATAAAATTTCTTTGTTAACGTTTCATTCTTTGTTTCTTTTAAACATGCCCAAAAATCACAATACTGCAATTGTTCCCATGTCATAGATAGCATCCGTTCCGCTTCATCATTAACATAAAGAAATTGTCCATCAAGTCTAATCGTTATAATAGCATCCGTAATTCCGTCTAATATCTTCTTGGGCAATCGTACTTCATCGCGGTTTCTGATACTAGCTTCAAGCAAAGAGCGCTCTCCTTCTAGGCCGCCTACATTCATTAATTGATCTAGTTGGATATGAAAACACGTCTGCTCCTTTTTAGAAACGTCTGTTACCGTCAGGAGAGTTTTCTGAAGATACCCTTTTCCATGCAAGATGAGTTTCTCAAATTGCTCCTTCTCTCTTCCTCTTTTGAGTAGAGGGTCTTTTTGTCTTGAGCGATCATGTTCTTCGTATATAAAAAAAGATTCTATACTTAGTAAGAGTACTTCCTCTTTCGCATAACCAAACTGCTCACAAAACGCTGTATTAACAAAGAGGAATTCTCCATTGTCATTTACTATGGCCTGTCCCAATAAAGACGCTTCTAAACATGAAGAAACAATTGAATCATTCATTCTCTCTACTCCTAACTTAGGCAAAACTAGACACCTCGATAAAATTCGTCGTTCTCCGCCTAAATCCTCCTTATTTCCATGTTTTTCGCTGTACTTTTATAAGATTCAGTACAAAAATACTAGATGAGTGACGATTTTCTGAGTCTAACTATATAGAGGAAGGCTATCCCATGTAAGTTTCTGAGATAGCTCTTGTCTAGAAAGGTCGTTATCCCATATGAGGTGGGAAGTGAGGATCTGATGGCAACATTGTATTGTGCACATAAGGTGGTGCTGGTCTTAATTTGGGTATTTTTCCAAAAGGTTTTGGATTGTGATAGTATTTAAATTCTCCCAATCCATCCATACTTGGACCAGATGCCCAACGTCCAGCTTTGCTAGCTGTTCCACCAGATAAATCATAATAATCGTATGCAACTTCTTGCTTTTCTAGAGCTCGTGGGAATGTACTTGGTACAACAATATTTTCTTTTTCTTCTAACTCACAAATGGCTGCATACCATTGGTTTTGATGCATCGTATCACGAGCAATTAAAAAGGATAGCATATCTTTTACACCAGGGTCTGTCGTCATTTCATACAGCCTCACTGCTTGTAAGCGTCCTTGTGATTCATATGTTAAGTTCATCCTAAAATCAGCCAATAAATTTCCACTAGCATTTATATATGCTGCTGTCCAAGGATTTCCAACACTATCTACTGGCATGGCTCCCAAACCACTTACAATGGCATGTTGTGGATTCATTCCGCCTAATACTGCACCAATAACAGGATCTTTCGCCGCCGCTTCCTGATCGCCTACAGGTGCATTATCTAAAAGTCGTGCAATCATTGTTGCTAACATTTCAACATGGGCCATTTCTTCTGTACCTGTAGCTAACAGAAGATCACGATATTTTTCTTCCCCACGAAAACTCCAACCTTGAAACATATATTGAAGCGCTACCGAGATCTCTCCAAATTGTCCACCTAATACCTCTTGCAATTTCTTAGCATAAACAGCATCAGGTCTCGCTGGTTTCGCATTGTATTGCAATTGGTCTACATGATAAAACATATTGTCATCTCCTTGCTATCTTACTTGGATAGGTACTCTTTACTGTATTCCCGTCTAGAGGTAATCGTTCCTAATTATCCATTTTTTCAATAAATATAAAAAAGGCAGGGAGTCCCCCTGCCCAATAGAAAACTGAAAACGTATTTTAAAGCACATCTAAGTTAACAAGTAACGCTAGGAGAATTTGTAGCAATAATTGGATATTCACACCAATTTGCGTATCTGTTGTTGTTACATCAACGTTTCTTGAATTTTCAATAACAGTCTTCTGGAATGTTAATTGCTTTGTTTTTGTGCTCTGTAATAATTCTTGTGTGATTTGTTCAGCTTGCTCACTGCTCGCAATTGAGATGCTAACAACCAATGCAATTGCAGCTTGTAATGATGCTTGCAATGATACAGCTGCTTTTGTATCCGTTGAGCTTACATTTACATCACAAGAGTCCTTGATGATAATATACTCCTCAGACTGTTGGAATGTTTTATCTACTTGACCAGCACTTTGTGTTACAGTGTCGTCATCCATCGGGTGACAAGCTGACGAGTCAAGCGCAGACCACCTTTTTGTATCTTCTTGTTTTGTTGAATAATACACATCTTGATTCATTTTCAATTCCTCCTTTCCTTTTCTAATTTACACTATGTCTTTTAGCGGATTTTGCTTGGTCATTTGCCTCGGTTAATACGTCTAATTTGTCATTTCTTTTTAAAAAGAGGGTGACTGTTATGGCTTTCCCATAAAGTCACCCTCTTTTTGTGTTAAAGAACTTCTAGATTAACAAGTAGCGCTAATAGAATTTGTAATAGTAATTGAATATTTACCCCAATTTGTGTATCTGTTGTTGTAACATTTACATTTTTGGAATTTTCAATGACTGTTTTTTGGAACGTCATTTGCTTTGTTTTTGTGCTTTGAATCAATTCTTGCGTAATACTTTGAGCATCGTCACTACTTGCAACTGAAATGCTTACAATTAAAGCAATCGCAGCTTGTAAGGATGCTTGTAGGGATACCGCTGCTTTCGTATCAGTTGAACTTACCGTTACATCAGCAGAATCACTTATTAATATATACTCCTCGGATTGTTGGAATGTTTTATCTATTTGTTCCGCATTTTGGTTTACCTCTTGACTCATTTCAATTCCTCCTTTCCGTTTCTAATTTACAGTATTGTTTTCGCCTGTATATTGATTGGTTATTTGTCCCAATGTCTACGCCTATTTTTCATCCTCAATAAAATAGAAAGACTAATTTCGCATACTTTGGTGTTTTATGGGATACGTGTTCTCCTCATGTTCGTTCCATTTCACTATTAGGAAAAACTACTTCATAATAAACTTACGAACAAGCGAATAGAAAAAGGAAAGCTCAATGAAGAACATTGAACTTTCCTTTTCTTCTTACTCTTGATTTCTATTTATAAACGTCTTTACTTGAGTTAAATCATTATTACTTTTCATGATTTTCTTTAATGATTCTTCAATCACTGGATTGGTTTGTGGTGAAGGTTGTGGTGAAGCTTCTTCTGAACTTTGTGGCTCGTTATATTGCTTAAAATCCGCTTCACTTAAATTTTTATTTTGATTTTCTAGGAACTTTTCTACTTCTGATTGAATTTCCCCGACAACTCTTTTCACTTTTTCTTTTTCATCATCTGTTAAGTCTGAGACAGGCTTTGCATTATGCTTACTTAAAACTTTTTTAACCATAATGTCCATAAGCTCTTGCTGATAATTTTCCATTTTAATACTCCTCTCTTCCTTACATTGTAGCCGCATGGCATTATTAGAATATGATACAAGCGGAGACGATGTGTTAGACAGTTGCGGATTTGCCTCTTTCCCAAAAGATTACTATAGCTTGACGATCGACAAGATTGGTTATACAACTAAAAAAAGTGCATAAAAGGAATCCCCCCTTTTATACACCCATATTATATGATTACTTGTTCTTATCTTGGTCCACTTCTAACTCTTCAATGAGACCTTCCTTAATTTCCTCTTTCATTTCCTCAATCATTTCTTCTTTCATTTCGTCGATCATTTCCTCTTTCATTTCCTCGATCATTTCTACTTTCATCTCTTCTTTCATTTCCTCTATGACTTCTTCCTTTATGTCTTCATACATTTCATCACGAATTTCTTCTTTGATTTCTTTCCGATTTTTTCTACGACGTTTTTTCCCTTCTAGCTTGTAATCTTTACCAAGCATAATTAATATAGATACAATCATGATGGTCATAATAATTGCAAATGGAAGAGCCGCAATAATAGAAGCTGTTTGCAACGCTCCTAATCCACCGTCACCACTAATTAACAGAACGGATGCTGTTCCTGCAATTAAAACTCCCCAAAGCATTTTTGAAAACAAGCTTGGGTTCAGACTCCCATTTGATGTCATCGCCCCTAACACATAAGAAGCTGAATCAGCAGACGTTATGAAAAAAATTAGAATGAGAATAACAGCAATAAAACTAGTAATCGCACTTAAAGGCAATTCTCCTAGAGTTGCAAATAAAGCAAGCTCAACGTTATTCATGACTAAATCACCGATCGGAGCTGCCCCAGCAATCTCTAAATTTAATGCTGTTCCACCAAATGTCGTAAACCAAACAACGGCCAATATGGAAGGTACAACTAATACACCTGTCATGAACTCTCTTATCGTTCGCCCTCGCGAAATTCTTGCTATAAAAATACCCATAAAAGGTGCCCAAGCAATATGCCAGGCCCAAAAGAAAATTGTATTGGTCCCTAGCCAAGCACTCTCAATAAAAGGGGTCATCGTCAAGCTCATTGAAGCTACATTTGTAATATACCCACCAAGGGTTGTCACGAAGCTCTCTGCTATAAACAATGTTGGACCAACAATGATAACAAATAGTAATAGGACCCCAGCAACTGCTAAGTTAATATTACTTAGTCGTTTAATCCCTTTGTCAACACCTTTAGCTGCAGAAAACATAAAAAGAAACGTAACAATGGCAATAATAATAACTTGCGTAGCTACTGTATTGGGAATGGGAGAAATGTACGAAAGGCCTCCGGTAATTTGCAATGCGCTTAGACCAAACGTCGTTGCAACACCTGTACAAGTGGCAATGACAGCTAAAATATCAATCGACTTTCCAAGCCATCCGTGCACTCTATCTCCAAGTAACGGATAAAAGGCCGAGCTAATTAAAGCAGGTCGATCCTTACGAAATTGGACATAGGCTAACGTTAAGCCAACAATCGAAAAGATGGCCCACGGATGTAATGCCCAATGAAACACAGCGTAACGAAGTCCAGCCACTGCTGCTTCAGGTGTTTCAGGAGTAAAACCTGTTGGGGTATCAAAATAATAAAGTACAGGTTCTGCAACTCCCCAAAAAACAAATCCTACCCCAATCCCTGCAGCAAAAAGCATTCCTATCCAAGAATACCAAGAATACTCAGGCCGCTCATCGGGCTTACCTAAACGAATTTGTCCAAATGGACTAAGTGCTAGAACGATGACAAATAAGACAAAAAAAGCAGTTGATAGCATGTAAAACCAACCAAAGTTATCTAGCATCCAGCCAAGCCCTTGTCCTGCTGCCGCATCTAAAGACCCTGGTGAAAATGCTCCCCAAAGTACAAAAAGCCCAACAATTATGGCTGAAATAATAAGAACACTACCGAGTTGTTTTGTTTCCTTACCTTGTTCCATATAAACCTCCTTATCAAATCAGGAATAGACCTTAACAATTGCTCTTACCCATTATTCCTTAGATTTGAAACCTCTATCATACCGTTTGTTACCTTCACGTAAAATATTCTTCACACTAACACACCAATCCAATAATTGTAAAGGGGTTGAGAGTGTAGAATACTCTTTATCAGACAAACTAATGACACGATTGCATATTGACATTTATCTTCCAGATTTGCTTAACAACAACTTTTAGGAAAGACAATGTCGGATATTACGGTAGAAAGGTCGTTTAAAAATGGGTAGAGAAAAACGAGCTGAGATCATCTTTTGGAGTATCGCCTTTCCAGGATTTGGTCAATTTTTAAATAAAAAGTATGCAAAAGGATTCTTATTTGTTTTATTAGAGTTCATAGTGAATGTACAAGCAAGATTAAATTTAGCCATTATTCCAAGTTTTCATGGTTTAGGTGAAACAGCTAATGCTACCGTTAATTATCAATGGATTATGTTTTATCCTTGTTTGTATTTATTCTCCATGTATGATGCATATCGGGATGCTGGTGGTGAGCATGTTCGTTATGCATTCATTCCTTTTGTTGTTTCTGCTTATTGCGGTACAATTGGTGTCGTCTTTTCATCATCATTTGAAATATCCGGTCGGATCTTTGGTGTTATTTGGCTCCCGATCCTTTTTCATTTAAGTGGATACCTCATTGGTTTAATTATTAGAGCGATTGTTCTCCGGACGATAAAAGCAACTCCCCAAACATAAGCTATATTAATTTCAATTTACAATTATTCCTTGATATAATGAAATCTGACGAAGAAGGAGGGATTGTTTTGAAGGAAAAAGCGACATTTGCTGGTGGTTGTTTTTGGTGTATGGTAAAACCATTTGATCAATATGAAGGGATAGACTCCGTTGTTTCAGGATACACAGGGGGACATACGAAGAACCCAACATATGAAGAAGTTTGTTCTGAAACTACGGGGCACTATGAAGCCGTCCAAATCACATTCGATCCAAACATCTTTACATACGAGACTTTACTATCTATTTTTTGGAAACAGATTGATCCGACCGACGAAGGAGGTCAGTTTTTTGACCGTGGGGATTCCTACCGTACAGCCATTTTCTACCATACAGAAGAGCAAAGAAAACTCGCTGAAGCGTCTAAAAAATCTTTATCAGAAGTAGGAAAATTCCCTAGAACGATTGCGACACAAATCTTACCAGCAAAGGAATTCTATCCAGCGGAAGAATACCACCAAAATTATTACAAGAAAAACCCACTTCATTATATGAGATACCGAAAAGGTTCAGGAAGAGAAGCTTTTATTCAAACACATTGGGGGGAAAAAGAATGAGCAAAGAATCAAAGGAACAGTTAAAAAAAAGGTTAACATCGATTCAATATGCAGTAACTCAAGAAAATGGGACAGAACCCCCTTTTCAAAATGAGTATTATTCGAAAGAAGATGACGGCATCTACGTTGATATTATTTCTGGAAAACCACTTTTTAGTTCTTTAGACAAATATGATGCAGGATGTGGGTGGCCTAGTTTCACAAAACCAATTGTTGAAGAAGAAGTAATTGAAAAAGAAGATTATAGTCATGGGATGATTCGTACAGAGGTACGTAGCAAAGAAGCAGATTCTCACCTTGGGCACGTTTTTAATGATGGTCCTGGTCCTAATGGATTACGTTACTGCATCAACTCTGCATCACTTAAGTTTATCCCAAAAAGTGAGTTAGAAAAAGAAGGCTATGGCTCGTACCAAAAGCTCTTTGATTAGTAATTAGAATAGTTAATTGAAATCAAAAACCTGGAATCACAGAGTATGTTCCAGGTTTCTTTTTTTTTATTATTTAAACCGTTTCATCGTATGTGTATCTCACGACATACTTATCGGTTCTAAGCTTTTTTATCTCAACAAGCGGGCCGATTTCATACCCGTTCATCCAATTGTCCTCTATCTTAGCCTTCACACACCCTGCTTGAAATTTAGAGCGGAACACTTGTTTATAATAGATCCACCTCGGAATTTTGGCCATCTTCTCTCATACCTTTCATCCTTTTCTCTATAGTACAAAATATTAGCGAATACCACAATTTGTTCTACCTTTATTCATTACAAATGTAAGAATGCAACTCCTACTTCCATACCATCAGTATATTATTTTCCTTTACATAGCATTCTTACCTATCATTAGGTAAAATAAAATGAGGAGTTTCTATAAGAAAGGGGAATACAATTGAACAGACGAGCGCTAGAAGGCACAATTACAGAAAAAAGCCTAAAAAGTGAAGAATTACGAGAAGATGTTTCATTATTAATCTATACGCCACCTAATTTCACACCATTGCGATCATATGATGTCCTTATTTGTCAAGATGGGAATGATTACTTTCAGCTTGGCCGAATTCCACGACAAATAGAGCATTTAATAGAGGAAGGGGAAATAGAAGAAACCATTATTGTCGGTATCCCGTATCCATCTGTAACAGAAAGGCGAAAACGCTACCATCCTAACGGTGAAAAATGCCAAAACTATATCCGTTTTTTAGCAAATGAACTAATGCCATTTATTGATAGAGAATACCCAACTCATCAACTTGCTTCTTCAAGAACACTAGCCGGAGATTCGCTTGCCGGTACGGTCTCACTTTTAACAGCTTTACACTACCCTGCTTTATTTGGCCAGGTAATGATGCATTCCCCTTATGTGAATGAAACGGTCTTAGAGAGCGTAACAAAATACGCGAAAGCGGATCTACTCTCTATTTATCACGTTATTGGAATAAAAGAAACAGAAGTAAAAACGACCGACGGACAAATTCTAGATTTCCTTACCCCTAATAGACAATTACATGCATTGTTAAAAGAGAAGCCATTTGCCTATACTTATGATGAATTCGATGGCGATCACACATGGACATATTGGCAAAAAGATTTACCAAGAGGGTTAACCACGTTATTATCATAATAGGACAATCGTAAAGGAGGATCATTGTTATGAAATATGGAATTGCGTTATTTCCATCCAAAGAGCTTCAAGATCATGCGAATTCATATCGGATGCGATATGATTCTCATTATTCTTTAATTCCACCTCATATCACACTAAAGGAAACATTTGAGGTTCCTGAAGAAGAACTACCAGACATAGTTGAAACACTAAAGAAAATTGCAGCACAGGCAGACCCAGCTTTTATTGACATTTATAAAGCTGATACCTTTTATCCTCAATCTAATACGATTTTCTTTAAAATACGTGAACATCAATCATTAACGAATTTATATCAATCTCTACACGAGAAGCCTTTTGAAGCAAATGAAAAATACGGGTTTATTCCTCATCTAACAATTGGGCAAGATTTGTCAAGTCAAGAACACTCTGACATTGTTGGACAACTTAAAATGAAATCGATCGAACATCAAGAAACGATTAATCGAATGCAACTACTCTATCAACTAGAAAATGGGTCATGGACTGTCTATGAAACATTCCATCTTGGAAAGGACGTTTAATTTTCATGAAAGCTGTAAAGGTTAAAACAAAAAATCAACTAGAAGAAGCATATAAAATACGGACAGAAGTATTTGTCGATGAGCAGAATGTCCCCATTGAAGAAGAAATTGATCAATATGAAGATGAAGCCATCCATTTTGTCATTCATCAATCAGAAAAAACCATTGGAGCTGGACGCCTTCGATTCGTCGATGGGTATGGCAAAGTCGAACGCATTTGTATTGCAAAAGAAGCACGTGGGACAGGTGCTGGGCGTGAATTGATGAAAGTTATTGAAGAAACAGCTCATAGAGAAGGCGTAGAAAAAACAAAACTCAATGCTCAAATACAAGCACAGGAGTTTTACCGTAAATTAGGTTATGAAACGGTTTCTGGAGAATTTTTAGATGCTGGAATTCCTCATGTAACCATGATTAAAACGTTACGTTAATAAATAAAGGCGGTATCCCTAAGGTCATTTTCACCTTTTTGGGATACCGCCTTTTCTGTCTTATTATTGTTTATGATGAGCTGGTTCTTCTTCTATTTGGCTCTCACTCAGATGCGCTTGTACAGCTTCAAGTTTCCCTTCCATAGACGATACTTTATCACGACGATCATCAATACGAATATTTGTTGCTACTCGCTTTACTCCATGTTTGAAAGGAACTTCGTGAATGGCTTGTATCACTTCAAATAAAACTGGTAGTTCTCCTTCAATTAAAGTACTCATTGGGGTTAACTGATAGGTGATTCTACCTTCAAAAGACTGTAACACCTCTTGAATTTCCGCTACATACTTGCTTACGCTCGGAGTTTCTGTACCGATTGGAATCACTGTTACATCTACAATTGCCATATGTTTTTCCTCCTTCTTCTTTTTCGGACGCTTCACTTTCAGTCTGTCTGGAAATTCTTCTGCAGCTAATTTGCGATAGGACTCGATTGATGCAATCATATGCGCACGATCCGGCTCTAGTGTTGTTACATTGGTTTGCAACCAATAAGATACCGTTAATATGACCTTTTTTACCATTCCAAATCCTTTTATCTCCATTGCCTTTTGAATTATTGGAATGACCAACAAACTACTGTACGATGCTACCTCTAGAGAGAAAGCAACTCTCCCAGTTAGGACAAGAAACAGAATAAATAACATGACAACACTAAGAAAATAAATAACAACAACATTCGTTGAACAATTTCTGTTTGTAATACTTGCTTTTCCAATTTGCAACAATCGAGTTCTTCTAATCACTCCTTTATCACTAAAAACTTTGTGTTCAGCTCCATGGTATTTCCTTAACTGCCTTGGAAAGATAAAATGAGTCCCAAACATATAATAGAATAAGAAGTAATAGGGCAGTCCATTCCAAACAAAAGGATACCAAATACTCAATAATTTTGGGACAAACACTAAACCAACGTATAGAATCGTTAGGCCTTTAAACCACAAAGGCATAGACCAGATAATTTGTTTCATCATAAGAGTAAATGTAGCTGGACTAATTGGCTTGATCCAACTTTTTAGTCGGTCTCGCTCATGATACGCGCATGCAACATGTTGTTTCCCTATATAAAAAATACCTTTTTGATAGGACAGTCCTCTTATTTTCATGCACAGACCTTCCTTCTATACTAGTTACTCAGCTCGGTTACTAATTCTTAATCCCCAATGGGGAACATTTGCTGCACCTGTAAAGGTAGGTGACGACAATGATGCATCTGTTTTTTCAAGTGGAGCGTGGTCGGTCCACGTATGAATAAGGGTCAATATCACATCTTCCCCTTCGATATCCTCCCCTGCCAGGTTTACTTTCAGTCGACCAACATTGCCATAACTTTCATGCTCAACAAGCTTGTTTGAGAAAGGAAAAATAATTCCGTTTTCAACGACTGTACCTTTTGTTTCTTCAATGGTACGATCGGCATACAATAATTCTAGCTGACCTTGCTCTACCACAATATCTGTACGAGGTGTCATTGTATTTTTCTCCATTACGACAACCCCAATATAATCTTCTCCATATAATCCTTCTGCTGGCATAACGGTCCAGTCCCAATTTGCCGTAATTTCTATCCCTTGATCAGTCTCTCTAGTATCTAATTGAAAATCAATTACATTTTGCAATTCTTCATTTGTTATTGCTTCAGAACCTTGCAAAAATTGATATCCTCCGATTATCATAATCACGGCTAAAATAGCGGGGAGAATCAATACTGGTTTATTTCCACGAAACATGTTTCTTCTTCCTTCCTAGTCACAATAATCTGTTACTCATATACTAAACGATACATGCAAATGAGTAAACGAACAAGTAAATAATAATAAACAGCCAACTAGAATGATCCAGTTGACTGCTTGGTTTTTATTTTAGGCTTGTTCGATAAGCAGCATGGTTGGTTGGACCAATCCCACGCCCAATTTCTAAAGAATTAGAAATAGCAGCCGTTATGAACGCTTTCGCTGTTTCTGTTGCCTCTTTAATAGGAGCACCTTTAGCTAATTCAGCTGCAATGGCAGCAGCAAATGTGCAGCCTGTTCCATGTGTATGTTTCGTTTGAATTCGTTCAACTTCTAATTCATGTATGTTCTCACCATCATATAATAAATCAACAGCTGGCCCTTCCTCTAAATGACCACCTTTTAACACGACATAGCGAGGCCCAAGTGTATGCAGATCGAGAGCAGCTTGTTTCATTTCCTCTAGGGTTCTCATTTCATCTCGTTCAAGTAGCTTTGCAGCCTCAGGTAAATTAGGTGTAATCACAGTTGAAAGAGGAAGCAAATGATCTCTAAGAGCATTTATGGCTTCTTCTTGAAGCAGCGAGGCGCCTCCTTTTGCGATCATAACTGGATCCACAACAACATGCTTCACCTCATACTCTTTCAACTTATTAGCGACAAGTGTAATAATTTCTGCAGAAAAAAGCATACCCGTCTTAACTGCATCTGCACCAATATCAGACAAAACAGCATCCAGCTGTGCTTCAATGGCTTCTAGTGTCTGCGGAAAAACACCATGTACACCAAGAGTATTTTGAGCAGTTAGAGCCGTAATAACACTCATTCCAAACGTATGTAACTCTTGAAACGTCTTTATATCTGCTTGTATTCCGGCTCCACCACCACTATCTGAGCCGGCTATTGTTAGTGTTTTTGCTAAACCCATTTGAGTCTCCTTTCTTGTTGTCAAACAAACGGTTTACATAAAACGTTCTGGCTTACATGAGGCAAGCGGTGCATACGCTTCTTTTTCATCTAACAAATCTGCAACAGCCACAGCTGTAATCGGACTAAGTAAGATTCCATTGCGATAATGTCCAGTTGCAAAGACAACTTGCGAAGCTCCCTCCAGCTTGCCTATAAGTGGAAAGCCGTCCTGTGTTGCCGGACGCAAACCAGCCCATGTATGAAATGGATTCATATCAGCCAAGAAAGGAAACACCTGTTTATTCCAATTGGTTAGACGTTGGATCCCTTTGTCAGTTACATCCGTCTTAAATCCTGCAATATCTTCAGAGGCTCCATTGACCAACGTACCATTCCCCTTTGGAACTAGATAACCTTGACTTGTATAAACAATATGCTTTACTTGATCTACCGGAACGTCATACGCGCAAATTTGGCCACGTATTGGATAAACAGGAATTCGGATACCAAACACATCTTCTAATTCATTCGACCATGCTCCCGAACAGACAATAAGTCTTTCCCCTGTAAATTCCTTTCCTTCCTTCGCTCGAACGGTAATAGATTGTTTAAAATCAACCACCTCTACTGCTTCAAGGTGCTCATGAATTTTTACCCCGTTACGCCTACATGCAGCTTCAAGAGCCTTAACATAATCAGGTGCAAACACATGACTTTCCTCAGGATAATACATCGCTGCTTTTATATCCTTGGATAAAGTTGGCTCCATGTCCCAGAGGCGCTCACCAGAAATTAATTCGGTTTCTGCCCCCCATTCACTTTGCCACGATTGTCTTGTTTCAAGAGCGAGGACATCCGCATCATGATAAACTGCATGCAGACTACCACTTTCTGTATATTCAAAATCTAACTTTGATATTGCTTTCACATCAGCTTGCCACGTTTTATACATCCGAAGGCTGTCTAAACAAAGCTTAAAAAAGTCATCGGGGTCTTCACCAATTTCTGAATAAGGAGCTAACATCCCTGCTGCGGCTCCTGATGCTTGTCCACCACAACTTGTTTTTTCTAACACTGTCACATCATAGTTGCGTCGACTGAGCTCAAAGGCTGTTGCAAGACCTATGACGCCTCCTCCTAAGATAAGTACCTTCTCTTGCATATTCTCCCCCCTACTAACCTACTACTTTGAAACAAATTCAGTTAGCCCACTACTAGCTGTAGCATATTTTTTCTTCTGAATTCTGCCTGCTTCATACGAAAGCCTACCAGCTTCAATCGCATATTTCATCGCCGAAGCCATCTTCACTGGATCCTTTGCCTTTGCAACAGGTGTATTCATTAACACACCATCGGCTCCTAATTCCATTGCTTGTGCCACATCCATCGCAGACCCTAATCCCGCATCGACAATAATGGGAACATTGGCTTGCTCCGTAATAAGTTGTAAATTATATGGATTTAAAATACCTAGCCCTGTTCCGATTGGAGCTCCTCCCGGCATGACTGCTGCAGCTCCGGCTTCTTCTAGACGTTTACAAAGCACAGGATCATCCGATGTATACGGCAAAACAACGAACCCTTCTTTTGCCAAGACCTCTGTAGCTTTTAACGTTTCTATTGGATCAGGAAGTAACGTCTTCTCATCAACACTAATCTCAATTTTTATCCAATCACTTAATCCTGAAGCCTTAGCAAGCCTTGCAATCCGAATGGCTTCTTCAGCTGTTTTTGCTCCTGATGTGTTCGGCAGGTAAGTAAAAGACATACCTTCTAAATGTTGTAAAATGGCATCCTCATTTGGAGCACCTAAATTGACTCGCCTAATGGCAAATGTTAACACTTCAGCTCCTGATGCTTTAATTGCTTCATTTTGAACAAACGGATTTGGATACCTGCCCGTTCCTATAAAAAAGCGTGAAGATAACTCTTTTCCTGCGATTGTTAATTTTTTCTGTTTCACTTCATCCACCTCCTACAAATTGGACTAATTCAATTTTCATGCCATCCTTTAATTCAGTAACAGACCAGTTTGATCGTTCAATAATGTTTCCATCAACTTCTGTTACAACTAGTTGTGGATCAAGCTCGAAATAGGAAATAACTTCTTCTAGAGTTGACACCTCAACTTGATGTTCTTCGCCGTTAATAATTAAATTCATATTTATTACACCTCCTGCTTTTGTAAGATACGCGTAAATTGTTGACAAACCCCTGTAATATCGTCAGCTCCTACAATTTCTGATATCATACAGATCCTTGTTGCACCTGCGTCTAATACTTGATCGACATTATGCAATTTAATTCCACCAATGGCTACAAAAGGTATCGTAATCTCTTTTACGACTTGCTGAATATATGTGGTAGTAACAGGATCAACGACATCGACTTTGCTATTCGTATGAAAGATTGGCCCTACTCCAATATAATCTGCACCACCAGCCTCAGCCTCACGGGCTTCTTCAATCTTATGAGTGGAAATTCCAATAATTTTTTCTGGTCCCATAATTTTTCTTACATCTGCAAGTGGCAAATCATCTTGTCCTACGTGAATCCCATCCGCATCAACAGCAAGAGCCACATCAATATGATCATTAACGATAAACAGCACATCATGCTTCTTCGTTAATTCTCGTAGCGCTCTTGCCTTTTTCAATACTTCTCTTTTGCTACTTGTCTTATCTCGAAGTTGAATAATATCAACCCCACCAAGGATTGCTTCTTCCATCACTTCTACTACATCTCTACCTTGATGAAATTCTTCTCCAGTAATTGCATATAACCTAAAATTTCTCATAAATACCCACCTTTTCCAATAAATCAAAAAAGCCGCATCCGAACATACGGAATACGGCTCAGGCGACTTCCCTACGCTGGCGTGATCCAGATCAGGTACAAGGGTTTCTCTCAGCCCGATATCGGACACCCCTAGTCTTTAAACATACATAACGATTGATAACTTTTATTATGACACACAGAATAAAAAAAGCAAGAGTACAAGTAGGATCAATCCTATTCTTCTAAAAGAGGAACAAGTGTCCCTTCTTTTATATCAATGACATTTCCTAATCGCTCTCCTACTAATAAAAAGGAACCTTCAGGAGATATACTTATTGGAACTTGCCTCTCAACTGTCGTTAATCTCTCTTCAGCATCAGCTTCGACATTGTAAGCAAAGAGTTCATATCCATCTGTATAACTAAAGAAATCACTACTATACTTTGGACGTAAATAATAAAAGATTCCATGTTTGTCATCATACGAATAAAAGGGAATCCACCACTGTTCGGAATATGTGTTAAGGATAGGCATCTCAATTTGTCGATATGGTTCCTGTTCCTTATAAAAGGTATAGGTCGAATATAAATCGTACACTGTTTCAACTGTTACAGAAAGAGAAAGTTCATCAGGAAAGCTCATATAGGCAATAACAGCATCTTTCCATTTTTTCATGTCCCCACTGTCTACATTGACTTCATATAAAGGTGCCTGAAAATGAGGCTCAAGCTCTTCCCATTTCAAGTACCCTACCTGATTAGCAGAAATCCATTGAATATACGACTGTTCAAGAAAAATATCCTTTATTTTTGCATCAGCAACATTGACTACATAAGTGTCGAATTCCCAATCTGGCAAGTACGCTACCATAATGAATGTACCCAAATCATACGGGTTCCAATAAATAACATATTCTTCACCATAATCTTTTATCGTTTGCAAAATTTCTCCTCTGTCATTCATGACGACAAGATGTGTCTCGTTTTCTAATGTAACATGTTGGAAGGCGAATAAGGAATAATCTGCATTTGGCCTTACATCCATGATCCAGCCCTCAACTTCAAGAAAGCTAGTTGTCTCTCCGGTAAGCAAATGATACAGGTAGAGATTTGATTGTTCTTCCTGTTCGACCAAATACAATACTCTATTATCATCAAACCAACCAACAACCTCTGTGATCGCTACCTCATTTTGAATCGGGGCAATTGTTGAACCAGTAAAGAATGCATTTGGAACATCTCGCTTGATTGGTTGCTCCTCGAACCTTTTTGGCAACGGCTTACTCTCTAAGGGAGCTTGGGTACATGATGAAACAATTAATAGAGTTGCTATATATAATAAAATACGTTTCATTCTCCCCTCTCCCCTTTACAAAATTTCTCCTCTAGTATTAGACGTATTTCCACTTCATCTCGTTTCACAATTTTTTCATTTCAATAAAAAAAATGATCTTAGTAAGACGCTGGCACTGAAAAGAACTATTCTTTGCTTTTAGTACCTTGATGTGAGAGGTGTTACACACCTAAAAGCCTTCTACGAGTGATTTTCTCATAGAAGGCGCGCAACATGCGGATCCTTTGCTGCTTAATCTAGGCCCTATAAAAGGTAACTCTTCTTCAATAATGGCCTCGAGTTTCACCTTTTTCAGTCGTCTACATTACTTCATTAAATCCCTTTATTATAGCGTAGAATTATATTTTGTGAAATAAAAAATCATGATTATGTTCCATCAATGAATCTGGATCCAGCAATTCCTGGATTTGTCATTTCTTTAGGATCCAAAATCTCGTTCAATTCCTCTTCTGACAATATTCCTCTCTCAAGACAGATTTCTCGAATAGGTCGATTCGATTGAATTGCCTCTTTTGCAACCCTTGAAGCAACCTCGTAGCCAACATGCGGATTAATGGCCGTTACTATTCCAACACTACGCTCAACCATCTCCTTGCAATGTTCTACGTTTGCTGTAATTCCATCAATTGCAAATTTCCTAAAGACGCTTATTCCATTCTGCAAAATAGAGAAGGACTGTAACAAGTTAAAGACGAGCACTGGTTCCATCACATTTAATTCTAGTTGACCTGCTTCAGAGGCAAGAGAAATAGTATGGTCATTACCAATTACTTGGAATGAGATTTGATTGATTACTTCACACATAACCGGGTTCACTTTTCCAGGCATAATAGAGGATCCAGGTTGCCTCGGTGGAAGATTGATTTCGTTAATTCCTGTCCTAGGTCCCGAGCTCATAATACGTAAATCATTTGCCATTTTAGATAAATTAATCGCCATGATCTTCAAAGCACTAGAAACTTCCGTATATGCGTCTGTATTTTGTGTCGCATCCACCAAATCATCTGCTGTTCTAAATGGATAACCGGTTATGTCAGCTAAGTAGGTAGCCACTTTCTTAATATATTCTGGCTTTGCATTCAAACCTGTTCCTACTGCTGTTGCTCCCATATTTACTTCATAGAGATGCCCAGTAGACCTTTTAATTCGGCCGAGATCTCGAGTAAGAACTCGGCAATACGCACCAAATTCTTGTCCCATTCTTATTGGTACCGCATCTTGTAAATGAGTTCGCCCCATTTTAAGTACATCATCAAACTCTTCTTCTTTTTCCTTTAATGATTGAATTAATTCTTCAAGTTCTTTTGTTAACCCATCAGCTAAACGAAGAGCTGCTATATGAATCGCTGTAGGAAAAGCGTCATTGGTAGACTGAGCCATATTTACATGAGTGTTAGGACTAACTCTCATGTATTCTCCTTTCTTCCCCCCAAGTAACTCAATCGCTCGGTTCGCAATTACTTCGTTTGCATTCATATTAAACGACGTCCCGGCCCCACCTTGTATTGAGTCAACGATAAACTGATCTTGAAACTTCCCATGTATAATATCATTTGCTGCTTCAATTATAGCGTCGGCAATATTAACTGTAAGAACCCCAACATCACGATTTGCCATGGCCGCTGCTTTTTTAACATAGCCGAAAGCACGGACCAATTCCGGGTGCGGCGGATATCCAGTAATAGGAAAATTCTCTCGAGCACGCATCGTTTGAATTCCGTAATAAGCTTCCTTTGGTACTTGTTTTTCTCCGAGTAAATCCCGTTCTGTCCGGTATTCTGACATCCACATCTTTCTCCTTTTGGGTGCTTAAATCAGATAACATTATCCTTTGTCCATTTTATGTACTTGGCACTGGCATGTGAATGTTATCTTTACTTTTGTAACACACATCCTCTAAAAAAACCACTGAAATAGTAGTAACATGATTTCCTTAGGTCATTGTGTAATTGGGATAAAGGTTAGAATATTAGCATGGTGCAGTCAGGCCATTCTTATTACTATAATCCTCTATAACTCAATAACTAAGCATTTCTACACTTGCTTCTTTTCATTTTGTAAAATGAGTAACCCTTGTAGATACACATCTTTTTCAATCATTTTCCATTCATGTAACTCTCTTAATTCTTCTTCCATTAATGTTAAATCCAAAGACCGATCACGAGTATAAACAATCGATCCGTACTTTTTCAATAGCTGTCTAACATCATACACCGTCTTCAATGTATTCACCTCAAATTCATTATAACAGCTTCAAAACTGTTACGAAAAGAAGCCATACAAGAGGTGCAAAAGATATATAGGAATACTTCCAAAAAACTTGACGTATTTGCATCTGTACAAACACACCTAACCCTAGGGCACCCGTAAACAAAAAGGAGGCAGTGATAGTAAAGAAGGTTCTAAACTCTAATAACCCCCACTCAAGTCCCATAAGAAAAAATAACAAAGCTAGCACCGAAAGCAAAATTCGATCTTCCGGATGAAAGAACCCAAAAGTGGGATGAAATCGACTAAAACATGCCACAATAAATAATAAGGCCAGAATGGAAAGAACGATTTCAATAAATCGAATATTCATCCAACCTGTCATAAACATACCAGTAATCATCCCTATATAACCTAAAAACAAGAAAAATAATGAAAATAGTAACAAATGAAATGGGCGAATCGGATCTCGTGGAGCGGCCAAAAGTCCACCTATTGTTAATCCTACAGTAAAAACAAATACTAAGATTACAATAACAAACCACATAACAAACACCAACCTCCTATTACACATCTAGTGACAAAATTCGTAAAGCTTCAACGGATTATCTTTTAAGATTTTGTTCTTATGCTATGATATGTATGAATAACGCAAATAAGAAGGACAAGGAGAAACTTGTTCAAGTTAATTCGAAATGAGGAAGTCAAATGGATCAAAAAGTAAAAGATATTATTGATCGTGCCATCTATGGTGCACCTGAAATAAAGCCAGAAGAAAGAAATTTATTTTTAACAACAATCGTGGAGAGAATTTATATAGCTTTGACAAAAAAGCAGGTGATTCACAAAGGAATGTATTCAGAAGTAGTAGCAATGATAAAACAAGAAAAAAATGCTCATTTATATGTAAATGGTAACCTTTCCTATAGCAATTATTCAAATTACATTCAAGAGGCAAACAAAGCAGGTATCCGTTTTACCATTGTCACACCACAAAAACAAACCCCATTTGGTCTTGTCCTTGCTCATGAATCACAAGCAATTGATCGAACAGACATCTTTGTAAAAGATGACCTATATGAATTAGATATGGACGATACACTTCAACTATAAAAATGAAGCCACGCTTAAGAGGGCACTAAAAGAAGTGCCCTTCTTTTGTGCCCTCACGTTTTACTTTTTGTCTCTTATCGATCCGGATCATTCGGATGAATGGCCGATGGTCTTTGTTTTTTTAATGGCATCGCTGTTCTAAAAAGGACATCCTTTAATGCTTTCGCATTAAACGGCAGAAACGGCCACATATAAGGGGTCCCTAAAGATCTTAAATGTACAAGCATGATGATCCAAACTGTTATGCCAACAACGAAACCCGCTACTCCAAAGAGTGCCGAGAACATTAGAAATGCTACTCTAATTAATCGATTAGCAAGACTCATCTCATAACTTGGTGTAGCAAACGTTCCTACAGCTGCAACCGCTAAATAAAGAACAACTTCCGGTGAGAATACACCAACATTTATAGCAACTTCTCCTATTAAGAGCGCAGCGACTAATCCAAGTGCTGTAGCTAAGGCATTTGGGGTATGTATAGCCGCCATTCTCAGCATCTCGATTCCGATTTCGGCGATAAGAAATTGAGCAAACAGAGGAACGGTTCCCTCTTCCTGCTCTCCAATAAAATTTAGTGCAGCAGGAGCAAGACCGTCATTCGTTGCAAGTAAGTACCAAAGAGGTAGCAAAAAAAGAGATGCCCAAACGGCCGCATATCGTACGATTCGCAAACTTGTCCCTACGATTGGTTTTTGACGATATTCTTCAGCATGCTGCATATGATGCCAAAATGTTGTTGGCGCTATCATCACACTTGGAGACCCGTCTACCATAATGATGACATGACCTTCAAATAAATGACTAGATGCAACATCAGGTCGTTCAGTGTAACGAACCATAGGGTATGGATTATAATGATGACCAAAAATAAATTCTTCAATCGTCTTATCTGCCATAGATAATCCATCAGTATCAATTTTCTCTAACGATTCTTTTATTTGTTTCACGTATTGTTCATCAGCAATATCAGCAATGTACGAAATGGCTACGTCAGACTTTGAACGACGTCCGACGGAAACATATTCCACCCTCATCGTTCTATCTCTTATTCGCCTACGCATTAACGCAGCATTCATAACAAGCGTTTCAACAAATCCATCCTTGGATCCTCGAATGACCTTCTCAGTATCTGGTTCCTCTGGACCTCTAACTGGATATTCTCTTGTATCAATGAGAATAACTTGGTCTATTCCTTCCACAACAAGTGCTGCCGGTCCCGCCAATACTTGATCAACCACATTATCTAAGTCATCGGTAGCTTCAATTTCAGCATAAGGAATATACGTCTTCATTAATTTATCGAGGGGTTTGTCAGATAAATCAGACGCTTTTAAACGAATTAACTCACGCTGAATTTGGGTAATCGCTTGGTCCTTACCAAACCCATCTACAAGAAAAAGAGACATCTCTCTTTCTCCATATTCTAATTCTAAATGTACCAAATCAAAGCTATCATCAACAGCTAGTTCTTTTTTCAAAAATTCAATATTATCATTGTAAATAATCGTGACTGGATTTTTCACTTTATTAGCGCTCATATCATCACCTCCAATTCCTTTACATTATTTGTTTGTTTCTCTATTTCCATTCACATGAAGGCATAATCGATTCTGTTTGTACATATAAATGTGTCAAACTGTTTGTCCATTGGAGGCAGAACGATGAATAAATGGAAACTTTCAATTCTTTTATTACTATCATCATTTTTTGTAGGACTTTTTCTAGTCATTACGATTAAGCCTGAGCCCTTACGTGACGCCCTTATTTTTTTTCCACTTGATCCAAATGCAACTTTTGATGAAGCCACATCCAAAGTCGAGTTTCAATCGATTGAAGATGAGGATGAATATATTTTGGATTGGAGTGTCACATCCATGCTGAATCAATCAGCCTATCTAAGACAAGACGTATCACTTTTATTTGAGGATGGCTACTTAAAAGATACGTTATCAACATGGCGCGAGGATACGGATACGATTGAAATGGAAAAAGATATCAAATCTGATGATAGTGGCCATTATCGCGTTGTCACGTTTCACCACGCGGAATTACATTATCCAAATGATGAAATTAGAAGTGCACAGAAACTAAGCTTTGATCAGTTGTATGTAATTGACTCCCCACTCAGTCCGTTGCATTCATTCCGAACCCCTCAAACAGAAGAGGAAAAAGAAAGCAAACGAATATTGGACTATATTCTTATGCAGCAACAGGAGTATGATTGGGATGCTTTATTCGAGTATTATAATATTCCTAAAGATCGATACTTGCGCATCCCCTTAACAGATTTAGTTCAGTATGAAGAGCAACCGATTCCCGGATTAACAAAAGAACAGACCGCTCAATTTCTTGGCGGCCTGTGGGAAGGATTGTATAAAAATTATGTGCTAGGTATCACGAAGCAAGATGGTACAACTGTTAGTCCTATTGGAAGTACAGTTCCTGTCATTCTTGTACCAGACACAGCTGATCATTTTTTTGTCTTGTTTAGAACATCTGATGGTGAACCAATTCAACTTTTACAAACGATTCAAGATTAATTAATTTACGTGATCAACATTCAACCTTTCTTGCAAATCGAGGTATGTCTCGTCAGGATAAAGATCCACCGCTCGGTTCAGCGAAGCACGAGCTTCCTCGATTTGGCCAAGTTCTAGGTAAATGAGAGACAAATTATAATGTGCCTCATGAAAATCTCCTCGCTCTTCTATCGTTGTTACTAGAAGCTCTTTCGCTACCTCATAATTTTCAAACATAGCTTCAGCATAAGCTAATAAAAAGTAAGCTTCCGGCATTTCTACTCCTTCATCCACTGCTTTTTTCAAAAATGGATAAGCAGATTCAACATCTTCTTTTTGTAAATATTCTTGACCGATTTGCAACTCTAAAATAGGAGAAATAGCTTTTCTATCATTTTCCATCCCAAACCAAAATAACCCTAGTAACAAACAACTAGTTGTAATAAAAGCGGTGATTTGTCTCCAAGGTTTCTGATGCTTTGGCAAATGAACGATACTAGCAGCTAGAAAACCACCAATTAACCCTCCAATATGAGCTCCATTATCCACCATAGGCACAGCAAAGCCAAAGATCAAGTTAATCGCTAATATAGATAATAAACTTTTTCCCATCGTTCGAAAAAAAAGCTTTCGATAGATTGTTCCGAAATACAACAATGCCCCAAAGCAACCAAAAATAGCTCCTGAAGCACCTGCTGCGACTTGTTCATTAAACGCAAAACTCGCTATTGAACCGGAGAGACCTGCAATGAAATAAATGAAAAGAAAACGCAAGGTCCCGTACATTCTTTCGACGGCACTACCTAGAAAATACAAAGCTAACGAATTCATAAACAAGTGCAAAAACCCAATATGTAAAAACATTGCTGTTACAAGCCTCCACCATTCTCCTGCAATGATATACGGATTGTACTTTGCTCCAAACTCAATGAGAGTTAAAACAGACGTGCTTCCACCTTCTTGCTCTAACAGATAAAACATAAACGCAATACTTATCAAAAGGAAAATAGTTAAAATTGGTTTTCCATATAAAAACAAAGCTCTTTCTTTCTTCTCTCGATCGTTTGTCACTTTGCGTATTTGTTCTTTTACATTCATGATGGTCATTTCTACTTCTTCAATGTTTTCACTTAAAGGAACTTCTTGTAAGGAAAGTTGCTGAATATTTGCCTTATGATAAACAGAAGTCTGAACGATAGTTTTCTTCTTTTTACTTTCAAAATAAGGTTTTTTTACATCTTCCCAATCATCGATTGGCGGATAATGACTTATATAAATGTTCTCTCCTTTTATTTCCCGAAGACGCAAATGGCGGCGAACACGTTCAAACTGCTTTACAGACTCTTGGACATCTCGTCGTAACCATTGTGCAAAATCTATATCAGCCCTTACAATACGAAAAATACGTCTTGGTTTTGATTCTTCATTTTCTAACCAAACTTCATACGAGTTTCTATCGAGAACTCGATATCCTTTTTCAAAGACAAATTGATGGATCAATCTCCAAAAAAAATAATCTTGTAGCAAACGATCCATTTCATTCCTCCTTTAAAACCTCTTTTATAGTATAGTATAGCAATCATTTTCTTTTCTAGAAGGAAAAAGACAAAGGGTCTGTCTTTTAGATGCCAAACCACTCTAGAAGACAGACCCTTATATCTTATTAAAAATTCTCTTGTGGTCGGTTGGATTGAAATACCGAACCAAGTACCTTATCACGGATAAATGGAATTTGCATTGCAAACATCACTGCTAACTTCCGCAACATTTTACGGCTTAAAAAAGCATTAATCACACGATAACGGTACTTATAAGCAAAATACATGGAAAAAACAAGTGATAGAATTGAAATGAGACGTTGTAACATGATCATCCCTCCTCTACCTTAATGTGCCTGTGATTTCGTTTTTTATCCATGTAAAAAGGAAAGTGAAGCAATTGATTACGTTAGTTGATTTACTGGTTTCATCGCCTCTTTTAAAACTGATGCTGAATGATGAAGCTTTTTTAGTTCGTCTTCATTTAAATTTAATTCAAGAACGTCACGTATCCCTTTTCGATTGACAACTGCAGGTACACCAATATACACATCTTCTAGTCCATATTGACCGTTAAGCAATGTTGAAATAGTCAAGACCGAATTTTCATTTCGTAAAATTGCCTTCGTTAAACGTACTAACCCCATTGCTATTCCATAGTACGTTGCACCTTTGCGTTCAATAATATGATAAGCAGCATCACGAACATTTGTAAAAATCGTATCCAACTCATTCATATTCACATGATTATCTTCTTCAACATAATTTAAGATCGGCTTCCCACCTATATCTGCATGACTCCAAACAGGCAACTCCGTATCTCCATGCTCGCCCATAATATAAGCATGAACATTACGAGAATCAACATCGAAATATTGCCCTAACAAAAACCGAAATCTTGCTGTATCTAATATGGTCCCTGAACCAATTACTCGTTCCATTGGCAAACCAGAAAATTTCCAAGTTGCATAAGAAAGAACATCTACAGGATTCGTTGCGACAAGGAAGATACCGTCAAAACCACTATCCATAACAGAACCAACAATGGTTTTGAAAATCTTGGAGTTCTTTTCAATTAAATCAAGCCTTGTTTCACCAGGACCTTGGTTTGCCCCTGCCGTTATGACAACAATATCAGCTTGTTTGCAATCTTCGTACGTTCCCGCCCATATTCTCATCGGTGAACCAAAAGGCATACCATGGTTTAAATCCATCGCGTCACCTTCTGCTTTCTCCTTATTTAAGTCTACCAGGACGAGCTCATCAACTACTTCTTGATTAAGAAGGGCATACGCATAACTAGAACCAACAAACCCAGTTCCAATCACGACCACTCTTGTTCCCTTTCCTTTTTCCTCCATTTAGACAACACCTTTCTTCCGGGTCTATCCCCCAAATAATAGGAAACATTCACCTTAAGCGTTACCCTCCAATATATTTACTATACAGAGTTTTCGCTCTTGAAATATCTTCTGTCCCTTGCACTAGCACTCTTCCATCAGGAAATAGTACTAGTTTTTCTCCTTCATGAAGATGGACTCTAAGTAAAAACGGAGTTAATTTAATTTCGGAAATCGATTCTAACTTCTTGGCCCAAACATTCAAATCAAATTCTTCCTTACGCTGTATTTGGACCGTTTCTCTCCCGCAAAGAGTCGTCACATGATCTTCCTCTTCTACTAGTGCCGGATATTCATGCTTTTGACATGTAGGACATGACGGTTTAGCCTTATCCATTTTCAATTCAAATTGATGATTTTTCCAAATGTCAAAACTTCGTAGTGTCCCCCTGAGTGATGACTCATCCCCTACTAAATATTTTAAAACTTCCACTACTTGATACGAGGCGACAATATCGACAACTGGACTTATAACACCTATCGTATCACATGTTTGCCCCGTACCTTCTCCTGGATTAATAAAGCAACGTAAACAAGGAGTTTTTCCAGGAATAAATAAAGCTGACATTCCTCTAGAACTAACAGCTCCACCGTAAGCAAATGGAATGCCATATTTAAAACACATATCGTTTAGGAGAAAACGTGTTCGAAAGTTATCCGTTCCGTCCAATACGATATCAATTCCCTCTAATAAGCTCGGTAAATTATCCATAGTGACATCCGTAACGTACGCTTCTATTTTTACTGCTGAGTTAATAGCTTTTAGCTTCTGTTCTGCTGCAACAGCTTTTGGTAAACTTTCATTCACATCTTTTTCATCAAATAGCATTTGCCTCTGCAAATTACTCATTTCAACATAATCTCGATCTGCCAACCTCACTAGCCCTACTCCGGCTCGTACAAGATGATTAGCTAAAACCGTACCTAACGCACCTACACCCACAATTAAAACTGACTTTCCAGCCAGCTCTTTCTGTCCTTTTTCACCTATTGGTGAAAAACGCATTTGCCTTGAATAGCGTTCTAATTTGTCTTGTTCCATTTTTTCCTCCTTATAAAAACAACCAAGCAGCAAGTATGCCTATGATTGCACCAAAACTAGTGCAACCAAAATTAACAAAGTCATTATTCATCCAGCTTTTACCTTTTATTTGTATCGTCTTTTTGTTACAGTGAAATCTTCTTTCTGTTTCAATCGAACACTGAGAACAGCGATAGACTACTTGCCAAACTCCACCAAGTACTGTATCAAATAAATTACCGAGAAACCCAGCTAAAGTCAAAATGATTAGTGAAACATAAATAGAAGAAAATGTTCCTGACCAAAGAAAAATGGAAAATATAACAATAAATAAACTTCCAGCAAAAGCAGCAATAGAACCAAGGATTGTAATAGCTCCTGACGTTCCAGGTGGAACTCGTGTCCATTCAATTAAGTGAAGTGGCAGTTGCTTACTGTGTACACCAATTTCTGAAGCCCAAGTATCTGAATTGGCTGCAGCCAAACTAGCAACAAACCCGCAAATGAAAAGCTCCGATGGGAAAATAAAATAAACGATGGCTATTATAGCAGAGACTCCTCCATTAGCAAGAACTTGAGTTGCGTCCCTTCGTTGTCCTTTGTCCACAATTCCTAAATCTTTTTTTGAAGATGCAATCGATCCTATTATCATTGAACTAAAAAAAAATGCCCCAAGTAACAACAAACCAAATAACCCTAGACCAATTGAGATCAAACTCCCTACAACTACAGCGGTAATTGCACCTGAGAAAGTTAACTTTTTCTTGTAATAAGCTAACAAGGCGATGAGTACAACCCCGAAAAGCAATAATATAATCAACAATAAAACCCTTCTGGAGTAACAACGTAATCCACTTTACAATCATGCGATTCAATAGGGATCGTTGAGATCATTTGACATGGAAAGGCTAGAGCAATCGTTGTTGCTTGAGCGCAGGCAAGAAACCGATCATAAAATCCCCCTCCGAATCCTAATCGTGCTCCTTTTTTATCAAACGCCAGACCAGGAACAATAATTAAATCAATCTCTCGTTGTTGAATAAGAGAGCATTTTCTTGGGTCAGGTTCTTTTAACTCATATGGACCTTCTTCAAGTTGGTCAAAACTAGTTAGTTCATAAAATGTCATTTCTCTCGTGTTGAAATTAGCTCGAGGCACAACAACTGTTTTCCCTTGTGCCCAAGCATTCTCAATTAGAAAATATGTATCAACTTCTTTTCCACGTGAAATAGTTAATGCAATTGCCTCTGCTTCTTGCCAATAACTAGATGCAATTAAGTGGTTGGCAATCTTTTTTGACCATTCTCTCCATTGATTAGAGGAGATATCCTCTAGCAATTGACTTACTTTTTTTCTAACTTCTTTTTTCGTTTCCAAGACTTCACCCACTTCTCCGTTAGTAATGAATACGCCCTCATAGAAACAAATAAAAAAAGAAAAAAGCAGCGGATAAATCCAGCTGCTTACTTTGTTTCGCGATGTAACGTATGACGCTTTAATCTTGGGCTGTATTTTTTAAATTCAATACGCTCAGGATTTGTACGTTTATTTTTTGTTGTAATATAGTTACGATCTCCTGTTTCAGTGCAAGCAAGAGTTACTTGTACACGCATTTGCTATCCCTCCAAACTGTGCTTACTTCATACTTGAATATGATAGCAAATCTTTTCGTTTCAATCAAGTAGTTTTTCTTTACAGTATTTGTTTTGTTACTTGTCTTAGTTGATCTGAGCGTATTTGTTTGTCATGCTTAAAAAATACCTCTTCTTGTGATTCACCAGTTATCTCCCACATCCGCCCATACGTTTCTTGCCAAGGAGCTAGTTGTAGTCTTGTAACAACCATGCTTTCATGCCCTTCTTGACATAATGGAGAAAGGGCTAATTTCCCTTCTTTTTCAGACCAAATCTGTTCTTTTTTGCCTACAGATAACTGGCTTTCTTTTTCTTGAAAGAAATTAGCTGCAAATAGTGTTAAATCTCTCTCACCATAATGGATAATGGCCTGTTTGCTAGGAGAAACAAACGCTATATTTTTCTCTGTATTGATCATACGTTGCTGATGGACCACAAACTTAATATCCATGTTCTCGCTAGATTGGTTTTTAGTAATAAATGTATAGACCATACTATTTTCATCTTTTTTCCATTCTTGCAAGATTGTAATTTGTATTTTCCATTCTTTATGAAAGGCAACAATAATAGAAAGGGCACTGCCACGTTCTTGCCTAGGTGACAGATCCCAGTTTTTACTGTTCAACCATGAAAATTTCCCGTTAACCCAAACACCTACACTTTTTAAAAAGTGATAATAATTCTTTTTGAAAGAAATCATATTAGGAAGTTTGCTGTTTAATAACATTAATTTGTTCAATGTACTCACCTGCCAGTTGTTTTGCATGTGCTCCATCACTAGATTGAGCATAGACGGTAAATGTTCCTTTTTCTTGGTCTGGAACGATAAAGGTCCAGCTTCCTTCTGTATGGCGCACTTTCATTCCGTCAATTAATTCTACATCTTTCCCTTTTAATGATTCCATCAATTTTCGCATGACAATTCCCTTTTGCTGTGTTTTGCATGTTACTTCTTGTTTATAAATTGACTGCGATGGAAGTTGGTTTATGACACCTGAAAGCGTTTGGCCATTTTTAATTAAGTAATTAAATAAATGTACAATCGCAAAAGGCGCATCATATGCCATCATTTGTACACTTCCTTCAGTTTCCATCATGGCTCTAGCCGACGTTTTTGTTCGAATGAGCTTTCCGTCATAACTAGAAGCAATCTCTTCTAAAGCACTGCCCCCATAAAGAGGTACAGCCAATTCTGACCTCGTTCCATTTTCGAGTTGTAAATAGATAAATAGCATTAATTGTTCTTCTTCTGATAGCAACTGACCATTTTCATTCATTAAACTAATGAATTCGCCACTTTCACCAACCATTATTCCTAAGTCCGCTTTTTGTTTTACTACTAAATCGCTCATGTTCTCTACATCAATACGTTCAGGTGCTGTATGAACGGTACAACCAAACTGTTTAAGAAGCTTTGTAAACATAGCAGGATTGTTTTTTGACTCTTCATGAAGAACAATGGTTAAGTTTTTGGCTTTTATTACTTGTGTATCTACCTGATTAAACAAGTCTGAAAGATACCTTGCTTCTAGTTGATGATCAATTTCATATTTCCCTACATAATCAAATGCTACCCTGCGGTATGAATGGAAAGCGAGAATTTGTTCCAACTCTTTCTGTTCAGACGATCCAATTGGTAGTCCCTCTTCATTGAAGAACTCAATTACTAATTGCTTTTCCTGACTCTTATCAGCTAGTCTGATATAGATACCACCTTGTGCATCTGTTATTTCCACACTATATCTAAGTACTGGTAACATCGTCTGTCCTAGTTCAACAACTTGGATACCTGTAGCTTGAAGACTTTGAATTAGTGATAGTTTCATAACTTGAGAAAAAGAATGGCTGTCGCTAGCAACAAAAACTTTTTCACCTTGGTTCTGCAACGTCCCATACGCTGCTCCTAGTTTAGAAGCTTCTTCTGGAGTCATTTCAATGTTAGCCACTCCAATAGAACGATGGCCTTTCAGTAATGATTTTGCACCAACCTCATTCCATACATATGATTCTGGAACTGTTGTTGCTTCTTCCACTCTTTTGTATGGCCAGATTTTAACATCTGGTTGAACTCTGGCATGTTCTCCAATAATCGTATTATGACCCACCACTGCATCTTCAAATAAAGAAGCTCTTGTGCCAACCGTTACACCTTGACACAGTGTTGCCCCTCTTACCTCACTATCATCACCAACATATATTCCATCCCACAAAACAGAGCGTTTAATGGATGCACCATTCGATACCGTCGACCCTGCACCAATAATAGAATGTTGTCCTAAGTAAGCACCTGATCTAATAATGGAATTCGATCCGATTGATACTGGTCCTTCAAGTTTTACACCATCTTCAATAATGACATTTTCGCCTACCCATACGCTAGGTTCAATCTCTGTACCCGTAATCGAAGCAGTAAGCTGACCACTTAATATATCACTTTGAGCTTGACGGTATTGTTTTAAATTACCAATGTCAGACCAATATCCTTCCGCTGCGTATCCAAATAATGGTGATTGATCCGCTAATAGTTGAGGAAATACATCTTTACTAAAATCTACTACTGTATCTTCTTTAATATAGGAAAATATTTCTGGATTCATAATATAAATCCCTGTATTCACGGTGTCACTAAATACTTCACTCCAACTAGGCTTTTCCAAAAAGCGGACAATCCGATCTCTTTCATCTGTCATGATGACACCAAACTCTAATGGACATTCTACTTGCTTCATAAAAATAGTAACAAGGCTATCATTTTGTTCATGAAAACTAATTCCAGATTGAAGATTAAAATCTGTTAAAGCATCACCACTCACAACGACAAAAGGTTCATCTAAGAATTCTTCCGCTTGTTTTACACTACCTGCAGTGCCCAAAGGTGTTGTTTCTTCAAAATAGTGCAATTTGACTCCAAATTTTGATCCGTCACCAAAATAATCTTTTATAACATTAGACAAATATTGAACCGTTACAGCGATTTCTGTAATACCATACTTCTTTAAAAGTTCAATGCTATATTGCATAACCGGTTTTTGAATTAGTGGAACCATTGGTTTTGGTACATTACAAGTTAATGGGCGGAGTCTTGTTCCTTTTCCTCCTGCCATGATGACACCTTTCATATAATAGCCTCCCTATTTTTAGATGGTTAGTTCTAACTCTCCAACAAGACAATCTTCAATTGCTTCTTCCGTTTGTTTCGCTATAGTCTCCCAGTTAAAACGTGACTTTACATCTCGTAAGCCCTGTGTGGCAATTGCCTCCCGCGTAATCGGATGATTGTATAGATAAAGCACTTGCGAAACTATACTGTTTACATCACCAGGAATGACTTTTAAGCCATTTTCTTCATGCCGAATAATGCCAGCTAATCCACCCGTATCGGAGACAATGGTTGCTTTTCCAGCTGCAAGTCCTTCGAGTGCAACAATCCCAAAAGGTTCATAATAACTTGGAAAGATCGTGGCATCACATTGACAAAACCAAGTATTTCGTTCCTCATCACTAACAAACCCTAAAAAAGTTACATGAGATTCTAATTGTCTTTCCACCACTTGCCTTTGATACTCTTCTAGCATTGGTCCTTTTCCAGCTATGACGAATCGAACCTTCTCATTGCGTTCCTTAAGAACAGCTGCTGCCTCAATAACGGTTTGATACCCTTTTTCTTTCACCATTCTTCCTACAGAAAAGACGGTAAACTGGTCATTCATTTTTGGTATTCCGTTATTCGTATATGGTTGCAATAATTCAATGTCTACCCCATTCGGAATGACAGAGAGTTTCTCTTCTGGCATTGAAAATATAGATAAAAGCTCCTCTTTCATATAATCACTGCACACAATGACACGATTAGCTTCAAATGTCAGTTCCCATTCTTTTTGGTTTATTTCATATTGCATTTCACTGTGAATTCCATTATTTCTTCCATGCTCAGTTGCATGAATAGTAGCAAGTAATGGAAGTTGAAGAGATTTCTTTGCTGCAACTGCTGTCACACCTACTAACCAGTCATGAGCGTGAATGATGTCAAACTGATATTTTCTTGAAAGCTTTTCAACATAACGAGTCATTTCTATATTTAAACTACCAACCCAATCAAAGAAATTAGGAGCTTCAGGTTGCAGTCCTTTTATTCGATGGACGTGTACCCCTTGATTTATCTCATAGTCTGGGTACCCAGCAACATAAGAAGTAATGACATGGACTTCATGTCCTTCTGTAACCAATGCACGCGAAAGATCGTACACATGCCTTGATAATCCCCCTACCATCATAGGCGGGTATTCCCAACTCAGCATTAAGATTGACCGTTTTTCTCCTTTTGCACTCTCTTCCTTAGCCTGAATATATGCATCGTGAGAAGAAAAGAAGATGCGATCATCAATATCTTTTAGGAATGGGAAACTTTGTTCCATTTTTGTAATCCATTCTTCTTGAACTTCACCTTGAAGTAATCTCTCTTTTGTCAGATCAAAACGGTATAGATGAGTTGAGAAGCGCTCATGAGCATACTGTACGGCACTTTGCCCGTCCATAATAAATGCCCAGTCACTACTTACAGTCAACATCCACTCGCGAACCATTTGTTGTAAATAGCGCTTCTCTAGTTTTGTTGGATTAGCAAATAGAGCAGCACTTGTTGCAAGATCTACCTCCATACGATGATGGTGACGATAAAGATACTCATTTTTCTCATTTACCCACACTTCTCCATACCCTTTTCTTCCCCAAGTTGAAAAAGAAACATGAGCTGTATCGAAATCTTGATAATGACGATCGATGTAAGTTTCTGGTGTAATAAAAGAAATTTTACCTTCGCCCTTTTTTAGAAGTTGACCGATCCAATCAGGCCCTTCAAACCACCAATGACCAAATAACTCTGCATCAAACGGAGTAACCATTAAATATGGAGGATAACATTGACTTCCATGTTCATTAATTTGTTGTTCAATGGAATATAAGAAGTCGTCTGCATGCCCTTGAACCTTGCCTTCTGCCCACTGACGAACATATAGCTCCTTTGATTCTTCATTCCCTGTTATTCTTTTATGTTTAATGCCTGTATCAATTCTAATACCATCTTCGTGAACATATGGTTTGATATAGTCCCATTCTCTTTCATAAGCAATATCTCGATAAAATTCGCGATAATCAACATCACCTGGATATCCTAGATTTGAACTCCACACTTTACTAGATAAGTCTGTATGTCTTGGAAATAAGACTAACCCATGGGGTGAATAGATCGGAGCACCGCTACCTTTAGAAGGCTGAGGATCTGCATGTAGAACCGCATGTTCATCAACGAAAGTATAAGTAATTCCTTCTTCAACCAATATACGGTCAATTCCAGGTGCAAAAGCACATTCTGGTAACCAAAATCCTTTAGGCTTTGTTCCAAAGTGCTGTTGGAAGCAACGTATTGCTTCAACTATTTGAGATCTAATAGCTGCTTTCGTTTTTACATAAGGCAAAAATGCATGAGTTGCGGAACTTGTTATACATTTAATGATTCCTTTTTCAAATAAATCTCGATACCCATATAACACATTTTTATTAAGATCAATAAACGTTTTTTTAATTTTCTGATAACGATCTGTGTAAAAGTTTACTAGATTTTTCTCCTCTACCGTTTCAGCTACCTGTTTTTCTTTACCTAGCAATTCTTCTGTCTTTATAATGTAATCTAAATATCGTTCTTGTATTACAGGATCTGCTAACATCTCTAAAACTGGCGGCGAAAAAGAAATAGTTAAAGCATCTTTCATGTCCGTTTCATTTAACTCCCATAACAACGGGATATAAGATTCTGTAATCGCTTCAAATAACCATCGCTCTTCAAGTCGCCCCTCTTCCTTGTGACGAACATAGGGAAGGTGCGCATGTAAGACTAACGAATAATAACCCTCCTTCAAAAAAACCCCTCCTATTTAATTTTCTCGTAGTATGAATACGTACTAAAATGTTCTAACCAGTTAGGTTCATTACACTTTCCTGATTTCCATTGATTCACAGCTTCTACATGTAATCCATTTATAGAATCAGAAGAACGTGGTGTATCAATTGCGTTAGAGCGAAGTAAAGATAAGAATGAGCCTTGTCTTGTCTGAACTCCAAAATCAACAATATACGTTCGATTTGGTTCCAATTCACGAATCACCCAATTATTTGTCATTTCTGGTATGTAAATATCAAAATACCGATGTGAATTATGCCCATTAAAATCTATCATCGTACAGTCGTAAACTCTTAAACATTTAGACAGTTCCTCCCAACGATGACGAGTTTGATGTTCAGAGACTTGCCGAAGTGAAGCACTAACTTCCCAGAACGCATAAACAGTTGTAGGACTTTGTGGCAGCAAACTAAACTCATCTCTTTCATAACTACTAGGTACACTTGGGATCATATCCATCTGTTCAATCTCCTCATTTTCTTCTTGTTGTTGACGATACTTTTGATACCGGTATTGCACTTTTCCAACTGTTGTATTTAATTCAATTGCAATTTTACGGAAAGAATAACCTCTTTCACGTAACGTAAGTATTTGCTCAATCAACATCTTCACCTCCCTAAAACTCGTTCTTTTTTCGAATACAAATTCATTACTTTATGTAAGTTAATCTCACTTTATGACTTTTATTTTGCTATGTTTATCATACATTCCAATTTTTCAGCAAACAAGAAGCTCATTTTGTCTCTTTTTGTCAGGTTGAAGCTAGTGTAGCCTTTGGTAAAGGAAAAAAAATTATTCGCCTTTTTTCGCCATCTATTTTTGTCAGAAACTTTCGTCGTTTTATGTTGAAATTTAGAAGAATTTAGCAGCAATATTCATAATTGATGGTAAATGTCGAATTTTTCATGAAAAACAATAACGATTTTTATCATTCACAGGTACTAAACAAAAGGTAAAAATCGACTTTTTCAGTAGCCTCTGTATTTGACTTCGCTATTATTATTGCTAAACTTAATAATAGTCATAGTGACTTTGAGGAAAGAGGGTTTTAAGGTTTGGAATTAATAATCATTATTTTGTTTTCCCTATCCATTATCTTATTCGTCCTATCTTTTTTTCGAAAAGACAGGGTAAAACAACTTGAAAAGCAAATGGATCAGTTGTCGATCACATACATGCAGGAAATATATCAATTAAAAAAGAAAATACGTTTATTAGAGGAAGAGTTGTTGATCAGCCCTAGGCACAGCTTTGATGTACAACATAAAAACGAAGCAGACGTTATCGATTTGTTTGAAAGCGGAAATGATCTTCGGACTATTGCTAGTAAAACCAACATCTCTCTAGCAGAAGTTGAGCATATTTTACAGAAAGCACAAAAGTAATGCCTGAAGTTGACTATGCTAGTTTGGACCTTTCTAACATTTCTATGTTTTTCAAGTCCTTAGGTGGAATAAGACAAAGTAGTCATTCAAGGAAGGATATCTCTCAATTACCGTAACATAACTTCTTAAACTGAACACGTAATACGAGAGGAAATCTAACGCATAAATTCATTTCAGCATAAAAAAGGTGTTTCCAAAAGAGAAGTCTCTTTGGAAAACACCTTTTTTCTATTCATCTGGTTGTTCAAGAATTGGACGTGATGCTTGTTCTGGTCCATTTCTAACAGTCTTAAGTTCAAAGTAGGCATCAAGTGCCTGACTCGCAATTTCTTGAGCCATCCCCTGTCTGCCACCATTTCTTTCTAATTTGACATTAGGGACCACAACAGCAAAAGCTACCTCAGGTTCATTAAAAGGTGCATACCCTACAAGAGTTTGAGTATTCCCATCAATAAATCTGCGATTATCTCCTGTTCCAACCGCTACTCTCACTTGCGCTGTACCTGTTTTTCCAGCAGGCTGATAAGATTTATTAGCAAAACGACTACTTGCCGTTCCTCTTGTCATAACGCCTCGTAATCCTTGTTGTACTCGAGAAATATATTCATCATTCATATCAACCCTATTTAACACTTTAGGTTCAAATTTCTGTGAAACAGCCCCGTGCTCGTCTACACTTGAAACAGGCTCGCGAATCTCCGTTACAATCCGGGGTTGCATTCTAAGCCCATCATTAGCAATAGTGGATATATATTGAGCAAGCTGTAAGGTCGTGTACGTATCATATTGACCAATCATTAAATCGAGTAAGTTCCCATAAATGGTCGAACCACCTTGTAAGCCTGTAGAACTAGTAGGTAAATCTATACCTGTATCCGCACCTAAGCCAAACTGACTAAAGTGATATCTAATTTCATTGTATGCTTGCTCAACAGATTGATTTGTCCAATTACACTGATTAGGATAGTGGCAACCTGCCATTAACATCGCCATTTCAAACATATACACGTTCGAAGAAACCTCTAATGCTCGGACATCATTAAGCCAACCATAATTTCTTACAGATTTCTTTTCAGGTGTTGAAGGAAGACGAATCGGCCGGTCATTAAAGCTTTTACCAGGGTGAGCTACACCTGCTTCAAAACCAGTCAACACCGAAGCTGCTTTTATGGAAGATCCCATTTCAAAAGCTTTCGTTACATTTCCAATATGATCAGCATTTGTTGGGCGATCTCGATCAGCTGGATCATTAAACCCAGCCATTGATAAAATGTCCCCTGTACGTGGATCCATAAGAACTGCATAAGCAGATCGATCTAGGATAAAGGAATTACCTGCCTTTTTCATTTCTTCTTCAATAATACTTTCTAACCGTTGTTGCAATTCCATATCTACACTTAATACTAAATCATTTCCACGTCTACCTTGACGCTCGTTTACAGAATTCTCAATCGTTTGTCCGCCGGATGAGTGTGTGATGCTTTCAACCACAGCCTTTTGGCCACGCAGTACTTCTTCATATTGCAATTCTAGAAAACTTGTTCCAACAAAATCAGAACGATCATATCCTCTAGATAAATAATAATCGGCTTTTTCTCTAGGAATAGATCCGGTTGAGCCAAACAAACTACGTAACGATTCTCCATAAACATAATTTCTACGTGAATCTCTTAAAATATCAATTCCTGGCAATCGATATAAATTTTCACTCAATTTATGGGCTTCCTCTACCGTTATGCCTCGTTTAATTCGCTGTGGACTATTTGCATAACCTCGAGACATTTCGCGGTATATAGCTAAAATTCGTAAATCTTTTTCTGTTAATGCTTCAATCTCTTCACTAGAAATACGTTCAACTTCTAATCTATATTCTTCTGTTGTACTCCCTAACTCATTTCTTTCTTCCCTACTTACAAGCTCGTATCTTTCCTCAGGGCTCATTTGCATTAAAATATAGTCTTGTTTATCTCGCTCTGTAATTCGTTCTATTTCAATATCAATTAAGCTTTCTAAATCCTTTGCAATACTAAGCATTGTTTCTGAACTTGTTGCTCGCGATGGGTTTGTGTATGTAACGGATAACTCTAGTTCATTGTCAACAATTACATGTCCAAAGCGATCATACATAAGTCCTCTTGGTGCATCGATTCTCGCTGTTGTGTTACTCGTTCTTTCCAGTTCTTTAACAAACTCTTGCCCTTCTACAATCTGCACAACTCCTAATCGAAGGATGAGAGCAGAAAATAATACAAAAACAGCAAAGAAGAGAACATTTAACCGAGCTGGAACGTGATGTTTCTTTTTACGCTTTGATGTTCTTTCCACCTTGGAAGTTCCTCCTAAATATTATTCTTTTTCCCCAATAGAATAGGCACCTAAAAAGGTGCCTAGATTAATTTCAAAAATTTGTAACCCGCGTATGCCGTTGCTTCAGTTGTTTCATGAACCTACACTCGTAGGTGGGTGTTCGCAGAAACCCATTCAGCGTCCAGAATATACTGGCATGCTGGCAACGTCTCAATATAGAACTCCCTTAAAAAAATCAAGGTTCGAAACAAGGTGAAGCTGACTAACACGGCAGGATACGTTTGTTACATTTATTATATCATATCTAAAATGGTTGTCAAAAGAGAATAGATCAAAATCATACACTTGATCCTCCCCCACCTGTTGGGTCGCCTTCTCCTCCTTTTTGTCTCGCAAAACTGTAACTTTCTCCCCCTTTATTCTCTTTAAAATGGACATGTCTAACGAAGAAGTAAATTAAGGCATGTCCTGCACCTAAGACGAGCAGAAGTATCGGAATTCCACGTTCTTCTGAAAATAACGTAACAGTGGCCAAGAAAGCTAGTACCGAAACAATTCGTCCAGAGTTGACAAAGAGTTCCCTAACCACAATATACTCTACTCTCATTTCTGCCGCCTTCCACCCTTTTCCAATAACATCGAATGTAAGGGATACATATGGAACAAGTAGCATTGGATAAGCAAGCGAAACAACAACTCCATATGTAATTAATTTTGCGAACGACAATTCTCCAAGTACAATGATGAAGATCGCACCATACAGTATTAAACCCCCGATTAAAATTAATCGTTTTCTAAAATTAGGTTTTATCATTCTTGTAATGACGTAATATGCAACGAATTGAGTAGCAGAAGCCACCAACCCATATGTACCAATGGCTAGTTCGCTTCCAGTTGCAATATAAACCCAAACTGTTATCACAAAAACAAAAGTACCCTCTCGCAATCCTTGGAAAAAGTGCGCTCGTGTAATCTGCTTCCAGTTTGGATTATTCTTTCTCTCTTTTAAAATTTTCACAAAATAGAAATTCCCTTCGGCTGATCGACGCTTTAACATAAAACTCATTAATACAGCGGCTAAGAACAACGCAAGAGAAATCGCAAATATAATGGTATAGCCTGTAAATTGCTCCATCCTTGTAATAATGAAACCGGAAAGAATCGGCCCTATCATTCCTGCAAAAGAAGTTAATAAGCCTAAAAACCCATTAAAAAAGTCTCTTGTCTCAGGTTCAGTTATTTCAAATGTAAGAACATTAAATGCGAGCCAATAAAAACCAAATCCTGTCCCTATTAAAACCCCCAGTAACAGCAAATATTCATTTGCATTCTCTCCTAAAAACAAAACTGTGGAGAAAAAAATAGCAAGTGCGATGACACCCGCTCTCAGTACAATAACTCGATCAATCTTTTTTGCCACTTTTCCAGCAAGAATAAAAGCAAATGGCTGCATGACAACTGATCCTAAATTATATAGAGCAATATCGACAAATTCACCTGATTGTTTCCATAAATAAACATTAACAAATGTGTTTGACAAGGCAATACTTAATGCATAGAGCCCACCGATGATGAGCAAAAGCTTTAAATCCCTCGTCACCTCTATATCACCAATCACTTTCTTTACCAATACCTTATTCACCGACTCCACCACCCTCACATAGTAGTGTGTCACCTGAAAAACCGGTTATACAAAAAAAAACCTAAAGGTAAGGTTCCTTTAGGTTCTTTTGCATAAGTGCTTTTAATTATTTTGCTGACTCATAGCGTTTTGATACTTCGTCCCAGTTAACCACGTTCCAGAATGCATTAATGTAGTCTGGACGACGGTTTTGGTAATTTAAGTAGTATGCATGCTCCCAAACATCAAGACCTAGGATTGGAGTCTTCCCTTCCATTAATGGTGTATCTTGGTTTGGTGTACTAGTTACTGCAAGCTTGCCACCATCTACTACTAACCAAGCCCAGCCAGAACCAAAACGGTTAGCACCAGCGTTCGCAAATTCTTCTTTAAATGCATCAAGGCTTCCAAAAGTTGAATTGATTGCATCAGCCAACTCACCTGTAGGAGCTCCGCCTCCATTTGGACTTAGAATTTGCCAGAAGAAAGTATGGTTAGCATGACCTCCACCATTATTACGAACAGCACCACGAATATCTTCTGGTACAGCATCTAGATTAGAAACTAACTCTTCAATGCTCTTGTTCGCAAGATCGTCATGACCTTCAAGCGCTGCGTTAAGCTTTGTAATATAAGTATTATGGTGTTTGCCGTGATGAATATTCATAGTTGCCTCGTCAATATGTGGTTCTAGTGCGTTTGCTGCATAAGGTAATTGTGGTAATTCATAAGCCATAATAAATTTCCTCCTCTAAGTACGTTAAATTATTTGTCGGAGTATGTACCCCAAAAAAACATAGACTTTAGCAACATTTTTGTTTCATAAGTCTTTCAATTCATACATTACCAAATTTTGAGCATTGTTGCAACGATAATGCTCACGAAAAATTTAGTCATGTAAACACTCTTACTCTACCCTTACATGATATGGAATAAACACGCTTTGTCATAACAAAAAAGCTAGTACATAAACATATACAATCAAAAGCTACAAATAACGGAGGAATCAAATGAATTGGTGGGAAGCATTGATAATTGGGTTTATACAGGGGATATCAGAATTTTTACCGATTTCAAGTACCGCACTTATGCTTATTGTTCAAAGACTTCTCGACATCCCCATTGGTGAAAACTTCAAGCTTGCATTTGAAACCTTTTTGCATATCGCTTCTGTGCTAGCTGTTATTGTTTACTTTCGACAAGAGGCAACAAAAATCCTTTACGATTTTTGTTCATACCTTGTAAAGAAAGAAGATAGAGCTCGCACTAATTATAGATTTGTTCTTTTACTTATTATTTCGACTTTTATAACCATTTTAGTTGGAAATTTCATTGAAGGAGTACTTGGTGATCAGATGACAACGCCTGCTACAGTAGGAGTTTCTCTTATTATTACAGGTTTATCTTTAATTTTAATTGAGCATGGATTAAAAGTTGGATCTAGGGGACTTTCCAAGCTGAATTGGAAGGATGGAATCATCATTGGAATTGGGCAAGCTTTGTCCTTAGTACCAGGGATTTCTCGTACAGGTAGCACCTTATTTACCGCTCTTTGTCTTGGTTTAAATAAAGAGACAGCCCTTCGTTACTCCTTTTTTCTTTCCATTCCCGTTTTTCTTGGAATGACCATTTTAAAAACTCCTGAACTAATAAGAAGCTATACAGAGATAAGCTTACCCTCCTTAGTCATAGCATTTTTATCATCATTTCTATTTGCATTAATCGGAATTAAATGGTTTATTGTTATGTTACAAAATACAAGACTCACTTATTTTGCTTTTTATTGTATTGGACTCGGTATCATTACATGGAGTTATATTTAATAAAGGCTGAGGAAGAACTATTTCATAGCAACAATCTTTACGAAAACAGCGTTAATAAAACAGCATGCAAAAAAAGACCTCAAAATGAGGTCTTAAAGTTTCATCATATGTAAAAACAATGGCGGAGGAAGAGGGATTCGAACCCCCGCGCGGTTTAACCCGCCTGTCGGTTTTCAAGACCGATCCCTTCAGCCGGACTTGGGTATTCCTCCGCATAAAAAAAGCTAATTGTAAATGGTGGACCCTGTAGGACTCGAACCTACGACCGATCGGTTATGAGCCGACTGCTCTGACCAACTGAGCTAAGGGTCCTCTATGGGGCGACTGATGGGAATTGAACCCACGAATGTCGGAATCACAATCCGATGCGTTAACCACTTCGCCACAATCGCCGTAACATATTTAAATAAAAGTAGCGGCGGAGGGAATCGAACCCACGACCTCACGGGTATGAACCGTACGCTCTAGCCAGCTGAGCTACGCCGCCATATGTTTGGCTCCACAGGTAGGACTCGAACCTACGACCGATCGGTTAACAGCCGATAGCTCTACCACTGAGCTACTGTGGAACGACAATTAAGGACAAGAATTATATTACCATGCACTTTCTAATGAGTCAACACTTATTAGAAAAAATGTTATTTGACAAAAAAGAGCATTTATTTGGCACTGATATAACTTACCACACATCAAATTATTAGACAAGCATAATTTCATTAAAAGACCAGTGTCCCACTTACTTTGGACACTGGTCTCCTTTAGATTAGTAATTGTCTTCTCCTATAACTGCTTCAGCAATATTCACTGAATGATCACCAATTCGTTCAAGGTTACTTACAATATCAACAAAAACGATCCCCGCTGAACCGGAACATTTTCCATCATTGACTCGCTGTATGTGCTGCTTTCTAAGTTTTCTTTCCATTTTATCTATCTTTTCTTCTTTTTCAAGCACCGAACGAGCCATATCACTATCAATTAGTTCAAGCGATTGGATGGCTTCTCTTAACGTTGAGAGTGTTAACTCCGACATTTCTCGAAGATCATCCAATGCTGTTTCTGAAATATGAACCTTATTGACTTTCTGATAATCCTTCAGTTCTACGATATTCTCTATATGATCACCGATGCGTTCAATATCGCGTACGGTATCCATTAACATTGAATGTAGTTTTGAATCATGTGCCGAAAGAGATCTTGAGGAAATTTGTATTAAATAATCAGTGATTTTCCGATCTAGATTATTGATTGCTTCCTCAAACTGTATGGACATTTCAGCATGTCTTTTTTGACCAGTTTCAAGATATTGACTTACTTCATATAATCCTCTCTCTGAAAATTCAGCCATACGCAATACCTCTTGTTTTGCTTGTCCAAGCGCAATAGCTGGTGAACTTCCAATAAATCGAGGATCTAGATGTTTCGCTTTATATTCAATGCTAAATTCTTCACCTGGTACTAGCTTTGTTACAATAATTGCCAATATCGCCACAAACGGCAGTTGAATTAGCGTATTGGATACATTAAAGATTCCATGTGCAAATGCAATCGTCATTGGTCTATTTAGACCTAGCTCAACAGCAAGAAAACTAATGAGCTGAAAGAAAAACGGATAAACAATTAACACAATGATTGTACCTATTAAATTAAATATAACGTGCGTAAGTGCTGCTCTTTTTGCAGCTACTGAAGCTCCTATTGCTGCTAAAATTGCGGTGATAGTCGTTCCAATGTTATCTCCAAATAAAACAGGCAAAGCCGCATCTAATCCCATTGCACCTTGTTCATATAACTGTTGCAACAGACCAATTGATGCGCTCGAACTTTGAACAGCAACTGTAAAAATCGTACCAATTAGGACACCAAGTAATGGATTTTCACTCATACTTACCGTCAGTTCCGCAAACGCCTCTAATTCTCGAAGAGGTTTTAATCCAGTTCCCATTAATTCTAAACCATAAAATAAAGCTCCAAATCCAAAAACAACTTGACCATAGTTATTTACTTTTTTCGCTTTTATGAAGAAAATTAATGCTGCACCAACTGCGATAATAGGCAACGCATAAGCAGAAATTTTAATTCCAATAATAAATGCCGTCACCGTTGTACCTATGTTTGCTCCCATAATGACCCCTATTGCTTGCTTCAAAGTCATGAACCCAGCATTAACAAGGCCAATCGTTAAAACGGTTGTACCGGTACTCGTTTGTAGGAGGACCGTTACAAATAAACCTGCAAACACACCCATTACCGGATTCGTTGTAAATTTATCAAGCACATCACGTAAACCTTCCCCTGCAACCTTTTGCAGGCCATCCCCCATGTATTTAATACCAAAAAGGAAAATACCTAGTCCACCAAAAAACATGAACAAGAGCGTTTGTAAATCCACCAATCCTCATCCCTTCATCTCATAAGTCAAATACTCATCCAACTTTCGACAAACATCAACATTAAACACCCTGTCTATTATTAAGCATTTATGAATGGTTTGTAAACCATAAATTATTAAGAAATGCTCTTTATTTAAAATTAATATAAAAAAGTCATAAAACGAAGGAGCTCTGTGAAACAATGATAGCTATTTCAGGTTCGATTCGTTAAAATAACGATGAGTGAGAAGCACATTCTTTATTCTCACTGAAAGAGAGGATCAGCTAATGAGTTATTGGGAATGGTTTTTCAAAAGCTTTTATAACAGAAAAGCTATTGCATATAGTCGCTTTAGACCAATTACAACCACAATAGGGTATGTACTATTTATTATTTTTCTTGCAAGTATTCCTTATTTTATTTCTTTAAACAGTTCGATTATTACAAGTATTAACCAGTTAAATCGTACATTACAGCATGATTTACCAAATTTTCATGTGAGCGAAGGAAACTTATCTTGGGACGGAGAAGAGGCCTTTTTTGCTGAAGAATTCAATGAAGGATTCTTCTTAATTGACCCATCTAATACATTTTCTGAAACTGATTTAATTCAGTTAGATGAAGGAATTGCATTGCAACAAAGTGAATTTATTTTCGTATCTGATGGACAAACGCATTCGGTCTCGTATGTGCTATTAGGGTTACAAGAATTATCTAAGGAAGAGTTATCTAACAGAATCAGTCAATTACAAAATTTCCTTCCTATTTTGTTAATCATTATCACAAGCTTACTTTATGTCGGACTTGCCGGTTTGGGATTCCTTGGTATTTCAATATTAGCTTATTGTTCGCTTCTCATTAAAGGAAAACGCAGATTAGAATATCGTCACCTTTGGTCCATAACAGCCCACGCTCTTACATTACCTGTAATTGTCCTCTACTGGACCGATGTTTTGGTTATCCGTATTCCTTTTCTTGCATTTGTTGCATCAACTTTCTTAATTGTCCTATTAGCCGTACAGTCTATTCCTAGCATTAAGGCCCAAAAACAATAAAAAACCAAACGAAAGAAGCGAGCATATCAACCTACTCGCTTCTTTGTTCGTTCTCTTCTATGAGTTTAATAACTATTCTTGTACCATCAACTGAGACAACGACAACGTCTTGATTCGCTTCAATCCAACTCCCACCGCTAGTTGCACTGTATTGCTCACCTTCTAGTTCTACCGTACCTGTTGGACGAAAGGAACTAATTGTTCTTCCCCTTTTGCCAACCAGTTCATGATATTGATCATTAATCGAATTGTAACCGAGGTCTCCCGTTAACTTATCCTTTAGCGTCATTTTTGCCCATAAATTTCTAGATGGGAACACTTTTAGAAAAAGAGCCGAACTAAATCCCCCAACGATAAAACCCATTGAAACCAAAATTCCGTAAATAAAAGAAGGGGCAGGAACTGCTAAACCAATAATCATTAATACTACCCCTAATAGAGCAACCGTTCCGTCCGTTATCACTTTTCCATCGATAACGATTAATGCCAGACCTACTATATATAATATTACAACCCACAGTCCGACATCTCCAGTAATATGGTATGAGAAATACATGGCCATGATAGCGACCCCTAAAATAGCAAATAGTCCTTTTACTCGTACTAAAAGTTCTCCAATTAAAAACAAAGTTCCCAAAAATACAACGATAAATCCAACACTAGGTGAATCTAACCATTCCATTTTCCTTCCTCCTTTCTCTTGTTATTATTACGGATCATTGATTGAATCCGTTTCACTTCCTAACAAATAAAATAAGAGAGGGAATGCCCCCTCTCTTATTATGAACTAAATAAACCACGAAGGGAATCAATTAACCGGTTAATTAAATCAAGAAAATTTCGGATAAAGCCTTGCGTCTCTTCACGATTTAAAAACTCTCCCAAATTATCACGCACCCTTGAAATTTGGTCCTGTACTTGATTCCAATCAATATTAAGGTCTTGCATTCTCATAAATAACGAAACCAACCCATTTAGTTCTTCATCTGTTAATGTAATACCTAGTTCAGCTGCAATACGTCGAATGAGATCCCGAAGATCACTTTCCGTTTCTACAGGATTATTTGCTATTTCTTCTTTGATTCGATTCATCAATTCAGTAGCTTCTTCCATTCCAATTGAATCACTTAATTCCCCTGTTCGGATTAATTCTTCATTGGCAATTTGCTTTTGCTCCTCAGGTATTTCAATATCAGCAGCAATTTCATATGCCTTAATTAATCCAGTTAAAGCAGCCGTTCCTGAAACTGCAATCGGAGCTGTAATGTAAATATCTGCATCTTCCACTCCTGCTGTTATTAATGCATTTAAATACATTTCATCAGAAACCCAATTAATATTGGTCGATTCAACAGCTAAGCCATCTCCCTCGTTACCAATTGTAATTTTTGATGAAGATAATGCATTCGTCCCAATTCTCGCAGCACTAATGTAATTACCCAGATATTGGTGCTCCTCTTCATTCGTTACGTATATAATTGTGTCATCTTGTGTTGCTCCCATTTCATTCAATAAAGCTTGTTTTTGTGACTCAGATAAATCTTCCCCTAAAGTGATAATGACATCTCCTGGGATCGCGTCCGCAACCACGAGCATCGGAAAAACAAGCGCTAATACCAGTATAAGAATCATTGACTTTTTCCAAAAGAACTTCATTTTAACATCTTCTCCTTTTATGACTATTACGATTGAATCGTTAAGCCCACACTCATTTATAAGACGAGTGCTATATTAATTAAGAAACACTTTTTTCGAAACAATAAAAAGGTGCTTTAGTCCCATTTTTCATTTAAATCCGTGAAAGATCAGTGACTGGACAATCATGGCCAAGCGGAAAACACTTCCAACTAACTAGCCAAATCAATATATTAACTGTTACAAAGAAGAAGGAAGTAAACAGCATCTGCTCTACATTGCTGATCCAGTATCCAAAGAGAAGGGGACCTAATGCTACTCCTAGGAAACGTAACATAGAATACAGTGAAAAAATAGTCCCTCTGTCCTGTTGTGAAACGATAGATGCTAGTGCTGAATTAGCCGCAGGCAAAACCATTCCTAATCCAATCGAATAGAGACTTAGAGAAAGAATAAACCAACTTAAGGAAGAGAGTATAATCATCATACATGTTCCCGTTGCCATTAAAGCTCCTCCATAAATAAAAGCACGTTTGTAGTTATTTTCATTTCCCTTTAATTTCCGAGCCGTTCCATATGATAATACCGTTAATAGTAGAAGAGGAAGCGCAAGAATGCCCCCATCCACTATAGACGAAAAGAAACCGTTCACTTCTAGTAAATAGGCTAAGTAAAATAAATAGCCAAATAACAAAAACATTCCTATAAAACCAGAAGTACAAATTGGTGTTAGCCATCGCCAATGATCCCTAAATAACTCTTTAAGTCGAACTAAGGTGCCTGATCTTTTATCATTTATTTTGTTAGCTCTTTGTCTTGGTTTTATGAAAATGGAAACACCTAAAAAAGCAAAAAGAGAAACCGCTAAATAGATAACGAAGCTATAATTCCAAGAAAAAAGTAAGACAAACCCACCAATTATAGGACTAATCACTTTTCCTGCTCCATTAAATACCTCTACCGTTCCTAAAGCCCGATTTCTTTGTTCTCCCTCGAAAACATCGGAAATGAATGCCATAGCTAACGGAGTGACACCACCTGCCCCAATTCCTTGAAAAACGCGGCCTACTAACATCCATTGAAATGCCCCCTCTATATGCATAACCATCGCCGAAATGGCCGCTATTACACATCCAATCATAATTAAAGGTAGTGCCAGAAGTGCCACTTTTTTTCTCCCAAATCGATCAGATAAGAAACCTCCCACCGGAACTAATAGAGCCGCTGGAATGGAAAAGCTAGTAAGTAACCACCCGCTTTCCACTGTGGTTATGCCAAGATCTGCTTGCATTTGCGGCAATAAGGGAATAAACATGGAATTCCCAATAACCATGATTAGCGGGAGAAGCCCTATAAAAAAAAGAATGTAACTAGGACGAGCATCCTTCATGTTATTCACTCCTTACACTTTTATTCCTTTTGATATGATTTTTGTAATATTGTCATATTCAACCAATAACTACATATACTTAAATTGAATGAAAAGGGAATGTAAAGGAGGACAAGCTCATGAAACGAATTGGAACGTTTTTCATCATCCTCGTTATCTTATACAGCACTTATTATGATCTAACTATCGGAACTTTACCCAATGGTCTTTCACAAACTGCTACTCCATCTCAACCGGAAGAGGTGCCTGAGTTGGAAGTGGAAGAAACGATCGTTGAAGAATTTGAGCCATTTCGCGAAATCACTGTAGAGCCTGGACATACCGTGTTATCTATTGTAGAACATATGCACGAAGGACCGATTTCAGCTTCAATTCAAGAAATCGTCCATGATTTTCAAACTTTAAATGGAGGAACAAAACCAGAGGAAATTCAAATTGGTAATACTTACCTTTTTCCTGTTTACTACTAATTTACATGCCTTAAATATTTTTTTATAAAAATCGTCTTCACTTTATCCTTGCCAAACAATTGTGGACATTGATAAAATGAAGGCGATTCTCTTTATGAGACTAGGTGAAGAGGCTACTCTTCAAAATAAAGGAGCGATTGGTCAATGACCGAAATAATACATCGTACGAAAACACGCCCCGTTAAAGTTGGAAACTTAACGATTGGTGGAAATAATGAAGTAATAGTTCAAAGCATGACAACAACTAAAACACATGATGTAGAGGCGACTGTTGCCGAGATTAAGCGACTTGAAGAAGCAGGTTGTCAAGTCGTGCGCGTCGCTTGTCCTGATATGCGTGCAGCCGAGGCCATTGCAGACATTAAAGCACAAATTAACATCCCTCTTGTAGTTGATATTCATTTTGATTATAAGCTTGCTCTTAAGGCCATTGAAGGTGGAGCCGATAAAATTAGAATTAACCCAGGGAATATTGGAAAGCGTCATAAAGTTGAGGCTGTAGTTAAAGCTGCTAAAGAAAAAGGAATTCCGATTCGCATTGGTGTTAATGCTGGTTCGCTTGAAAAAAGAATTCTTGATAAATATGGATATCCGACAGCGGACGGCATGGTTGAAAGTGCTTTACATCATATCCAAATTTTAGAGGATTTAGATTTTCATGACATCATTGTCTCCATGAAAGCCTCTGATGTAAATTTAGCAATTGAAGCTTATGAGAAAGCCGCAAAAGCGTTTGATTATCCTCTACACTTAGGTATTACGGAATCTGGAACTTTGTTTGCAGGAACGATTAAGAGTGCAGCTGGCCTTGGCGCTATTTTAAATATGGGAATCGGTAACACGGTTCGTATATCATTAAGCGCTGACCCTGTTGAAGAAGTAAAAGTTGCCCGCGAATTACTTAAATCTTTTGGGCTTGCCGCAAATGCAGCTACTCTGATCTCTTGCCCTACTTGTGGACGTATCGAAATCGATTTAATTAGTATTGCTAATGAAGTTGAAGAGTACATTGCAAGCATCAAAGCCCCTATTAAAGTAGCCGTTCTAGGTTGTGCTGTAAACGGACCTGGAGAAGCTCGCGAAGCCGATATCGGAATTGCAGGAGCTCGTGGTGAAGGCCTTCTCTTTATGAAAGGAGAGATTGTTCGTAAGGTTCCTGAAGAAACAATGGTTGAAGAATTAAAAATTGAAATTGATAAAATTGCAGAAGAACATTTTAAAAAGCAGCGTGAATTAGAAAAAGCATAAGCTCTCAAGCTTATGCTTTTTCTTTTTATTGTTCCCCGTTCTCCCCTACTTTCTACTTATTTCTAAGTTAGAAAAATGGGGAGAAAAAGACGGTCATGAGAATCGAAACAGCACCTATACCAATCGCCCAGTTCCCGAGCGTTGTGGAGCCATAACGACGTGAAACAAAACCTATAACGATTCCGGCTGCACCTAGCAATACCGGTAAGAAAAATAATGATAAGATAGAAAGAACAATCGCAAATGTTCCGACACCGCGACCCGCAGTGACATCATCCACGTTTGCCTCCTCTGTCTCATTTCTTTCTGCCATCCCATTCATGGTTGCATATTCTGCAGCCGTTTCCTCTTGGAAATTGCTCACAAATGGTTCATCTTTTTCTTCTTCGTGTAATGAAAGATCACGGGAATCAGCTCTCCCGTTCTCATATCGTCCTCCCTCAACATGGTTATTCACCAAAGTTAAAGAACGATCATCTTCATCAACTAACCTTATTGGTTCATCTTTCGGATGTTCTCGGTCTGCCATACGAATCCCTCACTTTCTTTTTATCGGGGAACAGTCATAGTATGACGCAGTCAACTAAAATTATCGGTGTTAATCTTTTCTTGTAAATCCAACTCAAAGCTAGACCTATTGTTCAATTTCGTGTAAGGTTATGGATAAGCAATTTTAGGCGAGGTGAAGAAATATGATAAAAAAACGTTTAGGGTTAGATATAGACGGAACAGTTACAGACCCTAATACTTTTATTCCGTACTTAAATCAACACTTTAACAAGACACTAACATTAGATGACTTAACGGAATACGATTTAACAACTGTCCTTAATATTACAGAAGATCAATTTTGGGAATGGATGGGGAAACATGAAGGTCTTATTTATGAACAGGCTGAATTAGCCGCACATGCCGAACCAACTTTGCATGAATGGACAAAGCATCATGATTTGATTTATATTACAGCACGAAGAAATCATCTAGCTGATATTACAGAAAAATGGTTTCATTCGAAATCTGTACCGTTTGATTACATAGAACTAGTTGGAAAACACGATAAACTTGATGCTGTAAGAAAGCATAACCTTGATATATTTTTTGAAGACAAACATGACAACGCTGTAGCCATTGCTGAAGAATTTAGCATACCTGTTATTTTAATGGACACACCATATAACCGCCTCCCCTCCCCTAAGAATGTAATTCGAGCCTACAACTGGGTAGAAGCAAAGGAATGGGTAAATAATTGGATAAAGGAAACAACATAAAAGGACTGGTTCATTATAGAACCAATCCTTTATCTTTGTTATTGTTTTGGACGGAAGGTATGACAGCATGTCTCTTTTATGTTATGAGCCGAATCTTCATGCTCAGCCATCTCATAGGGTTCTTCTCCCGCTTCCATTGAATAATCTCGGTTAGCGTGCGAATCAATTTCAACAAGTATCGATTCAGCTTGACACTTATTGCCTTCTCCCCAAAAAGTACAGTTAGCTACATTGCATTTCACTACTGGCTTAGACATGTATTCATCCCCTCCTACACTTAGGATGGAACAACTGACTTAATTCATGTATTTCAAAAAATACCAACAGCTACACCGTTTTTTGTTCAGCACATGTTTGACATTTCCCATAAATCTCAAATTTGTGACCCGTCACTTGAAAATCGGGAAATTGCTGGTGAATGGCATCCATTGGACAGCTTTCAATATGTTTTGTTTTTCCACAATCTAGACAGATTAAATGATGATGGTGGTTCGTTGTTGAACAACTAAAACGAAAGCGTTTCTCTCCTTCAAGCTCTGTTTCTTCTAATATGTTAAGTTCTGTGAATAAAGACAAATTTCGATAAATCGTATCAAAACTCATTCCTGGATAATCACTTTGTAGGCGTTCAAGTACATCCTTTGCCGATAAGTAACGTTTTTCATCTGCAAAAAAATGTAACATCTCTTCCCTTTTCCCAGTGTGTTTAAAACCTTTCGTTTTCAAGAGCTCCATTGCTTCTTGCACATCCATGTTAGCCCTCCATTCAATTCAAGACCTTTATTTTTTTCGCTAGTAAGATCATCATTAATATGATCAAACTAATAAGCACAATCATTCCACCTGTTGCAATATTAAATTGGTATGAGAAACACAAGCCAAGCAATATCGCCATCTCGGCAAAGACGATGCCAAAAAGAATTAATTGCTTAAAGCTTTTTGCAATTTGTATACTTGTTGCAATCGGAATAACAACAAGAGCCCCTACTAGCAATATTCCAACTACTTTCATTGACATGGAAATAACCATAGCAATTAACAAGGCAAAGATAAAATTTACAACCTTCATAGAAACACCTGACACTTGCGCATATTCTTGATCAAAGGATATGAGAACAAATTCCTTATAAAATAGACAAATCAAGACTAATACAACAATCGCAGTGAATATTATAAATTGTACATCACTTATTGTCACACTTACAATACTACCGAATAAATAAGAATACCACTCTGTATAACCCGTACGAGCAAGACTAATAAAAATCGCACTTAACCCTATTCCAGTCGATAATATAATGGGAACAGCTAATTCCTGAAAATGACGATACATATCCCTCAAACGTTCCGTTATTAACGCACCGATTAACGCAAAAACAACACCCATGTACATTGGATTAATTGACTGAAACAACGGACCTACCGTACCTAAAAAAACCCCTGCTGAGATTCCTGTCAGTGTTATATGTGAAATTGATTCTGTAACAACAGAAATTCTACGCACAAGTAAAAAAGAACCTACAACAGGTGCAATTAAACCAATAATGATTCCTGCTAAAATTCCTCTCTCAATAAAAGTCATATTCGATAATAAATCCATCTTTCCAGAGCCCCTATCCTTTTATTTACTTGGCTGAATTTTTCCAAATTCACGATATTTCTTAAAGGCAGACTCTAAAGCAATGACAAGAAGCAATATCAAGACAGCAATCATCACAATCATTCCACCAGGTGCTAAATCTAAATAAAAAGAAGTGATTAACCCTGTTACTACTGCCACTTCACCAAACACAATGGAATAGAAAAACATTTGCTTAAAGCCCTTTGCCAATCTCATGGCCGCGGCTACTGGCAATGTCATTAAAGCCGATACAAGAAGTATGCCTACAATCCTCATAGAAGCCGCAATGACCAAGGCCACCATGATAATAAAAATAAAATTGACCAATTTACGGTTTATCCCTGAAACAATCGCTTGTTCCTCATCAAAGGAAAGAAAAAATAATTCTTTATAAAATAAAAGTAAGACCATTAACACAACTACGGTGATAATGCTAATTGTCCATAAATCAGAGCGACTAACAGCAATGACACTTCCAAATAAATAGTTAAATAAATCATTATTAAATCCATCAGCAAGTGAGATAAATACAACCCCAAGCCCTATTCCACCAGACAAAATAATAGGAATAGCAATTTCTTTGTAATACTTATAGGCACTTCTTAGTTGTTCAATTAAGAGTGAGCCTCCAACTGAAAAAACCAATCCCAAATACAAGGGATTAAGTCCTTGAAAAAAAGCAACATGTTTAGCAAGAAGTAAACTTGCTGCAATTCCTGATAAAGTAATGTGAGATAGAGCATCTGCAATTAAAGCTAATCGACGTACAACTAAAAAGACACCCAACATCGGAGCAAGTAACCCAATCAACATTCCTGAGTAAAAGGCATTTTGTAAAAACTCATACCGTAAAAACGCTTCTAACATTCTTAATGTCCTCCATGGTTATGGGTAATAAGGTGAACATCATGCCCGTAAAATGCTGATAAATCTTGATTTGACTCGAAATCTGCTGTATTTCCATGGAAATGAAGTGTCTTATTTAGACAAGCTACGTCGGTGACATGATCTGTCATTGCCCCAATATCATGGGTCACAAGCAAAAGGGTAATTCCTTTTTCCTTGTTTAATTGGTCTAGCATGTCATAAAACTGCTTAACACTAGAAGCATCTACCCCTACTGTCGGTTCATCTAGTATTAACAACTCAGGTTGGCTAACAAGAGCTCGTGCAATAAATACTCGTTGCTGTTGGCCTCCTGATAATTCGCCAATATTTTTATGGATAAAATCGGTCATACCGACTTGTGCAATGACATCTCGAACTAACTGTTTATGTTGTCGATTTAAAAACCGTAATAATCCAATCTTTCCATATAAGCCCATAGAAACAACTTCAAAAACAGTTGCCGGAAAACCAGAATTAAAACTATTAGCCTTTTGTGAAACAAACCCAACTTTTTCCCATTGCTTAAACTTTGAAACACGTTCCCCAAACATTTTTATTTCTCCAGATTGAATGGGCAATAATCCTAAAAGCAATTTAATTAATGTTGATTTTCCTGAACCATTCGGACCCACTAATCCAAGAAAAGAACCTTTTTTTATTTGTAATGATACATTTTCTAAAACTTTTTGATTACCATACTGAAAAGTAATATCTTTTATTAGTACAGCTTCAGTTATTTTAGGTGAATTCATTCGTATTCCCCCTTTGTTAAGAATAATTCCGATTTATAGAGTCCTTACCTATTATAAAGGTTATTTTCATTCTGTCTACCTTTAGGCACAGGTAACAATTTTTGCTATAATTTACTTACTTATCATGGGAAAAGTAGAGGTGTAGGGTTATGTTAAATAAGCAAGTTGCGATCATAGATATGGGGTCGAATTCCATTCGATTAGTTATAAATAAAATTGACAGCAATGGATATTATAATGAATTACATAACTTTAAAATTGTCGCTCGTTTAAGTGCCCATATTGATGATGCTGGGAATCTTTCTAAAAGTGGAATTCAAACTGTCTTGGATACACTAAAGCGTTTCAAAGATGTCATTCAATTCCACAGAGTTACTCAAGTGACGATTATTGCAACAGCTGCCATGCGGAAAGCCAATAATCGAAAAGAAATCGTTAAACTAGTGAAAGAGAAAATCGGATTTGACATTCGGATTTTATCTGAATACGAAGAAGCATTTTATGGTTATTTAGCTGTCATCAACTCTACTAGCATTGAAAATGGGTTTACGGTTGATATTGGTGGTGGTAGTACAGAAATTACGTTATTTGAAAATCGCGAATTAAAACATTATCACAGCTTTCCTTTTGGGGCTATTACGTTACATCAACAATTTTTCAGTGGCGAACAATCTCAACATGAAAGCCTTGCATTATTAAATCAATATATAAAGGAACAATTAAACAAACTTCCTTGGTTAAACAAAAATAAGCATTATCCAGTTATCGGCATTGGTGGGAGTGCGAGAAATCTCTCTTTAATTCATCAAAGAAAAAACGATTATCCTTTAGCTGGACTTCATCAATATGAATTTCCAGGAAACGAATTACAAGAATTAAATGAGATGTTACAACAATTGTCAGTTGAAGAACGCCTAAATCTTGACGGATTATCTAAAGATCGTGTTGATATCATTGTACCTGCTGCTGAAGTTATTACAGCCATTGTTAACCAAGTTAATGCAAATACGTTCATCATGAGTAGAAAAGGTCTTCGAGAAGGTGTTTTTTACGAAGAACTATTAAAGACGATGGAGACGTCACGCTTCCCTAACGTTGTAGAGGAGAGTTTGTATCAACTGTCTAACAGCTATGAGTTAAATGTTGAACACGTTAATCATATTTCTTTGCTTGCAAATGAACTTTACCTTAAACTACACGACTATATTCCACTACATCATAGCAAGCAAGAAGCTGCTGCATTATTAAACCAAAGTGCCAGACTTTTATATATTGGTGAATATATAAATAATGAAGCTAGTAGCGAGAATACATTTTACCTTTTAACCAATATGACAATAGAAGGGTTATCACATAAAGAGCGCTTAGCCATAGCACTCATATCTTCTTATAAATCAAAGAATCGTATGCAAAATTACGCAAAAACGTTTAACAAAATCATCTCAAAAAAAGAATTAAAGTACTATGAATTTTTAGGTTCTATCCTGAAGTTAGCTTACTCGCTAGACCGTACAAGAAGAAAAGTCGTTACAACTATTGGAGATGTTACAGAAAACGATAAAGGCCTTTCTATCGAATTGCATATTCAAAATGATGCATTTTTTGAGGATGTACAAGCTACTAAAAACAAGAAACATTTAGAACGGGCTATTAATTATCCAATCGAATTTAGATACGTTCCTTTAGAAGTTCTGAATACAAATTCTTAACATAGAATTTACAATCAACTGTTAAAATGAAACGTAGAATTTAACAGAGAGGTTGAGTCCCATGCGTAAGGATAATCTAATTCAAAAGCACATTGACCTTCATAACCCAACCTTTTATAACAATCGTGAATTAAGTTGGCTCGCTTTTAATGAACGTGTTTTAGAGGAAGCAATTGATGAAAGAAATCCAATCTTAGAGAGGTTAAAATTTTTAGCTATTTTCAGTTCCAATTTAGATGAATTTTTTATGGTTCGTGTTGCCGGCTTAAAAGACCAAGTAAAAGCAGGTTATAGCCGTCCGGAAAATAAAGCAGGTCTCACTCCAAAACAGCAGTTAAAACATATATCGGAAAAAAACCATTTACTCGTACACCTTCAAGATACTGTTTATACGGAAACGTTAATTCCGATGCTCTATCACGAGGGTTTTCAGTTTTTATCTATTGAAGAGTGTAATGATGAGCAAATCGAATACCTTCAGGAAAGGTTTCAACATTATATTTTTCCGGTGCTAACACCGATGGCCATTGATGCATATCGACCATTTCCGATGCTTCTAAATAAGAGTCTAAATCTAGCTGTCATGTTAAAAAAAGTAAATCAAATTGATCAGGATAAAGATAAAGACCAACTGGCTATTGTACAGGTTCCAGCAGTTTTAACGAGATATATTAAGCTTCCATCTGAAAAGGGTGGAAATGAGCAGTTTATTTTATTAGAAGACGTGATCAGTCATTTTATCGATGATTTATTTATTGGCTTTAGAGTTCAATCAGTTTCACCTTTTCGGATTACGCGGAATGCAGATATGACCATACATGAAGAAGGCGCTCGGGACCTATTAAGTGAAATTGAAAAAGAAATAAAAAAGCGTAAATGGGGAGCCGCTGTTCGGTTAGAAATGCAGGAAGGTCACATGAATCAGAGAGTTTTAAACTTATTACTTGATGTTCTTGAGCTTCACCAAAATGATGTTTATTCATTAAAGGGACCTCTAGACTTAAGCTTTCTTTTTAAACTTTACAGTCAACTTGCTTCAGACCATGAGCACTTAGCTAATGAAACACTTGTCCCACAAACTCCTGAAGATTTAATCGGTGAAGAGGATATTTTTCAAGCAATATTAAAACGTGACATGATTCTCCACCATCCTTATGAATCATTCCAACCAGTTATTGATTTTATTACAAAAGCTGCCGTAGATCCAAACGTGTTAGCCATTAAGCAAACGTTATACCGTGTTAGCGGAGATTCTCCCATTATCCACGCATTAGCCCTAGCAGCTGAGAATGGTAAACAAGTCACTGTTCTCGTGGAATTAAAAGCTCGATTTGATGAAGAAAATAACATTCAATGGGCTAAGAAATTAGAAAAATCAGGGGTTCATGTGATATACGGAATCACATCATTAAAAACCCATAGTAAGATTACTCTTGTTGTTCGTCACCAAGAAGACCAGATTCAACGTTTTGTTCACCTAGGTACAGGAAACTATAATGATTCAACGGCTAAGCTTTATACGGATCTTGGTTTTTTTACAGCAGATGAAAAATTCGGGGTAGATGCGACAAATTTCTTTAATTATTTGAGTGGTTATAGTGAAAAGCCCCATTGGCATTACCTCTCAACAGCTCCATTCGAAATTAGAGAAACATTCCTTCAATTAATTGATGAAGAAATTGAATGTCATAGTAAGAACGGAAATGGTAGAATAATTGCGAAAATGAATTCTTTAACAGATAAGCCAATTATATTAAAACTTTATGAAGCTTCACAAGCTGGTGTCAAAATTGATCTAATTATTCGCGGCATCTGTTGTTTACGTCCAGGAATAAAAGGAGTAAGTGACAACATAAGAGTGTTAAGTATAGTTGATCGCTTTTTAGAACACAGTCGTATTTTTTATTTCCATCATAATCGAAATGAAAAAATTTATTTATCTTCTGCCGATTGGATGACAAGAAACATGGAAAAAAGAATTGAAATTCTATTTCCCATTATTAGCATGAAAAACAAAGAACGTGTCAAAGAGATTTTAACGATTACGTTACAAGACAATACAAAGTCTCGTAAGCAAAATGCGGATGGAAGTTATAAATATATAGAACGCACTTCCCACCAACAACCGATACAAAGTCAACTTCTGTTTCATGAAATGGCTTCGCGCTCTACTATGATCGAAGAATAAATGCCAATAAAAGAAAACACCAGGCTATAGCTTGAGGGCACTGAAAAAGGTGAAGATCATCCTTTTTCAGTGCCCTCCTATAATTGCCCGGTGTTTTTCTTCATGCTTATAATGCTTTTTGCACCTTTCTTGATCTCCATTTTCTTGTTAAAACTCCCTGCTTTGGTGAAAAGAAAAACGCTAAACCAAACAGCACTGAAGCGACTAATACAATGGATGCACCTGAAGCTACATCATATATGACTGAATAATACATACCTACGATGGCTGAGATGACTCCAAAAAAAGCAGACAAGGATAACATAACCGGTAAACGATCCGTTAGTAGATAAGCCGTTGCCCCTGGAGTTATGAGCATAGCTACTACAAGAACTATCCCTACTGTTTTTAGTGAAGCGACCGTTACTAAAGATAAAAGGAGCATTAATAAATAGTGAACAAGTTGAACAGGCACTCCAGTTGCCTTAGCCATTACAGGATCAAATGTACTAAGCAAAAGCGGACGGTAAAAAATGACAATCATAAGTAATACAAAAGCACCAATTCCCACAGTCACCATTAAATCCGATCTTGAAACCGCGAGTACATTTCCAAAGAGAATGTGCCAGAGGTCAACCCCTGTTCCACGAAGTCCTGTAATCAAGACGATACCAAGAGCAAAGGCAGCCGTAAACATTATTCCTATTGCCGAATCATCTTTTATTCGGCTATTTTGCGATACGTACCCTATAGCTAATGCTGTTAAGACTCCGGTAATAGTGGCCCCAACAAAAAAACTAGCTCCAATCATGTAGGCAATAACAACCCCGGGTAAAACAGCATGAGAAATGGCATCACCCATTAAAGCCATTCCTCTTAAAATAATAAAACACCCGATTACACCACAAATGATTCCTACCAAAATGGCTGCTATTAATGCCTGTTGTAAGTAAGAATATCGCATTACTTGATCAATGAACATTGTAATGTTCTCCATTACTCACTCACCACCATTATATTCTCATTCGAGCCAAACAAAGTAATACTTCCCTTATACGTTCTTGAAAGTATGTCTGGTTTATAGACGTTTTTGACTGTCCCAAATTCAATTAACTCTTTATTGATTAATAAAAGCTCATCAAAATATTGTTCAACTTTACTTAAGTCATGATGGACTACCAAAACCGTTTTTCCTTCGTCTCTCATCTGTCTAAGTAAATTAATGATAATCTCTTCTGATGTAACATCAATTCCAACAAAAGGTTCATCTAAAAAGAATAAGTCAGCATGTTGAGCTAAAGCACGCGCTATAAAGACTCTTTGCTGTTGCCCTCCCGACAATTCTCCAATTTGTCTTTTACGAAAATCTAGCATTCCGACTTTCTCTAGAGATTCAGCAACAATAACCTTGTCTTCCTTACCAGCTTTTTTATACCAAGGGATGTGCGTGAAACGTCCCATCATCACCACATCTTCTACTAAAACTGGAAAATCCCAATCAATTTGATTACGTTGAGGAACATATGAAATTTGCTTTCTAACATCCTTCACTTTTTCTCCAAGTACAGAAACGCTTCCTTTTGCTTTTTCTAAGCCTAGAATGGCTTTTATCAATGTTGATTTACCGGCACCATTCGGTCCGACAATCCCAATTAATTTGCCTTTTTCCGCTTGAAAACTAATATCCTTTATTGCTTGATTATTCTCATAATATACAGATAGCGATTCTACTTCTAAAACATTGGTCATTAGCTTTTCCTCCAATCGAATCAAAGTATCTCATGTTGCAATGATGCAACTTTTTTTGAGAAAAAACTCCTTTGGTTTTTTAAAAGCAACAACTGGACACCTGTATCTTTTAATTGATCGTAAATTCAATCATCACAACATACTATGGTCTAGTTAAAAAAATGTGCTAAATTAGGACAGGGCATAAAAGTTTCCCTTAGTAAACTTTTATTATCTTAATTATAATCGTAATTTATAAGGTTGTAAATGTATTCCCATATTTTCGATAACAAATTTTACAAACAAAATAAAAAAGACCTGAACCACTGAGGGTCAGATCCTTACTCTCCTAAAGGCAACGAAACAATTACGTTCGTCCCAATACTGTACGTACTATCCACATGGAAACTTCCTCCATGATCTTCAATAATCTTCTTGCATAATGGAATACCAATCCCCGTCCCTCTTGCCTTCGTAGTAAAAAAAGGTTTACCCAATTGATTTAATACTGATTCAGGCATTCCCTTGCCATTATCCTTCACTTGAATCATGTACATTTCGTCTTCAACAGATGTTTCTATAGTTAGAATTCGATTGGAATTCGATTCTCCAAAGGCTTCTACTGAATTTCGCAAAAGATTTAACATCACTTGCTTAACCATAGATTCATTTACGTAAACTTGTTTATTCGTATTTGTTAAATGTAATGAAAATTCTACATCATGAAGAAGACATTCTGCTTTCATAATTTCTACTAGCGAGTTCATAATCTGCACAGGTGATTGCCATCTTCGCTCCATTTTTTTTCTAGATACAGATAGAAAATCTTCAAGAATTCCATTCATTCTGTTCATTTCTGACATAATGGTATCGTAATACTTTTGGTGATCATTCGTTAGCTGAGCCAATTGCATAAACCCTTTTATAACAGATAAAGGATTCCGCAATTCGTGCGCCACTCCAGCCGCTATATGAGAAACTGCCTCCATTTGATGATGAAACGTTAGTAAGTTTTCAAATTGCCTTTGAAGTGACCGGTCTTCGTACAGAAGGTAGATCATATTATCTGCCTCAAAAGGGATCACCCTTACACGATATAATAAATCATCATCTTCAAAATCAGCTATCTGTTTGCATTTTAACACCAAAGCTTCTTGAACAAGTTTCAAACTAAAGTAAATAATTGAATTATCAAGACTCAATTCCTCCAGATTATAAACTCGTAACTCTGTCTCACTCATATTTGTAAGTTCTACAAATGAGTGATTCCATTTCAATATATGTAAATTTAAGTTGATTTTTAAAAAAGGAATACCTAATTCCTCGATGAGAAGATGTTGTTCAATCATTTTTTTCTCCGTAAGTATGGACGAACGAGCTGTCGAAGTATGACCTGTTACCGAAGAATCCATAGGCATAGAGCTAATCCTTCCTGGGGCTATTTGTTCATCTAGGTGCTTATTATCCATAAGGCCCCACCCCCCTCTTCTTGTAGCAATTAATGACATTTCTTAAAAAATTGAATCCCCTTATTTTTCCTTTAAAAACCTTTATTCGATAAGTCTACCAAGATTTCCTTTTTTTCTGCACATTTTCTTAAAACATCTCATACATTGTCATTATGTTACTTACTTAAGGGGGGCTTTTTTGTGAATGCCATTATGCAACAATTAGTCAATAATAAGATCAATTCGTTAACACCAGGTGAATTATTAAATCTCGCTAATCAGTACAACATTCAACTTACTCAACAACAAGCCGAGAAAGTCATTTCTATTATTAGATCAGAGCAGATTGACGTAGCCAATCAAGCACAGGTGCAAAGAATGATTCAACGTCTACAAACAGAAGTAGATCCTTATGTGTCTTCTGTCATTCAACAATTGCTTCAGCAATTTAGTCAGTACCTGTAGAACTTCTGCTACTAGAGATATCATTTAAGAAAATTAAGAGTTAGATTGCTATTACACATAATTTATTAAACGTACGAAAAGAAGCAGAAGAAATTCTTCTGCTTCTTTTTTGGTTGTTTTCATTAATTATTCTTAAACACGGAACCGTTCCATTTCAGGCACTTGCTTTCCGCTCAGTCCACTATAGTCCTGGAGATTCAATAACAACAATCTCTGTGAATACATTTAATTCATCATTTTCTCTTTTACATTCTCATCAAATGTTCCTGCATGAAGCATTTCAATTTCATGTTTGTAAGGTGCTTTTTTGTTCTTTTTATCCTCCCCGACAAAAGGAGTCTCAAGAATTTTAGGTACATTACTAAGTTGAGGATGATGAACGATATAATGCAAGGCTTTGTAACCAATATGACCAAACCCAATATTCTCATGGCGGTCTTTTGCAGCTCCTCGTTCATTTTTACTATCATTAATATGAAGAACCTTAATACGGTCGATTCCAATAATTTTATCGAAAGAATCAAGTACCCCATCAAAATCTTCAACGATATCATAGCCCGCATCATGTGTATGACAAGTATCAAAGCAAACTGATAGCCGTTCATTGTGTGTGACTCCATCAATAATAGTGGCAAGCTCTTCAAACGTACGACCACACTCTGATCCTTTTCCTGCCATCGTTTCTAATGCAATTTGCACATCACGTTTTTCTTCAAATACTTCATTAAGACCTTCAATGATCTTTTGAATTCCGACTTCTGCACCAGCTCCAACATGGGCGCCTGGGTGCAAAACAATTTGCTTAGCCCCTAGAGCTTCTGTTCTTTCTATCTCTGAACGTAAAAAGCGTACACCTAGTTCGAACGTTTCCGGTTTTGTTGTATTCGCGATATTAATAATATACGGAGCATGAACAACAATATCGACCATTCCGTTTTCTTTCATATGAAGCAAACCAGCTTCAATGTTCAACTCTTCAATCGCTTTACGCCTTGTATTTTGTGGCGCACCTGTATAAACCATAAACGTGTTTGATCCATAAGACGCTGCTTCCTCGCTTGCGCCAAGTAACATCTTTTTTCCACTCATAGAAACATGAGATCCAAGTTTCACCGTCATTATTTCTCTCTCCTATAACCTTACTTTTTCTTATTGATTCTTCTTTGTCTTTGATCTTCTTTTGCTTTTTTGAATTTCGCTTTTTTCTTATAGCCAGGTTTGACACTTTTTGGTCTTGCAACTGCTTTTCCACCGGTTCTTTTTTGCTCTTTTGGTTTCGATGTTGCTTGACTTGTTTCTGTTGTAGATCGAGTCGTTTTTTTCTTCCCTGGTACACCGAGTGGTGCACGCTCAAGTTGAGTCCAGTTACCTTGCTTGAAATCATAATATGTAAACGTAATTCCACGCTTCAGTAACTTTTCGACTGCCTGCTGATCATGATCTTCATAAATAGTATAGGCGATCCCGTCTAAACCTGCTCGAGCAGTCCGTCCTACACGATGAATGTAAAAATCTAAATCTTTTGGTAAGCCAAAGTTAATAATATGCGTAACACCTTTCACATCAATCCCACGTGCAGCTAAATCTGTTGCAACTAAATACTGTACTTTCACTTCTTTAACATGCTTCATCACTTGCTTTCGTTGTCTAGGTTGCAATCCACCGTGGAGCCGTTCTACATTTAGACCTGCGGCTAGCATTGCATCCGCTACTTCGTCAGCTTGTTCTTTCGTATTTGTGAAGACAATAGCTAAATAAGGATTTATTGATTTGGCAATATCGACTACAAATTGAATCTTCTCACGATGTCTAAGCGGAACAATACGGTGCTCAATTTTCGTTGCAGTCACATGCTTTGGTTCTACCTGGACATGACGTGGATCTGTCATATATTTTTTTAGAAAAGGTTGAAGCTTTTCTGGAATCGTTGCAGAAAAGACCATCATTTGTAACGATTCAGCCATCCGAGATGCCACTTTGTCTACATCAGCGATAAAGCCCATATCAAGCATTTGATCAGCTTCATCCACTACTAGCATATTGGCCGTATACACTTGCAAGGCCTGATCATCAATTAAATCCCCAATTCTTCCCGCAGTTCCGACAACAATGTGAGGTTGCTGTACTTTCAAACTATCGCTCGCACGTGTACGATCTGTTCCCCCAACTAAAAGTTTCGCCTGAATCATTTCGTCTTCGTGACAAAATTGTAAGAGCTTTTTTAATTCATCAAATAATTGTCCAGCAAGTTCACGGGTCGGTGCTGTAATGACCGCTTGTACTTCCTGAACTGAAGGATTAATACGGTCAAGAATTGGTAATAAAAAGGAAAGTGTCTTCCCTGTTCCTGTTTGAGATTGTCCGATAACATCTCTTCCGTTTCGTATTGCCGGAATGAGTCTTTCTTGTATTTCTGTAGGTAATGTAAACCCTTGATCACTTAAAGCCTCTAATAGAAAAGGCTTAAGTTCAAATCGCTTAAAATTTTCTGATTTCATGTAACATTCAACTTCCTTCCGATGCCTTTGTGCAATACTTCATTTTATCATATAATGTCGTATTTTGCTTATTTCTCACACTATTAATTAAAATCCTTTTCTTTTCATGATCTCTTTACTCTTTTTTTCACCGCATTCTCTTCATTTGCATATAGTTGTTATAAGAGTTTACGTATCTTATTTTTATGTTCCCCAAAATTAGGAGACTGTACACTTACTAAATCTGTTTATACTAGGAAAGGAGACTTACTCATGCAACCATTTTTTGGACCCCCGTTTGGCTCCATGCCTATGCAAGGAATGAGTCAAGCTGCCAATATGCTCTCGCAAGGAGCTCCTCAAGCAGCCAACATGTTAGGAGGAGCAGGAGGGCAGGCATTGAGAGGCGGAGGCCTTCTTTCAAGGTTACTCGGTGGTCTTGGTGGTGGTGCCCAAAGTGCAGCAGCTGCCAGTCCTATGATGAGCGGTCTTCCCTCAGCTGCTGCAGCTGGTGGAGGGATGAATTTCACTACCATGTTAACCAATGCCCAAAAAGTATTAGGATTAACTCATCAAGTTGTTCCTATGATTCAACAGTATGGACCACTTATCCGTAATGCACCCGCGCTATGGAAAATCATGATGAATAATAATTCGGATGCCAGTTCTAGTGAGATGCAACCAAATGAACAAGAGCAAGAGCAAATTCAAACTCCTGTTGCAATTGAGGAAACCGAAGATCACATTCAATCCCCCATCACAATAGACGATACAGATCACGACAATAATCAAATATCTCAACAGATAATATCTAATTCCTCTTTAGAAAATCAAGTTAGTAAATCCAGACACCCAGCTTCCTTCAAACCTAAAAACATTCAAGGAATTCCTGGCCCAAAATTGTATATTTAACCAATAATGAGAAAAACTAAAGTAGATTATTCATTATGCAATTTTTTTATTGACAAGAATCGCACAATGATAGTAAAATTTACTTTTGTATTTTTTTATGTTATACTATGGTTACTACTCGATTGGAGGAATGCCCATGTTTAAAGTTGGTGACCACGTTGTCTATCCATATCACGGTGCAGGAACAATTCAAGATATTGAAGAAAAGGATGTTTTAGGTGAAACGCATTCTTATTTTATCCTTAACTTTCCGCTCGTAGATGTGAAGCTTATGCTTCCAGAAAGCAAGATTAATGATTCTGGTTTGCGTAAGATAATAGACCAATCAGAGTTAGATTCACTTGTAGACGCACTGCAAAACGGACCAGATATTCCGCCATCTACAAGTCATTTTTCTCGTGAGACCGAAAATCTCTTAAAGAGTGGAAGCATTATTGATGCAGCTCATTTGATTTCATCTCTTTCAAGAAAGCAAACAGAACGGGCAAACGGCCTCCATATTCAAGACCGTAATCACTTACAGAAAGCTCGACAAATGATTGCTAGTGAACTTGTCCTCGTAAATGATATGACTGAGGAGCAAGCTTATGAATTTATTGATGATGCACTTATTGAGTTAAAACAAGCGTAAGCATTGTCACTTGAAAGAAACTACATTATACTATATAGCAGGAAAACAAGGCTGTCTCGAGTTATTCAAGAGACAGCCTGCTGTTGTTTTTCTCCCTGATTTAGTTTAGTCATTGTCTAAATAAATCGTTCTCTAGTCTTTACTAATAGGAGGCAACCAATGAATGTAAAGAAAATTTCTCCAAGAGGGTATTGTTACGGCGTAGTTGATGCAATGGTTTTAGCAAGGCAAGCTGCTGCAAACTTGGACTTGCCAAGACCCATTTATATTTTAGGAATGATTGTCCATAACAAGCATGTTACGGATGCATTTGAAGAAGACGGAATCATTTCATTAGATGGTCCAAATCGATTAGAAATTCTTAAGCAAGTGGATAAAGGAACTGTGATCTTTACTGCTCATGGGGTATCCCCAGAAGTTCGTAAACTAGCGAAAGAAAAAGGACTCACCGTTGTTGATGCGACTTGCCCTGATGTCACGCGTACACATGATTTAATTAAAGAGCAAGTAGCACAAGGATACGAAATTATTTATGTTGGTAAGAAAGGACATCCTGAACCTGAAGGGGCTATTGGAGTCGCACCTCACGCAGTTCACCTTGTCGAATCAACTGAAGATGTACAAAATTTACAAATAAAAACAGACAAAATTATCATTACGAATCAAACAACGATGAGTCAATGGGACGTTAGCGATATTATGAAAAAAGCGATGGAAATGTATCCAAGTGCTGAAGTTCATAATGAAATTTGCTTGGCGACTCAAGTTAGACAAGAAGCAGTTGCTGAGCAAGCAAAAGAGTGTGATCTTGTCATTGTCGTTGGTGACCCTAAAAGTAATAATTCCAATCGATTAGCACAAGTATCAGAACAAATAGCGGGAACAAAGGCATATCGCATTGGTGATATTACAGAATTGCAGCAAGATTGGTTACAAGGCGTGACGACGGTTGGTGTTACTTCCGGCGCATCAACTCCTACACCCATTACAAAAGAAGTGATTTCCTTCTTAGAAAACTACGATCCTGAATTGAATTCAGATTGGAACCCAGAACGGAAAGTGTCCCTGCAAAAAATATTACCGAAAGTTAAGGTTAAAAATTAGATGTAAGAATAAGACTGTTCCTTTTGACAAAGGAACAGTCTTATTTGTATGGAGTTGGTATGATTACAATCTCTCTATACAAACTGAAACGGGTCAGTATTAGGCTCTGAGACAATCACAGACGTATCGTATTTAGACTGTTCTAGAAAATCGTCAAAGAATCTTTTTACTCCTTGTTTCATAATTTTTTCTACGTTATGCCCTGGATCAACAATATGTAATCCATCCATCATCGCATCGTGCGCAACATGATAGTAGACATCTCCTGTCACAAAGACGTCAGCTCCTTTATAGATTGCTGCATTCATATATTTATTTCCATCTCCACCGAGCACGGCCACTTTCTGTACATTTGCAGATAAGTCTCCAACCACTCTAGCCCCTTTAACTCCAAAAGCTTTTTTTACATGCTCAGCAAACTCACCTAATGGCATAGCCGTTTCTAATTTTCCAATTCGACCTAGGCCCAGAACTTCTCCTTTATTATCTAAAGGATAGATATCATAAGCTGGTTCTTCATATGGATGGGCTTTTATAATTGATTTGATCACTTTATTTTGAAGGTGAGCCGGTATAATGGTTTCTACTTTCATTTCATCTACAAATTCAAGCGTCTCTTTTTCTCCTATAAAGGGGTTGGTTCCTTCTTCAGGTTTAAAGGTTCCTTGTCCATTACTATTAAATGTACAATGACTATAGTTTCCTATGTGCCCTGCACCAGCATTCCCAAGCGCCTCTCTTACTTCCTCTACATGTGTTTTCGGAACAAACACCACCACTTTTTTTAAAGATGTAGTCATGGTCGGTGCTAGCACTTCTGTCTGCTTCAATCCAAGTGCTTCAGCCATCATATCATTGACTCCACCCTTAGCTATATCTAAGTTTGTATGAGCTGCATAAATAGTGATGTCATGTTTGATAGCTTTAGCAATAATTCTCCCGTGAGGTGTATCTACATCTACTTTTTTTAACGGCCTAAATAGCAATGGATGATGAGCCACAATTAAATCAACCGACTTTTCAATCGCTTCATCTATTACTTCCTCTAGTACATCTAAAGCCACCATTACTTTTTTTATTTCCTTATTTAACGTTCCTATCATTAGCCCATTTTTATCTCCCTCAACAGCAAGTGACTTAGGTGACCATGATTCAAAATGTTGGATCAAAGCTTGACCATTTATATATTTAGTCATTGAACTAATACCTCCTCAACCATACTAATTTGGTTTAATAGTTCCCTTCTTTTTTGTTCTACCTGTTCATTGGCATTGGCGTTCTCAAACTGAGCTAAGACTCGCTTCCAGTTTTTTAACTCTTCTTGCCATTTTCTATGAAACGCAGAATTGGCCTCTTTTATTAAATAAGGACCAAGCAATATCTTTTGTTCTGTATGTTCTTCATATAAATATGTATCATCACCACGATTAGCAATTAGAATTTCGTAAATTTTATTATCTTCTTCTAGAATCTCCTCAGCAATTAAAAGCCAACCGTTTTCACGTAGCCATCTTCGTATAATATGTGCCGATACGTTAGGCTGTAAAATGAGAGTCTTGACTCCTTCAAGCTTGTCCCTTCCTTCATCAAGGATCGTGGAAATAAGACTTCCTCCCATTCCTGCAATCGTCACTGTATCCACTTCATTGGGAGCTAGCACCTCAAGCCCATTTCCTTTTCTCACATCTATTCTTTCAGCTAAGCCCGACTTTTCCACTTGCTTTTTTGCTGACTGAAAAGGACCTTCATTGACTTCACCTGCAATGGCCGTACATTCTGGATCATCTAAACATAAATAACATGGCAAATAAGCATGGTCTGACCCAATATCAGCAACCTTTGCTCCTTTTGGTACATAATTCGCCACTCTTATTAACCTTTCTGACAAATGCCTCTCATTCATATCATCACCTAATTATGTATCAATTTTTATTTATCATTATTTCCTCATCTACCTTATTTATCCTTTGTGAACTCTAAGATGAGTATATAGAAAAGACGAGAGCTCAATATTCACTCTCGTCTTTGTATTTATTCCGATTCAGCTAACAAGTATTGAGCAATGGCATCCGCTTCAACATCATTTAAGTTTGTAATAGCTGGCATGGTTCCGTAACCGCCTGTAATAATATCAGCAATTTCTTCGACTGAATATTTACCATCAAGCGCTGTTAGTGCAGGACCTGATGCTCCACCAAGATCTCCACCATGACAGCCAATACATGATTGCTGAGCAAGTTCTTGACCAGCAGTAACAGGGTCATCGAACTCTTCTACTTCTTCAGCCTCTTCTGGATCAGCATTCATTTGAGCACGCTGATCTAGCCCAACAAATGAAAGTGCTACCATAAGCAAAATTCCAACAATAGCAGTAATAGCAAATGGTAATAATGGTCTTCCTTTCATTATCATATCCTCCTTTAAATAATATCGGATCACACTTATCGTCAAACTTATGTAGACGCTTTTAAAGATTCCCTTCTCATTCTACTTGATATTGTCCATAAAGAAAAGGGATCTTTTAAGTTTTGCTTTTTTTGTCACTCTTTTTCTTTTTTAGCTAAATAAAATATAAATCGCAAAGACTAGACCTAAAACACCTGCTAGTAAAAAAATACGTAACGAAAAACGCCATCCAATTATAATCCAAGCAATACAATGAATGATCGTGAGGTACGGAATAGAATAAGAAGTTTCAAAAAACAATACGGCTATTTCTACTGAAAACAAAAAAAAGATAAGAGCTATGAGCATGAAATAATAAGAAGATACTAGTTGATTGGTTGACTTACTCGCAATTATCCATATGGCTGCCGTTAATATAACGACAAAAGCCATTTGCATTACTAAAAGAAAATCGGTAAAATAAATGACAAGAATTGTTAAAAGAAATGAGACATGTACAATCAAAAACGTGAACCATAATTGGTTCAAACCTGTCTGTTTCTTATTGCTTTTACCTACGTCTTGATCTCCTTCTGTATAGAGCGTCAAGAGAAAATCACAATAATGCTCTGGTAATAACTTTGTAGCTTTCCAATGCTGTATTTCGTTTATAATAATTTCTTTTCTGTTCTTGTCCATCTTTGTCCTCCTGCAAGCCTTTAATTTAGAAGGCAAGCCAAAAGGCCTGATTCCCAATACGCATATAGTCATTGATAGTGACAATGCATTCTACTTCGGAACCAGACCCATATAAAGACTCTTTTTTCCTTAATACAACCTTTTACGAAAATGTACTACTCGAGAAAATCTTTTAGACGTTTACTTCGACTTGGGTGACGAAGCTTTCTCAATGCTTTCGCCTCAATTTGGCGAATCCGTTCACGAGTAACACCAAAAACTTTACCAACTTCTTCTAATGTTCGAGTTCGGCCATCATCTAAACCAAAACGTAGACGTAGAACATTTTCTTCTCGATCTGTTAATGTATCAAGAACATCTTCAAGTTGTTCTTTTAATAACTCATATGCTGCTGCATCAGAAGGAGCTAACGCTTCTTGGTCTTCAATAAAGTCGCCAAGGTGTGAGTCGTCCTCTTCCCCAATAGGAGTTTCTAAAGAAACTGGTTCTTGAGCAATCTTTAAAATTTCTCTCACTTTATCTGGAGTTAATTCCATTTCCTGAGCTACTTCTTCCGGTGTTGGTTCACGACCAAAATCTTGAAGAAGTTGACGTTGTACTCTAATTAACTTATTAATCGTTTCTACCATATGAACGGGTATACGAATCGTACGTGCCTGATCGGCAATGGCACGAGTAATTGCTTGCCTAATCCACCATGTTGCATACGTACTAAATTTATACCCTTTTTCATAGTCGAACTTTTCAACTGCTTTGATAAGTCCCATGTTTCCTTCTTGAATAAGATCTAAAAATAGCATTCCACGACCGACATATCGCTTTGCGATAGAAACAACAAGACGCAAATTCGCTTCCGCTAACCTTCTTTTTGCTTCTTCATCACCTTGTTCAATGCGTTTGGCAAGCTCAATTTCTTCTTCAGCCGAAAGAAGGGGAACACGACCAATTTCCTTTAAATACATTCGGACAGGATCATTTATTTTAATCCCTGGTGGTACACTTAAATCATTCAAATCAAATTCTTCTTCATCTTTTACTGCTTGTTGGAGATTCGGAACAACATCGTCTGCCTCATTAAGAATTTCGACCCCTTGTTCACCTAGATATTCAAAAAACTCATCCATTTGATCAGAATCTTGATCAAACGCTGCTAATTTTTCTGTAATTTCAGCATAAGTAAGTACCCCACGCTTTTTACCAATCTCCACTAATTGTTCTTTCACTTGATCGATAGACAATTCACCTTCCGCTAATGGGCGTAGTGGTTTATCTGCCATTCGATCCCCTCCTTCCATTGTTCACACCAAAGCTTCTTGCCAATACACGTTAGTGAAGCTCTTGTTTCATACGATTAATTTCCATTAGCAGTCTAGCTGCTTCTATCGGATCTCGTTCTCGCTTCATTTCTAATTCTTTTTGTTGTATTTGTACCCGCTTTGGATAAGTTTCAATCAAATTCATATAGTCGAGCAATTCTTTCTCTTGATAATCTTCATTTACAGGCATCATTGCAAGTTCGGTAGCAATTCTAATTAACTTTTCATCTTGTAAGCCTTGTATGAATTGACTAGGACTCGCTTCATGTCCTTCTCCAAAATAGGCAAACAAATGAGCTGCTAAAGCCTGATGTTCATCAATATGAAATTCGCCACCAATTCTCTCTTGAACAAGTTCTGCCACTTCTACATCCCTCATCATGTGAGCTAATAAAAATCGCTCTGCATTTTGATGAGCTGGCAACAATTTCTTTGTCTCGAAAGTAGATTTTCTTGTTTGTGTAGGTTTCTCTTTTGATGAATACTGATTCTGCTCCTGGTTACGCTTCGTTCGATAAATTTGGAGCTGTTCTTGCTTTAATGCTTCTAAAGAGATCGAAAACTCTTCCGCAATTTGCCTTAGGTAATGATCTCGTTCAACGGCTCGAGGCAACGTCGCTATTTCTGTTAAGACGTCTTCAATATAACTCATTCTCTCTGCTTCATTTTGCATATTCTTACCTTTACGCAAATAACGCATTTTAAATGACATTAACGTTAAACTTTCCCCTATTACATCCGATCTAAATCGTTCTGAACCATATGTACGAATATAGTCATCGGGGTCAAGCCCTTCTGGCATTTGAGCGACCTTAACAGTACATCCAACTTGCTCTAATATTCCAGCAGACCTAAACGCCGCATTAGTTCCTGCTTTATCAGAGTCATAACAAATGGTAACCATTTCTGCATTTCGCCTAATTACCTTAGCTTGTTCTTCCGTCAAAGCGGTGCCAAGTGTAGCAATTGTATTAGAAAGTCCCGCTCCCCAAGCTGCAATAACATCAACATATCCTTCAAACAACACAACAGAACCTTGCTTTCGAATAGAAGGTCTAGCCAAATGAAGGCCATAAAGGGTGTTCCCCTTATGAAAGATTGGTGAGTCTGAACTATTTAAGTACTTTGGCTTTTCATCTGAGATGGTGCGTCCACCAAAGGCAATTACATTGCCTTGACCATCCCAAATTGGAAACATTAACCGGTTCCGAAAACGATCATAATACCCATCTTTTGATTCTCTTTCTCCTAATAAGCTAGCTTGAACCATTGTGTCTAACGAAAAATTTCGTTTAGTTAAAATAGTGACCAACGAATCCCAGCGATCTGGTGCAAAACCAATCTGAAAATGATTAATTTGTTCCCTTGTAAAACCACGCTCTTTGACATACTCACGGCCTTCGGACCCTTGTTCTGTTAAAGTTAAAACGTGATAATATAGTTTTGCGGCCAGTTCATGCGCTGAACGCATCAATGACTGTGGACCCTCCACTACTCTTTCTTGGTCAGTAGCCTCTGGTAAAGCGATATTAGCTCGTTCTCCCAGTTTTCTTACTGATTCAATAAATGATAATCCTTCTAACTCCATTAAGAACGAAAAAACATTTCCACCAGCACCACAACCAAAACAATGATAAAGTTGTTTATCAGGTGATACAGAAAAGGAAGGTGATTTTTCTCCGTGAAAGGGGCATAATCCAATATACTGTCGACCTTGCTTTTTTAGTTGTACATAATCACTAATTATTTCGACAATATCTGATGAGCGCCTAATTAACTCAACCTTTTCATCCGGAATTCGATTGCTCATTATGTTCATCACCATCTTAAAATCATACCAATTTCTCTTACATTCGAGTTTTTTTGCTATGTTCCTTCTTTTTCTGTAACAATTTTTGTGAGTTGTTCAATAAATCTAGAACGGTCTTCTTGTCGAAAAGGTTTTGGTCCTTTTGTCTTTCCACCCATTCTTCTATGTTTTTGAGAAACATATCTTGCGTCTAACATTTGCAAAATGGTTTCTTCTCGATAGACAAACCCACGTGGAGATAATGCGATAACCCCTTTAGCTAATAAAATAGAAGCAAGAGCATGGTCTTGAGTTACACAGATGTCTCCTTTTTTTATATTGTTCATCAAATATAAATCGACAGCTTCTTTTTCATTATCTACAGTTACAACTTTTGCAGTACTCGGAAGTGTCAATGTGTGTGAGTATGATGAAACAAATACCATGGGAAGAGTAACGAACTCACAAATTTCTACTATTTCTGATTTAACCGGACAAGCGTCTGCGTCAACATAAATGGTTTTTACTGAAGGTTTCATATAGTTGAATTCAACATCCCCTTCAAAAATCCTGCAATCATTTTAAAGAATTTCGTAGATATTTGTCGAATAAAAACCCTTCAACGAAGTTCGTTTTTTTTATCCTTACTATCATTACCAAAAAACAAAGAAAAAGTCTTGACTTTTAAAATTTATTTGTTCTTTTTTTTATTATGACTAAAAAATCTTTGCTATTAGAATCACAATTCTCTATTATACGCAACTTTCCCTTCTTTGACTAGTTAAAAAATAAAAAGTATCTTACGCGCTTGCGCAAGATACTTTTTATTATTTTTTTAAAAACATACTAGAGATTAAATTTGCGGTTTCTTCCACAGCCTTATTTGACACATCAATGACCGGACAACCGATCCGTTTCATAATTTTTTCTGAATAAGCCAATTCCTCTTTTATTCGATCTAAGTTCGCATAATTTGCCTGAGCCTTCAAACCAAGAGCTTTTAAACGCTCTGCTCTAATATCGTTTAATTTCTCTGGGCTTATTTTCAAACCTACACACTTTTTCGGTGTTATATGGAATAATTCTTTAGGAGGCTCTACCTCAGGAACTAATGGTACATTCGCTACCTTTAATCGTTTATGAGCAAGATATTGAGAAAGTGGCGTTTTAGAAGTACGTGATACACCAATTAACACAATATCAGCACGAATGATCCCCCTTGGGTCACGGCCATCATCATATTTAACAGCAAACTCAATCGCTTCTACTTTACGAAAATAATCTTCATCTAATCGATATATCAAACCCGGTTCATAGCGAGGCGCCTTCTTTGTAAGAGTACCTATCTTCTCCAACATGGGCCCAATAATATCAACTGTATCAACTCCAGCTTCTTCCGCGAGAGTTAATAGATGCTCTTTAATATCCGGGACAACAAGCGTAAAGGCAATTAATGCATGGGCCTTACGGGCTAGAATAATCACTTCTTCAATTGTCTCTTTATCTTCCACATAGGGAATTCGTCTAACTTCAAGCCCTGCGCTACTAAATTGACTAGCAGCCGCCTTCACGACTAGTTCAGCTGTTTCACCAACAGAATCTGAAACGACGTAAACAACAGGGCGTTGCCTACCCTCTTCCATGAACGCTCCTCCTCACCACTCTTAAATGACTTCATCGTTTGCTAAATCTACTAATAGTGCTGTAATATTCGTTTTTGTAATTCGACCAACTACTTCAAAACGTGAACCGTAGTCTACCTCGACTACGATCGGAAGTCCGTCTATTTGCTTATCAATTAACTTATTAGCTACTTCAATGATAAGATCATCTTGTTTACAAACCGTTATATTTGGCATTCTTGTCATGATAATACTAACAGGAATGGACTCTAGAGCTTGCTTACCAAGACTTGCTCGCAGAAGATCTTTTCTTGAGAGGACACCTACTAAGGTTATATGTTTATCCACCACAAATAATGTGCCAACATCCTCAAGAAACATCTGACAAATCGCATCATACACTGAAGCAGATTCCTGTACGACAACAGGTCTAGACTGGTATTCATTTACTGTGATGTTCTTTACTTTATCAGCTAACATCTGATTGCCAGACTTACCTGTGTAAAAATATCCGACTCTTGGCCTTGCATCTAAATATCCGGCCATCGTTAAAATTGCTAAGTCAGGTCGAAGAGTCGCCCTTGTAAGAGAAAGACGCTCCGCTATTTGTTCGCCTGTAATCGGTCCGCTTTCCTTAACAATCTCAACAATTTGCTCTTGTCTTTTTGTAAGTTCGATTGGTTTTCACCGTCCTTGCACATAAAAGTGCCATACTAATTATATAAATATTATATACGAATGAAAGCCAATTTGGAAAGAAAAAGCTCGATTTCCGTCAATTCAGTACACTCGATCTAAGCGAACACAATGTTTTGAAATTGAGCAAATGTATGAATGACCTTTGCCAGCTCATCCATTTGGGCTAAACGGTTAGCTCGAACTTGCTCATTTTCAGACATGACCATTATATTGTCAAAATATCGATTGATGACCGGTTCTGAACTTGCGAGCGCCTCAAAAGCACTACTTGCATCTCCTTTTTCTAGAGCTACTTCTACCTGAACTTTCAACTCTTCATAATGCTTAAATAATGCTTCCTCTTCTTCTTTTTCAAATAAAGACGAATCAATAGCTTTTCCACCATCAGCTTTTTTGGCGATATTGGTTACACGACTAAGAGCCTCAACAACTTTTTTGAAAGCGACATCCCCTCTTTTTTCGGTAATCACTTTCGCCTTTTGAATTACAGTTGGAAGGTGCCCTATTTCTTCAACTAAAACCGCGTCGATGATATCATACTGAACCCCTTGATCCTGTAGCAATGCTCGTACACGTAAGCGGAAGAAATCAAACAGTTCTTTTTCAATCTCTTCAGAATCTCGTTTAAGCAATTTCCTTCCTTCGGCAATTCCTAACGTTATTTTAAGAAGTTGCTGAAGGGTGATTTCCAACTTGTGATCATGAAGCATTTGAACAACACCTGCTGCTTGGCGTCTAAGAGCATAAGGGTCTTGTGAACCTGTAGGGATAAGACCAATTGCAAAGCATGTTACTATTGTATCTAGCTTTTCTGCCACACTTACGATCGTGCCTGCTAGTGTCGATGGGCTCGTATCTCCTGCAAAGCGAGGCTTATACTGTTCGTGAATTCCTTTTGATACCTCTTTTGATTCTCCTGCTAGCTCCGCATAAACTTCTCCCATTCTTCCTTGTAATTCAGGGAATTCATTTACCATTTGAGTCACCAGGTCAAACTTACCTATTTCTGCGATTCGATTTGCCGTCTGTAGCGTAGTTGAATTAACTTGAAGTTGTTCACTAAGCTTAGCTACAATTTGACTTACTCGTCTTACTTTATCTCCGACAGAACCAAGCTCTTCATGATAAACGATTTGTTCTAGCCTTTGAAGCGCATCTTTAATATCTAATTTTTGGTCTTCATGATAAAAGAAAGCAGCATCAGACAGTCTCGCACGAAGAACTTTCTCATTCCCCTTAGAAACATTTTCTAGGTGTTGATGATCTCCGTTACGAACCGTGATGAAATAAGGCAATAAATCACCGTTTTCATCTTGAACCGGAAAATAACGTTGGTGCTCTTTCATTGATGTAATTAGAACTTCTTTTGGAAGCTTTAAGAAATCCTCATCAAAACTTCCAGAAAGCGCTGTTGGATATTCTACAAGATGAGTGACTTCTTCCAATAAATCTTCATCAATCGGTACAACCCAACCATTTCCCTCAGTCATCGATTCAATTTGATTTCGAATGGCTCTTTTTCTTTCATCGGGGTTTGCAATGACATATTCTCCTAGTAGTGAAACGACATAGTCATTCGGAGTCTTTAATTCAATTTCATTCCCGAGGAATCTATGACCAGTGGTTTTATTCCCCGATGTAATTCCTGTAATAGAAAAGGGAATAATTTCATCTCCATACATAGCAACAAGCCATCTAATTGGGCGAGCAAAGCGTAAATCGTTGCTACCCCAACGCATATTTTTAGGGAAATGCAATGAGAGTATTAGCTCTTTCATCGTCGGAAGAAGATCTACGGTTTTTTTCCCAGCAACAAACTTATTGGCAAAAATGTATTCTACTCCTTTTACCTCTTTAAAAAACAAATCATCAGTTGCCACACCTTGGCCACGCGCAAAGCCTTGTGCAGCTTTGGACCAATTTCCATCCCCATCATAAGCTATTTTCTTTGCAGGACCTTTCGCTTCTTCCTCAATGTCAGGTTGGCTCTCATCCAAACCTTCGACCAAAATAGCAAGACGTCTCGGTGTAGCAAATGCAGAAATGGTATCATAATTTAGTCTCTCTTCACGAAGCCACGTCTCGATTTTTTCCTTAAATTGATTAATCGAATTCGTAACAAATCGTGCAGGCAATTCTTCTAACCCGATTTCTAATAGGAAGTCTCTCTTACTCATTGACGTTTCCCTCCTCTTTTTTTAACATTGGGAACCCAAGACGCTCTCGTTCATCGTAATACAATTTTGCTGCAGTACGTGCTAAATTCCTAACTCGTCCAATATACCCTGTTCTCTCTGTTACAGATATAGCACCACGTGCATCGAGCAAGTTAAATGTATGGGAACATTTCAAGATGTAATCGTACGCTGGAAAAACCAGCCCTTCATCTAACGCTCTCTTTGCTTCTTGCTCATACGTTCCAAATAGTGAAAACAGCATTTGCGTATCAGATACTTCGAATGTATATTTTGAATGCTCATATTCCGGTTGTTTGAAAATATCCCCATACGTAAACCCTTCTACCCATTCAAGATCAAACACATTTTCTTTGTCCTGAATATAAGAGGCAAGTCGTTCTAGGCCGTAAGTGATTTCCGCCGATACTGGATTCGCTTCTAGCCCACCTACTTGTTGAAAATAGGTAAATTGAGTAATTTCCATTCCGTCTAACCATACTTCCCATCCTAAACCCGCACAGCCTAGTGTTGGATTTTCCCAGTTATCTTCAACAAAGCGAATATCGTGCTCTAATGGGTTAATTCCAAGAGCCTCTAAGCTTTTTAAATAAAGTTCTTGAATATTAATAGGAGACGGCTTCATGATAACTTGAAATTGATGATGCTGATACAATCGGTTCGGATTTTCCCCATATCTTCCATCCGCTGGACGACGAGACGGTTCCACATAGGCTACATTCCACGGCTCTGGTCCTATTGTTCGTAACAAGGTGAAAGGACTCATCGTCCCTGCTCCTTTCTCCGTATCATACGCTTGCATAATCATACAATTTTGTTTTGACCAATACTCTTGTAACGTCAAAATCATATTTTGAACATTCACTTTTACTTCCTCCTTCTTTTTTATGGTGTCATTCGAGTAATCAAGGTATAAGAAAAAGCTCTCATCCCTATGTCATTAAGACATAGGGACGAGAGCTCCTCCCGCGGTTCCACCCTATTTATTAGAGAATGTAGGTTCTCTAATCACTTTCATCGAATGTGCTCCAGAATGCCTTCCTGATCATCATAAGCCCTAGCTCTCACTATCCTAGGTTCGCTTTCTTAAGAGAGGATCAGTACTAATTTCCATCAATGCACCATATGTTATTATTAGCATCATACTAAATCTTCAGCTAAGGTGTCAATCTTCCGCTTAAAAATCTTGCATCCGCTCCATTTGTTCGAGAAATCGTTTGGATTTTAATCTTAATCCAGAATACTCATCATAATAAGCAGATAGTATTTCTTTTAATTCATTTTTCGTTTCTTTTTTTAATGAAATTTGTCCAAGGCGTTGTAAATCAATATAGAAAAACAATCTCAATAACCTTGCTGTATGACCTGAAATACGATACGCCTTTTCATCTCGATGCGAGCAACGATTACATAAAAAACCTGCATGTCGAATTGAAAAAGCAACAGGCACATCGGCTGAACGACAACTCACACATTGGTCTAACTCTGGCTTAATCCCTGCAACGGCAAGCATCTTAACTTCGTAAATTCTAAGCAAAACATCGGAATCAATTCCTTCATTCAGAAAATAGAGCGTCTGATAGAGCAATTCAAAATGATATGGATTTCTACTTCTTTCCTCTGTTAACTTATCTGTAAGTTCAACTATGTATGTTGCATAAGAGGCTCGAAATAAATCACTTCGAACCTCTCGAAAAGAATTTACTATGTCTGCTTGGCTGAGGGAACCCAGTCCTTGACTTTGTTGATAAACAAACGTGCCATAAATAAACAATTGAGAAGCAGCCGATAACCGATTTTTCGGTTTCTTCGCTCCACGGGACATAACACCCACTTTTCCAAACTCTCTCGTAAATAATGTTACAATTTTATTGGACTCGCCGTAATCGGTTGTTCGAATCACAATACCTTCAACTTTCTGAATCATGTTTGTCACCACACGTCCTTTGTGAGGTGTCAACATACATTAGTGTGTGGGAGCGTCGGATGTTTCAAAATCCTCCATGTCTTCTGTTCCGAATTGATCATCTGAATCCCGCTCTAGTTCTTTCAACAATAAATACGTATCTACATTACCTGTCATTGAAAAGACTTTCCATGAAAAATCGAGCATTTCAGAATCCACCTTTCTATATAAAAGACTTAGACTTACGCTCTATACTTGTATGATGACCTACTTTCCTAGAATCATGATAAGGAAATATTGTTAATTGAAATAACTTGACATTCACTAGTTCCATTATTTGTTTATCTATAACTATGATAATTGGTTATACATGAAAAAACAATGGATATTCGCCCATCCATTGTTTAAGGAATTGATTAAAGTTTTAAAAGAAAAAGAAAGAGCACCCTTTTCTCCTGATTCATGCGAACATGGTGGCGCTGGCTTCTCTCGCCGTGCGCCTTTTAAGAAGACCACTTAAAAGGCTTATAACATTACGGCGGCTCCGCTCAGCGCTTCGATTTAAAAGAAACAGGGAAGGGCGCCCTGTTTCTTTTAAATCTTTAGTATTCATCTTCTCTAAATCCGAAGTCTCTGAGGTGGGCTGGTTTGTTGCGCCAGTCTTTTTGGACTTTTACCCAAATTTCAAGAAAGACTTTTGAACCGAGTAACGCTTCAATATCTCCTCTTGCTCGCTTTCCTACTTCTTTTAGCATTGAACCTTGTTTTCCGATAATGATTCCTTTTTGGGAAGAGCGTTCTACAATAATGGTTGCTCCAATATAAACGGTATCACTATTGTCGCGTTTCTTCATCTGTTCAATGTTGACGGCAACTGAATGAGGGATTTCTTCTCTTGTTAAATGTAACACCTTCTCACGAATGAGCTCCCCTACGACAAATCTCTCAGGGTGATCCGTTACTTGATCACTCGGATAATATTGCGGTCCTTCTTCTAAGTACTCTGTAATTTGCTCCATTAAGGTTGGAACATTGTTTCCTTGTAACGCCGAAATAGGGATCACTTCTTTGAAATCATATTTTGTACGATACGTTTCAATAACACCTAGCAAATCATCTGGTGCAATTTTATCAATTTTATTTATAACAAGAAACACAGGAGTGGTTGTATCTTTCAAACGTTCTATTATAAACTCTTCTCCTGATCCAAAAGCTTCCGTTGCGTCTACAACATATAGAACTAAATCTACTTCACGCAATGTATTTTGTGCTACCTTCATCATAAAGTCACCAAGTTTATGCTTGGGTTTATGTATCCCTGGAGTATCAATAAAAACAATTTGAGATTCATTGCTTGTATAAACACCTTGAATCTTATTCCTTGTTGTTTGCGGTTTATCTGACATAATCGCAATTTTTTGTCCAATCACATGATTTAACAACGTTGATTTCCCAACATTCGGTCGACCAATAATAGAAACAAATCCTGACTTAAATCCTTTTTCGTTATTCATCCATATCCTCCGCTGTAAATGCTCCTGGTAGTAATTCTTCTACCGTCATTTCTGTAATATCACCTTTTAAATTTGTTAAGATAACGGGTGTATCTTTGGAACATAGCTCGGCCATTACTTGACGACATGCACCACAGGGTGATACTGGCCTGTCTGTTCCTGCTACGACTGCTATCATTTTCACGTCACAATTTCCATCTGAATAAGCTTTAAATAAAGCTGTCCGTTCAGCACAATTAGTTAGCCCAAATGAAGCATTCTCAATATTAGCACCTCGGTAAACTTCGCCATTCCCCATAAGTAGAGCTGCACCTACAGGAAAATGCGAATACGGAACATACGCTTTTTCTCGCGCCCGCTTAGCTTCAACTATTAATTCTTCTTTATTCAAGGTCCTCATCCTTTCTTCTTGAGCGTACATGAACGACCATTTCCTGCTCATCGTATTCAGTTTCCATTTTATCTACAATAGCTTCTGGATCGGGCGGTACAACAACCCCTCCAGAAATAATAAATTTTAACCCTTGTTCAACCGTCATGTTTAATACAATCACATCATCCCTTGGTACAAGGACAAGCCACCCAGAGGTTGGGTTAGGTGTGGTTGGTAGAAACACGTTAATACAATCTCTAGAGGTAACTCTTTGCACTTCTCCTTTTGACTCCCCTGTCTGGAAACCAACCGTATAAAGGCCTTTCCTTGGATATTCTACAAGCACAACGTTTTTAAAAGAAGAACGTTCTTGTGCAAAAGCATGAATAACTTGTTCTACAGATGTATAAATGGAATTGGCAATTGGAATTTTACGAAAAGAACGATCAATCGTACCGAATATTTTATGACCTTTCCCTTGAATTCGCATCGCTCCAACCCATGTAATTAGTAAAATTGTTAAGACAAAACCAATTCCTAGTAGACGTTCAGAAAAAGGTGTATATACACCAAGAAAGTATATCCGGCCTTCTTCCGTAGTAATGATATTCAACGCTTTTAATACATCTGTTATAAAAGATCCGAGAAATGCATCGATTAATCCAAATAAAAATTGTATTACATAAATCGTTGCTATCGCAGGTAACAAAAAGATAATGCCTGCAATAATATTTTTTTGAAATCTTTTCCACATATAGAGGAGACTCCTCTCAACCTTTTCTAAAACAGTGCGAGTAATGCAGGAATAAATAGAATGCAGCCAATTATAACAGCAAACAAACAGTACACAAAGACGGCAGCTGCCGCAATATCTTTTGCCCTTTTAGCTAAAGGGTGAAACTCTTCTGTTACTAAGTCGACCGTTCGTTCAATCGCCGTGTTCATAATTTCTAAAGCAAACATTCCAGCTATCACTATTAGTAATAATAACCAATGAGTGACTGGAAAATCCAACAAAAAGGCAGCTAGTAAAGTAATCGTTGCAACAACCAAATGAATTTGCATATTTTGTTCATTTTTTACGACGTAGCCGAACCCCTGAGAAGCATAGGAAAATGACCTGAGTAAACGTTTAAACCCTCTCTTATTTCTATCTTGTAAGCCCATAAGCTGCCAAAATGTCCTCCTGCCTTGAGAACATTTCCTTCTCATCGGCTTCTGTCATATGGTCGTAGCCTAGCAAGTGTAACATTCCATGAACCGTTAAAAATCCTAATTCCCGTTCAAAAGAGTGACCATACTCCATTGCCTGCCTTGTTATATGAGGGGAAGAGATAATGATATCTCCAAGAATGTTAGGCATATCCTCAGAGTAGACAAACTCAGGTTCATCCTCTTCTTGTTCGTTTAAAGCAAATGAAATAACATCGGTTGGTTGATCTTTATCACGATACTCTTTATTAATTTCCTGTATTCGCTGCTCATCTACAACCGAAACCGATACTTCAATGTCACCCGTTAATTGTTCTAGCTCAGCTGTTTTTAAAATAACAGACTCTATCAACTTTTGTTGTTCTTCCGTTATACTATTTGTTTCATCATTAAAATCGACGATTACATTCATGCTTTTTCTCCCTTTCCTTTTACATCCTCTGGGTACTCAATTCTTTGATGGAAGGTTCCTTTTAATGTTTCAAGAATAGATACTGCGATCTGATCTAATTCTTTTAATGTTAAATCAGACTCATCAAATTGGCCATCTTCTAGTTTATCTTGAATAATTTTTCGCACGAGCGTTTCAATTTTGTCTGGAGTTGGCTTTTGTATCGTCCGCACAGCTGCCTCTACGCTATCTGCAATTCCGACAATAGCCGAAACTTTTGTCTGCGCTTTGGGACCTGGGTAGCGAAATTGTGCTTCTGGTATTGGCTGTTCCGCATCTTGGTTAGCTTTGTGATAAAAATATTTTAATAAAGTTGTACCATGATGTTGTTCAGCAATATCGATAATTTCTTTAGGCATTTTGTATTCCCTCAATAAATCAGCTCCATCATAAGGATGTGCAATGATAATCGTTCTACTTAACTGAGGAGAAATTTTATCATGTGGATTTTCCATCCTCATTTGATTTTCGATAAAGAAATGAGGCCTTTTCGTCTTCCCTAAATCATGATAATAAGAACCAACACGTGCTAATAATCCATTTTCTCCAATTGTTTCGCAAGCAGCTTCAGCCAAGTTCCCCACAACAACACTATGATGATACGTACCTGGAGCTTCTACTAAAATCTTCCGTAAGAGTGGATGGTTCGGGCTTGAAAGCTCAATTAGTCTTGATGTTGACAGAATGCCAAATCCTGCTTCGAAAAACGGCAATAAACCAATTGTTAAAACCGCTGCTACAAAACCAGATAGAAACGCAAATCCAACATGCATCCCAATTTCAAACCAGCCGCTTTGGACGGATTTCATAAACAGGAGCGCAACAATGGCTACGATATTAATAGCCGAAACAAACAATCCGGCACGAAGAATTCTAGAGATCCGATTTGACTTATCTAAAAAATAGGCACCTGCAAAAGAACTAAATAATATATAAAAACCATACGTAAAATGAAACGTCCCAACTGTCTCATTATTGAACATAATACTGCCAATTACGGCAAACATAATACCAGTAAATAATGCGAGGCGAGTATGAATTAGCAATGTTATTAGCATCGCTCCTATTGAAACAGGTACAACAAAACCAATCCCTTGAATTTCTAGACCTTCTAGAAGACTCGTTATTTTCATAATAACCACCGTTACAATAAAAATTAACATGAACATTAATAGGTGACTATTATTTTTCTGAACTGAAGTTTGCGCTTCATTTACATAGTAAGCCAACATACCCATAATAAGTAAAACGAGCAACACTAGTCCGATATATGGAAAAATATTAAAGGAGCCATCTAATAACCCGACAATACGAAGCTGTTCATAGATGTCATGAGTAATCATTTCCCCTTCTTTTACAAGCAATTGACCTTCCCTTATTAAAACAGGTTCAACACTTTCAGCAGCTTCTTGTCTTACTTGTTCTGTTGCATTAGCATCATATATATAATTGGGAATGATCGCAAATTGAGCAACTTCCATCATCGCATCTAATAAACGACTCGTTACCGTTGATATGGCGATTTGGTTGCTCACTTCTTGTTTTGCATCCGCTAATTCACGAATAGAAATTCGCTCACTCATTACTTCGTGAACAGCATTTGTTGTAGTCTCTCTTGCAATTTGTAATTGTGAATCCGACGCTTCTAATAATGTGATAAGCGTCTGATCCGTAATGCCATTGTTCCTTCGTAAAGATAAAACATCTTTCACATGTTCAACGCGCCATTCTAAAATATCTTCCTCACTTGTATCTTCTCCTACTTCGTTAAGGTCTGGTTCTTCATTTTTAATTTGATTAACTAGATCGAAAATATCATCCACTTTTTTAACTTGATTTTGGGCATATTCTCTTTTCAAATCATAGACTGGTCCAATTTCATCTACAGCCGCACTTCGCCTTTCCTCAGTAGCAGTTTGATGCTCAATTGTAATCGGGGACCGAATATCTTTATCCGCAATTTGCGAAAGGCGTACATCCAAAGTTTCAGGAATAATATTCCCTAATAACAATATGTATAAAATGACTCCCACAGTAAAAAAAAGTATTCCTCGTATGTATTGATGATCACGTAGCCGCTTCCACCACTTTTGTTGATCAATGGATGATCTCCTCTTCAAATGATTCACCTCATTCCCTTCCACTTTTTAATGAAAAGCAAGGAGGCCGCCTCAGAAAGATCTGTCCATCCCAACGAGATACAATAATGAATCTGCATACTGTCTCCATGCATACTCCTAATTGTGTGCTCGGGGGGTCAGAAACTTTAATTTGAGACAACCTCCTCATATCCATACCTCCTAAGGTAGGCATATTTCCACAAAGAGCTACGACTTTTCGCTCTGCTCCTTCTGCTCAGCATCTTGTTTTTCATACGCTTGCAAAATTTGTTGTACAAGGGTATGACGAACAACATCTGATTGTTGCAAGTAGATAAAAGCAATATCTTTCACTTTGTCCAAAATTTCAATAGCAACTTTTAGACCCGATTTTTTCCCGCGTGGCAGATCAATTTGAGTTAGATCCCCATTTATGACCATTTTTGATCCAAACCCAAGTCTTGTTATAAACATCTTCATTTGTTCTCTTGTTGTATTTTGTGCTTCATCTAATATGACAAAGGCATCATCTAAAGTCCGACCACGCATATAGGCAAGTGGTGCAACTTCAATCGTGCCACGTTCCATTAATCGAACCGTTTGCTCCATCCCTAATACATCATGCAATGCGTCATAAAGAGGACGCAAGTACGGATCTACTTTTTCCTTTAAGTCTCCAGGAAGAAACCCTAAACTTTCACCCGCTTCAACAGCAGGACGGGTTAAAACAATTCGTTTCACATGGCCTTCCTTTAAAGCCGTCACAGCCATGACGACAGATAAATAGGTTTTTCCTGTCCCTGCTGGTCCAATTCCAAACACCATATCTTTTCTCTTCAATGCAGACACATAATGACGTTGTCCAAGTGTTTTGGCAATAATGGGTTTTCCCTTAGCATTCGTTGCCACTTTTTCATCATACAGCTCAAGTAACTCTTCAAGACGATTATTCTCTGCTAATTGAACAGCATAAACAACATCTCTTTCAGAAATAGAAATCCCTTTTCGTATTAATTGTATTAAAGTTGAAATTATTTGGCGAACGATCTCTATCTTGCTACTATCTCCCGTTACAACAACTTCCTCACCACGGGTGACTAATGATACATCAAGATGCTCTTCTATTCGCTTCAGATGTCTGTCATTAGGACCAATAAGAGCTTGTGTCTCATTGGCATTCTTGACTTCTAACTGTACTGTTTTCGTTTCTGACAATAGACTCAATCTCCTTGAATAATCGGTTGCTCCGATGTGATATCTTCTATTACTTGGTAATGTATCCGTAAGTTTACTTTACCATTCTCAACTGCTTCGTGCAAAACTTTTTCGCCAATGATTTCAGCATCATGTGGCAAATCATTTATTAATTCAACACGAGCTCGCTCCCGAGCGGCGCGAACGGCTTCTTCTTTTGTATACGAACGTTCATGTCGTTTGGTTTCAAGATAATCATTTCGTTTATACGTAATCGGCAAAGACCAGTTAAAAAGTCTGAATGGTCTTTCATGTAAAGACTCAGCTGATTCTTCAAAAGGAATAGAACCAAACCCCCAAATAGGAATATCAAATCCAGATAGCGATATATAATGCTTTGATTTTTTTTCACCAGTTAATGTTGTAAAAAGTGTATCTAAAGATGCCGAAACGGTAGACTGGTACCAGATCTCACCAAGAACGACTGCTTGAGCAGGGACTAACTCCTTTTCCTCATCTTCTGCATCCTTCTTGCCAATATAGCCAGAAACAAGAAGATCTCCTTTTTGTACAAAATCATTTGGTTTTACAATAGCTTGGCCATGTTCAACGAAGATTTTATGAATGATTGCTTTTTTTGTTGCTACTAAATGCCTTGGACTATACCTTTCTGCTTCTTCTGGGAGTTGTTGCTCCACTACTTCAAATTCGAAGGTCGTCCCTTTTTGCCTCACACCAACCCATGTTGCACCTTGAACTAATTCTGTAACATCTCTTTGAATCAGTTCGACACTCGGAAGGGAAAATTGAAAAGCTCCTCTTTTTATCCCCATTTCTGTTACAACTTGTCTTAATTCATGTTCTACTTGGGGAGAAGCCCCCTTAATTTCAACCCCCCAAACCATATTTGAGAGGATAAACATAATAACTAAAAAACTTGCAAGACCAGCGATGAACCCAGAACGAACGATCATTCGCCTTATCAAAAACGGCACACCATTTCGCTGGATAAAGGATACTTTACAGTTTGTCATTCTAAGAAGAGGTCGAATCCGCTTGGCATCTTCTACATTCATATAACAGACAATACGATTATCACCAATCTTCTTTATCTGCCATATTGAAATCTCCTCTTCAATACACCTATTTAAAAACCTCTCTGGATAATCACCATCTATCCTCACTCGCACATAGCCATGTAAATGGTTAGTCCAATTATTCTTCATTGTAGTTTTTCCCCCTTTAAAACATACATATACTTAATCGTCTGCTATGTACGTGAATCGTCTAGATAGAGTACTTGATCAATTCGCCCTTCAAGCAGAAGCTCTTCAGGTAATATTGTTTTTATGACAAAATGATCACCTTTTATCAATAATTGTCCGTGCTTTAGTAATAAACGAAGCTCCTGATTTGAAAATCTTAGAACACCACGATGGTTTTCAATGTATATATGCAACTGGCCAATCATTGTAATACGCGGCAGGTCCATCATGACATCCGCAGGCAATTGCAGTTGTTTAGTCATCCAGTTCTTCATTTGCTGTCTCATCTTTTTCATAAGTGAACCCCCTCTCCTCTAATCTTTATGATCAATGGTCAGTTGATATCACAACGAATCGTTTTCAATACAAAAAAAAGAAGCAGTGCCAAGTAGGCACAGCTTCTTTAACGTTTTCTTGCAAACGTATTATGTGGTTGACGAGCTCGCGGTCGACCAAGAATTTCAGACCATACCACAGCTTTCATCGCTTCTTGATTAGATAAACGGTTCAACTGAAGGTCAAGTCCTTCCCTGTCTCTTGAGACCTTTGTTGTTTCCTCACGCTTTTTGCGATTCCACTCAGGATTTTTTTCTCTTTTTTTACGTAATTCATCATATCGATCTCGGAGCTCTTGCTCCCTTAGATCCCTTTCGAGTGGGACGTCGAGCTGTGGTTGTTCAATTGTTTGAGCTTGGACAGGCTGTGGCTGTGGTTCTGGCTTCATCTCTTCTTGTTTGAAGATATCACGCCAATCCACTTGCTCTTCCTGTTGCTGAGGCTGTCTTGGTCTTTGATTAGTGTTTCGACGTTTTTCCTGTTGCTCTTGCCCACCACCAGCCATACGACCGAACATACTAATAAGACCACCAATAAGAACAGCAACAAAGATAAAATTTTGAGCAATAAACTCAAGTAAGTTTTCTAAAGGCACATTCATCTCCTCCTTTCATTTTTAGGGGAGGAATCATGATTATTCACCCTTTTTGTTGCCTGAATCTCCATCAGTTGCTTTACTAATGGAATCACGCATATCCGTGTCAGCCATTACATTCTGATAGTTCATATAATCCATAACACCCATGTTTCCTTGACGTAAAGCTTCAGAAAGTGCCATCGGAACTTCAGCCTCTGCTTCCACAACCTTCGCACGCATTTCTTCAACTTTCGCTTTCATCTCTTGCTCTTTCGCTACAGCCATTGCACGACGCTCTTCTGCTTTTGCTTGAGCAATTTTCTTATCAGCTTCCGCTTGATCCGTTTGCAATTCAGCTCCAATGTTTTTGCCGATATCAATATCTGCAATATCAATTGAAAGAATTTCAAATGCGGTACCTGCATCCAATCCTTTTGAAAGAACCGTTTGAGAAATCATATCTGGATTTTCCAACACTTTTTTGTGATTGGTTGCCGAACCAATTGTAGAAACAATCCCTTCACCAACACGCGCAATAACCGTATCTTCACCAGCACCCCCGACTAAACGGTCAATGTTAGCTCGAACTGTAATACGTGCTTTTGCTTTAACTTCAATTCCATCCATCGCAACACCTGCAATAAAAGGCGTTTCAATTACTTTAGGATTAACACTCATTTGAACTGCTTCCAGTACGTCACGACCAGCTAAGTCAATTGCTGCTGCACGCTCAAAGCTTAATTCAATATTCGCTCGTTGCGCAGCAATCAAAGCGTTAACTACGCGGTCAACGTTACCACCAGCTAAGTAGTGGCCCTCTAACTTCGATGTGCTAAGATCCAGACCAGCTTTCACCGCTTTAATTAATGGATTTACAACTCTTGCAGGGATAACACGACGTAACCTCATTCCAACTAACTCAAAGATTCCAATTCGAACTCCTGCAGCTAAAGCAGAAATCCACAGCATAACTGGAACAAATGTAAACAATACGGCTAGTAAAATTAATAAAATCGCTAAACCAATTAACAATGTAACACTACCAGCATCTAATACCATTCTTTACTCCTCCTTTAATTGTTCTTTTACCTCACGCACAACTATGCGTGAACCAGCTGTATACACAACTTCAATTTTGCTACCCTGTCCAATATATCCTCCCTCGGAAACAACGTCAAGACGCTCTTGCTCAAAAACGGCCGAGCCAGAAGGACGTAATGGGGTTAAAGTCGTTCCGATTTGACCAATTAATTCTTTTCTAGTCTCATTCGAAATGTACCCCTCTTCAGTGTTAGTTGAAGCTGTATGGACAATTTTCTTCATTGGACCACGGTGACCAAAGTACTTAAAGATGAAAATGGCTGCTACCGTGGAAATAACGAGTGCGATCGCAATATAGATCAACATAGAAGCTGTTGAAAATGAAGCAAGAAGCATTCCACCAATGATCGCGCCAATCCCCAATAAGCCAAATATCCCAAATCCAGGAATAAAAATCTCAACCATTATGAGTAAAAATCCAATGACAAATAAAATCATGGATTCCCAACCAGCAAACCCTGCAAACATGTGACCAAAGAAAAATAATAACAAGGCAGAAATCCCCATAATTCCAGGCACACCAAAACCCGGTGAGTATAATTCAAGGACAAGTCCTAAACTTCCTATTGACAACAGAATCGGAATGACTACTGGGTGAGTGACAAATCTTGCAATTTGCTCCGAGAAACTAACCTCCATATCTCGCTCTTCCACATTGCCAAGCTCAAGATATTCAAGAAGTTCTGTACGGTTAGAAGCAATCGCCTCCGCATACTCTACTTGAATGGCTTGCTGTGCGGTCAATGTCAACAATTCTCCTTCGGGTGCCCCTAATTCAGGTAAATCAATGCGTTGATCAGCCATAGCTAGTGCATATTGCGGATCTCTGTCATTTAACTCTGCAGCACTCCGCATTTCTGATAACCAATATGATTGTGTTTTATCATCAGCTGCGTTTCCTGCTCCATCAATGACAGCCGCTGAACCCATTGTAGCCCCAGGTGCCATAATAATTTGATCGGTGTTCAGTGCAATATAGGCCCCTGCTGAAATCGCCTTATTTCTAACAAATGTAATAATAGGAAGATCAGTTTCTTGAATTAACATAGCGATATTACCAGCTGCGTCAACAGCACCACCTGGCGTATCCATTTCTAACACAATATGAGTCGCCCCATCTTCTATGGCCGTTTGAATCGACCGGGCCATAAAGGCTTCGAGTCCACGCTCCACCGTTTGTTCAACCGGGATATAATACACAACCGCGTCCTTTTGTGTCTCTTCCTCACTAAATACAAAAGACTGTATCGGTATTAGCAAGGCTGCTAATAGAAGAAAAAAGACAGAACACATAAGCCGCATACGTATTAACCTCATATTTCCCCTCCCTTCTTCGATGTTATCATCTTCTACGAAACAGATTTCATCAAGGTTTCATTTTTTCACTCATTTCATGTATACGTTTCGTTAAACCTATCCTTTTTATTCTATCACGAAAACGAATTCAAGCTCTAGTGAAAGCAAAAAACGCCTCATCTCTTATTTAAGAGATGAGGCGTTTGTGTCATTATGATAAATGTTGTTGCACAAGACGATTCACAAGACCACCATCAGCTTTTCCTTTAACCTTAGGCATGATTGCTCCCATGACCTTACCCATGTCTCCTTTGGTTGAAGCCCCTACTTCCTCAATTGTTTCTTGAACAATTTGAGCGACTTCTTCTTCAGAAAGCTGTTCTGGCATATAGTCTTCAAGTACGACAATTTCGTCACGTAACTTGGAAGCTAAATCTTCACGGTTTGCTTGTTCAAACTCATGGAGGGAATCCTTGCGTTGTTTCAGTTCGCGATTAAGCACCGTAAGGCTATCATCGTCCGTCAACTCACGTCCGAGCTTATACTTTTCGTTTTGCAACGATGACTTTACCATACGGATGACAGAGAGTCTATCCTTTTCCTTGTTCTTCATCGCATTCTTCATGTCTTGATTTAACCGTTCAAGAAGATTCAATGAAAGCACCCTCACTTCAATTAGAACTTACGTTTTCTTGCTGCTTCAGATTTCTTCTTACGCTTAACACTAGGCTTTTCGTAGTGCTTACGCTTTTTAACCTCAGCCAACGTTCCTTCTTTAGAGAGTGATCTCTTGAAGCGACGAAGTGCAGCATCAATCGATTCGTTTTTGCGAACACGAGTTTCTGCCATTTTATTTCCCTCCCTCCGAAACAACCAACTCAGGACGTACATCCTATCTCTGAGTGCACGTCTCTTAGCATTATAATACAATTAAATTAAACGGTCAACCGAAAAACGACAAGTTCCACTATCTTTCTGTTTCTTTTAAACCGTTTAACATTAAATCAATGTATATTTTTGACACTGCTTTCTCATCTAGCTCCCCTTTTGGATCAAACCAATGATAACTCCAATTTACAGCCCCTAGTATAGCAAGAGTCACAATATTAGCATGAAGATCTTTTCGAAACTCGCCTTCATTTATACCTGCCTCAATAACTTTTTTTATATTTTCTTTAAATTGATCACTCTTTTTAAAAATATCTTTTAAATGGTTCTCATTCAGATGTTGCATTTCTCGGAAGAATACTCGTGCACTTTGTCCATGCCCTTCTATATGTTTCATAAGCATATAAACCATTTCGAATAGTTTTTGCTCTTGTGTGCCTATCTGGTTTACTATTTCCTCTTGACTTACTAGCAAATCTTCAATATAGCGAAGATGAATTTCCATTAAAAGTTCCTCTTTGCTCTTAAAATAATAATAAAAAGTTCCCTTTGTTACTCCTAGCTCCTCCACAATATCTTGTATGGATGTTTCCGTAAATCCATTTTTTCCAAATAAACCAATACTTACTTCAATAATTTTCTCCTTCATTCTTACGTACGCCTCACAATCTTCTAAAATCATCCGCTTATTATACCATAAACATTTAAGGTATTTTCGTTTATGTACTCCTTGTTTCCACTGTTTAACTAGTACTAATTATGTCTTTATTCCTTTGAAAAGTTATATCTGCTAGGTTTGTTGTCTTTCTCATATGGAATAAAATAAATTGTTTCTTTTTTCTATTTTTTCCTGTCATGCTTGATCACCTTTGTCCATAGATTGAATAGAGAGGTGATCGGAGTGATCAAAGAATTATTTTCACTATTGGCTGTGTTTATTGCTTTATTCTTATTCGGGATGGTCGTGATGAGAGCAGGACTCTTCCAGATCGGACAAGCGCGTTTTAAAGAAGTCATACATCGATTGACCGATTCAGCTTGGAAAGGACTTATAGTTGGCGCTATTGCTACTGCGATTCTTCAAAGCAGCTCAGCAATCATAATCATGACGGTTGGACTTGTAGCAACAGGGCTCCTTGCCTTTCGTCATTCCATTGGCATCATCTTAGGAGCAAACATTGGGACGACCATGACAACGGAATTACTTGCTTTAGATTTGTCCATGCTGATCGTGCCTCTTTTAGCAATTGGTCTTATCGGTTTAGTGATTCCTAATAAAAAGGCCTATTCTATTGGATGTTTATCCTTTGGACTTGCCTGTATTTTTATCGCAATGGACGGCTTAGAAACTTTGGCTTATCCTCTTTCATCTATCCCATCCATCCACTCTTTTTTTGATTTAACGAATGATCATCAATTAATTGGAATTGGTATAGGGACTATTTTAACAGCAATTATTCAGTCGAGTACTGCCACAACAGCCATTGCTATGGGGTTTATGAGTGATAATGTACTAGGTCTTCCCGCTGGAATTGCCATTATGTTAGGGGCAAACATCGGAACTTGTGTTACGGCTTATTTAGCAAGTATTGGATCAGGTAGAAGCGCTAAGCTTGTTGCTTACGCGAATATTTGGCTTAATGTATTCGGTGTTCTCCTTTTTATTCCATTAATTGGTTGGCTTAGTACGTTTGCAAGTAGTTTAACATCATCACCTATGATGCAACTTGCTCATGCAAGTCTCATTTTCAATGTCATATGTTCAATAATTATGTTGCCTTTTGTAACACAATTCTCAAAGTTTGTTGAATGGTTACATTCAGAAAAAGCAGGTTAAAAAATAAGTACCTGTTGACCGATCGGTCAACAGGTACTTTCTTTTTTTCTAGTTCTGATATGACTGTGACATACTTTGGCCATATTGGCTTTGCCCTTGTTGGCTTTGCATCTGCTGGAGCTTTTGAAGTTCATTTTGCTGTTGCTGTTGTTGCTGTGTTTGTTGTTGCAACTGTTGTTGAGACTGATTGATTTGTTGAGTCATTTGGTTAAGCACATTAATGGATTGGATAGACTGACTTACACTTCCTAACATTTGTGTTGCTTGTTGAATGGATTGTTGCAAGTCTTGGAATGTTTTCTGTTGTTGTTGTTGAGCTTGACTGCTAATTTGTTGCATTTGTTGCAAAAGTTGATTTGTTTGTTGTTGTTCTTGACCAGAAGTCATCATTGAATTCGCTTGTTGTTGAGTAGACTGAAGTTGGTTTAGTGTAGATTGCATTGTTTCCAAATGTCCTTTTAATGGATCCAACTCTACACCAATCTCTAGTTCTGCCTCTTCTGTCACATCTTCAATAATTTCTTTTGTGTCTTTTTCCATTGCAAACTCCTCCTTAAATGACTGCTGGTTCATATTAATATGGTTAAGGTCTGTTCGACCAACATATGCAGGTGCCGGTTCAGGTCTACTTCGAAAGAAATAGGCTAGCGCACCTACAACGGCAACAAGCACAATAACAATGAAGAATAACATTCCATCGATGGTAATGCACCCCCTAAGCAATGCCCCAAACGGTAAAGTTCAGGACAAAAGTTATTATGGGCTAGTTACAAGACGAATATTAGGGACGACCAATGCCAATATCAGGAGGAATAAAAAAACCAAACTAAAACCTTCATGTTTTGTTTGGCTTTGTCCAACTTATTTCTAAGTAGTTATTTATAGGTGGCTACACGACCATCGTTGTCATGCTATTGTTCAGTAGGTATTGGAAATGTTTTAAAAATCTCCCCGTTTCGAATCCCTTCAACAAGGGATAATAACCAATAATAATAGCACTTTGATTGCTCAAGTAAATGATACATCTCTTCAGCCTCTCGCTTGTGACCTTCCGCAACATCATTTGCCTGCCTAATTTCATCAAGGACTTTTTGTGCTTGATGGATTGCTTCAAGATTAAGGTTCACTTCCCTTTCCCATTTTTTTGTGAAAAACTTGTTGAAAAACTGAAAAAAGTCTTTTTCAGCTACGTACGTGTGTTTTCGATTTCCACGTTGAAAAGTCTTTTTAACAATGTCAAATTCCTGTAACTTTTTCACCCCCGTACTCATACTAGGTTTACTCATCCCAAGTTCTTCACGCATTTCGTCTAAAGTCATATCCTTTTCAAAATACATGGTTCCATAAAGAATGCCTACACTTCGAGTTACTCCATATAAATCCATTGTTTCCGCTAAAGAGTCAATGACTAAATCTTTTGCTCTATTTATAGTTACTTTTGCTTTTTCATCAATTTGATTCATAGTAGGCCACCTCCTGTCTATATATTAAATTAATTAATTTTTTTCTTTATTAACTTAATGTTACTTGAATAATGTGAGATGTCAAAAAAAATTTGACGCTCTTTTTTAAAAAATCTCCAAATCTACACTCATACCAACACCTCCTCTTCGAAATAAATTTATTTTTTTATAAATTTTTCTTTGACAGGTTTTCAAGAGAATGCTAAATTTGAATTATTATAAACGTTAATTTTTTTCTTAACAAATTTAATAAACTTAACGATAAGGAGGCGATATACGTGGCAATTGGGCGTATGTATATTGATGGCCAGTGGGTTGAATCTCATACAGGTAACACAAGAGAAATCATTAACCCATATAATCAGGAAGTGATCGCAACTGTAACTGAAGGTGATGAAAAAGACTCACAGTTAGCAATTAAAGCAGCTCGTACTGCATTTGATAAAGGAAACTGGGCAACCACTCCTGCAAATGAACGTGGAGCAATTGTTCAAAAAATTGCTGAACTTATTCGCCGTGATAAGGAAGAATTAGCAAAATTAGAATCATTAGATACGGGAAAAACAATTATTGAGAGTTATGCGGATATGGATGACATTGCAAATGTATTTCAATATTTTGCTGGCCTCGCTGATAAAAATGGTGGCGAAGTAATTCAATCACCAGTTCCAGATTCAGAGAGCCGGGTCGTTCGCGAGCCAGTTGGAGTTTGTGGACAAATCAGTCCTTGGAATTATCCACTTTTACAAGCATCTTGGAAGCTTGCTCCAGCACTAGTAGCAGGTAACACACTTGTTGCTAAACCAAGTGAAATTACACCATTAACGACAATAAAAGTATTTGAATTAATGGAAGAAGCTGGTGTTCCAAAAGGAGTTGCTAACCTTGTTCTAGGGGTAGGTGGCACAGTAGGAGCCGAGTTATCTACTAGTTTAGATGTTGATTTAATTTCTTTTACTGGTGGAATTGAAACCGGGAAGAAAATCATGCAAGCTGCAAGTGGTAACGTGAAAAAGATTGCCCTTGAATTAGGTGGTAAAAATCCAAACATTGTTTTTGCTGACGCTGATTTTGACACAGCTGTTGATCAGGCTTTGAATGCTGTCTTCTTCCATGCTGGTCAAGTATGTTCTGCTGGATCACGATTACTAGTAGAAGATTGTATTCATGACCGTTTTGTTGAAGCTGTTATTAATCAAGCTAAGAAAATTAAGTTAGGAAATGGCTTTGTTGAAGGAACACAAAGTGGTCCACTTATTTCTGCAGAACAACGTGCAAAAGTAGAAAGGTATGTAGAAATCGGTAGGCAAGAAGGAGCAGAGCTTGTATTAGGTGGCAAACGTCCTGAAGATCCTGAATTACAAAACGGCTTTTTCTATGAACCTACTATTTTCACAAACTGTACTTCTGATATGAGAATTGTTCAAGAAGAAGTATTTGGACCCATACTAACCATTGAAAAGTTCTCAACTGTAGAGGAAGTAATCGAAAAAGCTAATGACACGATTTATGGCTTGGCAGGCGCCGTTTGGTCAACCGACATCGAAAAAGCAGAAACGGTAGCTTCAAAATTACGTATGGGTACCGTTTGGATTAATGATTTCCACCCGTACTTTGCGCAAGCGCCTTGGGGTGGCTACAAACAATCAGGCTTCGGCCGCGAACTTGGTCATATAGGACTAGAAGAATACACAGAAGTCAAACATATCTTCCGCAACAAAAAACCACAACCAGCAGGCTGGTTTGTGTAAACATAAAGGTCCGGTTTTGACCTTTATGTTTACAACAGGGGTGCGCGGAGTCGCTGCTTTCTTTTGAGTCATGAGGAGTGCCCTTCTCCTCATGACGTGCAGCGTACGAAGCCACCCCCACCTCCCAAAAGGTCCGGTTTTGACCTTTATGTTTACACAGGGGTGCGCGGAGTCGCTGCCTTCTTTTGAGTCATGAGGAGTGCTCTTCTCCTCATGACGTGCAGCGTACGAAGCCACCCCCACTTCGTTTAAAATGAAGGAAAAGGCTGAGACAAAACTAAGGTGTTTAACTGAGAATACGAACGGTTCACAATTCTTGCGGAGGAAATATACGTAGAGTCACTGTGGGATCGAAGGCAAGGGTGAGACCCCACAGTGCGTAAGCAGAGGCCACTGAAAAACTTCCGTTTTTCTTTGCTTAATAAGAAGCTAAATAAAAAAAGGCAATTTCTATCCATTATTGGATGAGAAGTTGCCTCTTTTCCTCTTTATTTTCCTATTCATTTTCTCTCAAAATCTTTAGTATTCTCTTGATATTCACCGCAAATATCGTGGTTGCAGCTTGAATTTGCATACCAATCAGACCCGAGGATGTTGCAATTTTGAACCCGTGTCGATGTTTTAATTCGCTATTTTTTGCTTCTATTTTATAACGTGACCTCGCCATTTCTTTAAACTCTTCCGTTTGTTGAAATGCTTCTTGTTCA
>NZ_JAOANA010000017.1:0-97015 GCF_032335535.1 Alkalihalobacillus sp. MEB130
ATCATGCAACAGTCGTTAACATTATTGGTCCATCATACAGAATTAAAGACCACTTAGAAAAAGATGATGATTAATTTTGTACATTCTTAAATGATCAAAAATGTACATCGTTAGCTTGACATTTACACATCCTCCTACATTTTCTTCAAATTCCTACCCAACAAAGAATGAAAAAACAAGGAAATTATCTAATTAGGATGAATTGAACAATATGCTCACCTAAGCGAATTACAGGTGTACAAGATTTCAACAAACCATTTTCTCATGAATTAGACCATTCACGAACATTCAAACATTTAAACTAACAGTTTATAAATACAAAAAAACGCCTTATTTATACGACGTTGGGTCAAAATTAATATGGGATTGTGTTTTCGTTATTTGTCAAGAGATTCGAAAACAGTTGGTGGAATGATGGGGTAGTGAGTTAAGACAATGTAAATTATTTATTTACGATTGCTCAATTCCACCTATCAATAACGATTTTTTACCCGTTGAAGTACTTTTAAAAATAAATAGTCTATAACTTAATCCTTTTCATTTTCAATCGTAAAACCAAATTCTTTTCACCCTCTTCAAACATCTCTTCCGTAATAATTCCATATACCATTAGGTACTTTAAGTAATATTGAATTTTCTTGGCTGTACTATTATCAACGACAGGAAGATGTTTTTCTGCTTCAACTTTACTCAAGTTTTTGACAACTTCAATTTTATATAACTGTAATTGCTCCGTTTCCAAACATTGTAACGCATATTCTTTAATATCCTTTAAGCGAACCTGATACATTCGTGCCCCATGTTTCTTTCCACCATATAATCCCTCTTTTGCTCCTTGCAGTATTTTTTTGTAATGAGATGTTTCGTCTTGATTAGTAATTCGAAGCATATTTAGGACAACTTTATTGGCCTCGGGAACTGTAATATATCCAGGTTCTAGACGATAGTTTTTTGGCATAATAACCTCCCAAATAAAAACCCTCACTATCTTTTATGGTAGATTTCTACATTTTATTACAGTATTTACAGAAATTTTAGCTTTTGATTACAGCAAGACCTTCTAGTAGCTTATTTTTGAAGAAATCAAAGCTGTATCGTTTGAAATTGAGGGTATGAAAGTTGGAGCCATCCTGAAGTTTATATTCCAGAAAAGGAACAAGCGAAATATCGCATGGGCTGGTTGTGCCAAAAGTCATTTAAGAACTATAAAAGAAGCAAGAGAACCGTCCCCTTGCATCCCTTGCATCCTCGTATTGGACTAGAGAAGCTCATTATCATTGCAAAACTTGTTTTAGACCAGGTAAGTGTTCCAGTCGCTCTTCATTTGGATCATGGGAGCAGTTTTGAAGTTGCTATGAATTGCATACGAGCGGGCTTTAGTTCCGTTATGTTTAATGGTTCTGCCCATGGTATATATAAAAAAAACTCCTAAAATACGTTGTCATAATATTAAGAAGGTTGAGCAAGCCATTGATGTACCTGTTGTATTGCACGGAGGCTCAGGGATTCCAAATGACCAAATTAGAGAAGCCAACTCTTCAGGGATCGGCAAAATTAACGTTAATACAGAGAATATTGTAGCCTACACGAATGCAGTACGTAACTATCTTCAAGCCAACCCTAAGCCAACTGACCCAAGAGCCTATCAAGGTGCAGCCCGTAAAAGCTATGAAAGAAGTTGTAAGAAGTAAGATTCGATTGTTTGGTAGTAAGGGGAAAGCTTAGGGGGACAAATTTGGGTATACATTAATAATTGATGAAGAACAGAATCGTTTCTTTTTGAGAGCTGTTTTTTTGTTTTTTTCTTTTCTCCATTTCTATTTAACAAAAAATCCTGCCCCCTATCAAAAAACACAGGAGCAGGAATGTACCTCAAACTTTATCGAAAAAGCTACTCTCTTAACGATACAAGTTTAACAATTAGTTATATTTATTTATTTGACTTTTCTATATTCCTTCGCCAATCCTTCCTCCACCATCGCTTCACTAATTGCTTCAATTACTTGTTCTTCATCTGAACCTGAGCCTTCAATTTTTATCTCAGCTCCTTCCGGAATACCTAGAGACATAACACCCATGATTGATTTTAAATTTACACTTTTACCGTGATATTCTAGTGAGACATCGCTATTATACTTGCTTGCAACTTGAACTAGTATTGTGGCTGGACGCGCATGTATTCCTGTCTTATCAATAACTTTAAATACTTTTTCTACCATATTATCAACCACCTTACTTTTTTTGAATATAACTTGATAATTTATCAATTATATTTCTGATTTTATTTTATAACTAAACTTATTGGAATACTAAGTTTTATGGTTTTATACATCTACAGATTAATGTGCTTTTTATCAGAATCTGTTTTTAGCATATATTACTTGTTAGAACCAGTCTAAAGTAAAGTATATTCTACTTGTTCTAAAATTTTCGTAGTGCTTCCCTCTAGATTGAAACACTCAACATATTGGTTAATTGAACGTTTTATACGATTTACAACAAATCTATCTCCATCAATTGAACACTCTTTAAGGTTATTGAAAAGCTGTTCAATTTCTTGTTTTACTTCTTCTTCATTGAAGGTATAATGACCAGCTATATCTAATATTTGATCAGTCAACTCTTGGTCATTTAGTACTTCCTCAACACCTAATTTTGTTTGTTCACCAACCATCCATTTTCTCCATCTCTCACTTTTAATTGCTTGTATTTTTAACACCTGTTCTAGGTTTGAAGGGACTTTAAGTAATCCTACTTCCACTAGTTGTTTTTCAACTTTGATTAGTTCTAGATAAGCCCTTGTTTCTTCCGTTCCAAACAATGGAGCTACATTGGTTGCTGTTATTCCTAATGGGAGATGTTGGAGCAAAATATGGTCGTCAATATAATCACCATTATGTTCTTTTAACCCGACACCATATTTCTTTGCGATATCCGCTAATTGTTTTGCACTCTCCCCATTAAATTTACCGACGTTTTCTGTCTTTTTAACTAATGTTCCAGTTTGGCCAACAATAAACGTTGGAGTAGGTAATTGTCGAGCTTCTAGTTCTTTATTCAAATTCTTTATAAAAGTTTCATACGTTTCTGTAGAAGTTAACCCACCATTTGTTTCCTCGGTCCCAACTTCGTAGCCAATTTCAGGTAAACCTAGTTTCTTTCTTTCATTTTCACAGAATTCAATCAGTTCGATTGTTCTTTGTAAAACTGTCTCCATAGGAATTACTTTACCCATTTCAAATGGATCCTTAGTAGGATCAATATGAAGAAGATCAAAACCTTGTTTCATATCTTCAATATACGACTGTTTTCCAAGCTCCATGGCTATACTCTCATCTAAATGAGCATTTCTTTCGTTGTCTCTTTGCCAAGGACCACCGTGGTCTCTACATACGTAATATAACCCATCAAACCCTACCTTTTTGGATGTATCGGCAATCGCCCCTACAAAAGATGCTTGGTCCCAGTTACAAACGTACCCTCCACCAAGTTCCATTGAGTCCACTTGGTTCCTACTTGCAATAAACATTAATGGAAAATCTTTTTCTTTTGCAAGTTCAAAACTCGCTTGTAGTAAACTTGATGACATCGGTCCAATCCCTAAAGCCGTTACGTACTCTCCTTGATCTTGTAATGAGAGCATTCCCTTTACTAGTTCATTAATGTTAACTTTTTGCATGATTATTCCTCCTCTAATTGTGTACTCAAGCTTTAAATAGAATGAACAATATGCTTTTCACATATTGTTCATCAGTTTAGCTTTTAAAAAGGGTCATTACGCTACTTCTTCATTCGATAAATCATTTGACTTTTCTTTTTTCAGAGCATTTACTAGTAAAGCGGTTACAGTTGTACCTGCTAAAATAGCTATAACGTACCAAAGTCGATTGTCGATAACTGGTAATACAATTGGTCCTCCATGCGGTGCATAGTTATTTACAACTGCTAACGCCCCAATGACCGCACCAGTAGCAGAACCTATCATGATTGAAGGTATAACTCGTAATGGATCCGCCGCTGCAAATGGGATGGCACCTTCGGTTATCCCTATAGTCCCCATCGCTAATGCAGCTTTACCAGCTTCTTTTTCCTGAGCACTATATTTTTTCTTATTTAGCAAAGTTGCTAGCCCCATCCCAAGTGGCGGAGTACATATTGCAATGGCAATGATACCCATTATCGTATACACACCCTCTGCCATTAATCCAAAAGCGAATAAGCATGCAACTTTATTAACAGGTCCTCCCATATCAAATGCAATCATAAATCCTAAAATGATAGCTAAAAGAACTAAACTACCATCTGTCATCCCTAACAGACCTTCTGTCATACTCGTCATCATCATACCCATCGGTTTTGCCAGAAGGTAAAGATACGTTAAACCAACAATTCCTACACTCACAATTGGGATAATAAATATTGGCATTACTGGTCTTAAGATATTAGGTACCTTCCAAGTCTTTATCCATTTAACAATAAATCCTGCAAATAATCCAAGAATTATTGCTCCTAAAAACCCTGCTTTTACTTCAGAATCACCAATAGGCATATTCGCTACGTACCCTGCTATCATACCTGGAACTAAAGCGGGTTTGCCCGCAATCCCATAAGCGATATAACCACCTAATATAGGCACCATCATTGTAAATCCCGCTACACCAAGCAATAATATATTTTCCATGAAAGGACTTGTTACTTCCATTCCACTTTCTCCAGGACTTCCAGTCGCAAGAGCAGCAGCAATAAAGATTCCACCGACAACTACAGCAGGGATCATGTAAGATACACCTGACATTAAGTAATCCCTTACCTGTTTTAACACCTCTTTCATTTGTTCTCCCCCTTTATAATTAATTAGGTTCTTTCCTAGCTATTTACTAATTTCAGAGCATCTTCAATCACTTTCTTTGGATGCGAAATAGCAGCTTGAACTCCAACCTCCAGTACTTTTTTCCCTTCAAATCTCTCTTTTTTCTCTATTAAACAACCAACAGCAAGTATAACAACATCAGCTTCAGCAATGGCTTTTTTCTTTAATTCATTTTCAATCCCCATAGCACCTTGTGTTTCAATAGTAATTTGGTGTCCTAATTGTTTTCCTGTTTTCTCCAATGCCGATTGAGCCATAAATGTATGTGCAATTCCCGTTGGACAAGCCGTAATCCCTACAATATTCATTATTCCCATCTCCTCTTTTTCACTTTTATTGTATTTCAACAGCTTGGAGCGCGGATGAGACCTCATCAATACTTCCAGCTGTTAATAACTGATTCCGGAAATTTGCATCCATAAGATTTCTACTGATATTAGCTAAAACTTGTAAATGCACATTCCCACTATGGTGCTCTGGGACCCCTATTAAAAAAACTAATCGCACCTCTTGGGCCTCAGGCCCTTCCCATACGATACCTTCATTTAATCTACCAAACGCGACAAACGGTTCTATTACTTCATTTGACTTTCCATGGGGAATAGCGATCGAATAGCCAACAGCAGTAGAAAAGTCACTTTCTCTTTTCATCACAGCTTCTATATATTTATCTTTGGATTTAACACGCCCAATAGAATACGCTAACTCTCCTAATTCATTAATAGCTTCTAATTTATCTTTCGCTTTTAAATCTAGACAGACTAACTTTCTGTTAATGACCATATTCTCCACTCCTTATTAACTGAAACACTTGATCCGCATTGTTACAATTCGCTATTTCTTCTAGCATTGATTCAGAATCGAATACTTGATATAGGTCTGATAACACGTGTTTCACACTTACATCTTCTTTAAAATTCATGGCTATTAGAAAGATAATTTTTACAGGATCTTTCCCCCAATTAACATCATTATTTAGAACAGCTATAACCACTTTTGGTGTATTCACATTTTCATAGCCACCGTGTGGAATCGCTACGCAGTTTCCAAGTGATGTAGGAGCTATGTTCTCCCTCTTTAATAGAGATTCTTTAAATTCACTATTCACATAGCCTCTTTTTTCAAGTTGTTCACACAGAAAATCTAAAATATCTTGTTTATTATCAAAATCTAACTCTGTGTATATGAGATCTTTATCTACTACTTTCACCAAATTGGAACAACTGATTTTTTTGTTATGAGTAGTAAATAGAAAGTCTGAAAAGAAATTATTGATATTTTTAATGTCCGTTTTACTTACCAACGATGAGATGACAATGACTGGTTTTGCATCTATTTCTAAAGGAACGGTAGAAATGATAAAATCAATATCATCTGTATTTATTTTTTCTATGTGACTGATTGATACTACTTCTTTAACTTCTACTTGTGGAACATATCTCTTTATTCGATTGGCTATTAATTGAGACGTCCCCATTCCTCCTGGACAGACAACAATAACTTTTTTGGCCGTCACAAGTCTTTCAAAAGCTGCTTGAAAATGAAGAGCAATATATCCAATTTCATCCTCATTCACTTTTAACCCATATCTAGTTTCTAGGTTAGAGCAAACGAGCCATGTAAGTCCGAATGTTGCCGAATATTCACTTTTTATCTCCTCCAGTAATGGATTGTTAATTTTGATTGAATATTTCAACCGATTGACCATTGGCTTGAAGTGCATAAGTAAACCTAGGTAAAGTTCTTGGTCATTACTTAAATCAATATTTGAAGTTTTAGAAGAAAGTGATATTAATTCATCAACTAAATTTTTAATATGATCATCGACATTATCGATAAACTGTTGCGTGTTATTGATTAACATTTCTTTTTCAACACCTGAACTCATCAAATATTGATTGATATAAATAATTTCACTTTGTATTACCTCAATTTGAAACTCCTCGCTAATTTGACGAGCCATAGACTCTGCAATTAAATAAGTTTCCGTTGATAGATGTTCACCTATTTTCACTTGCCTCTTATTTGCATAAAGTTGATTACCACTTCTTACTCTTTTTAATAAGATAAGAATATGGGTTAATAAATTTGTATAATACGGCTCGCTTATTTTATACTTTAGCTTTTTTTCTGCTTTAGCGATCATAGTTTCCACGGTTGTTATTTCTTGTTTATCAAACATTTTAGATAACCCTAAATATGAAGATCTATCTAACCTACTTTTAATACCCTGTTCTTTATCTTCTTCCTTAAAATCTATCGCCAACAAATTAGTAACAATGTTAGCTATTGCGTTTCTAATTGCTATTTCATTCCCTACTATTCTTGTACCTTCGCGATCTCGAACAAGTTTGATTCCAAATTGATTAATCCATTCCTCGATTTTATCTAAATCTTTCACAATCGATGTTTTGCTTACCATATATTCCTCAGAAAGCTTTTGAAGTGATAGTGTTTGCTGTGAGTAAAAAAGTTTTGAAAAAATATTAATTCTTCTCATCTCTATTGATAGAGGGTCAAAATTTTCCTTATTCTCATTCACACCGTTAATTATCAATATCTTTTCGTCTTGATTAGCATTTAACTTAATTCCTGAACCTGGCTTCTTTTGAAGCACTATATTTTGATCATGTAGAAACAATTTTATATTCCCTAAATCGTTATGAACGGTTCTTTCAGAAACCCCCATTTTTTTAGAGTAGAATTCAATCGTTTTATAATCAGATTCACTAACTAATAAGTTAACTAACTTTTTTTGGCGCTTCGTTAGACTATTCATTCTTCCCTCCCTGCAAAGAGATTCACTTAAATAAAGGATTAGGCTGTAAGGCACTCGAAATTGCAATTTGGTATTTATTTTAATTAGTACTTACTTAATCCTCTTAAATCTTGAAGTATGTTTCTGTAATTAAACTATAGCAAATATGTAAGCGCTTAAATATAACAAGCTGTTGCAACTTCACTCATGAACAAATGTGACTTATTGAAATTTTCTGAATAAAGTATTGAGCTTTTCTTCATTGTATATTAGAGTTATAACACTTAAAAGATTAAAAGGCTTATAACACAGGAGGTAATTTAGGTGATGTATTTTTTAGATTTCCATAATCATACGAATCATTCATTTGATTCCCAAGCTGTTATGGAAGAGGTTTGTAAAGCTGCAATCGGAAAAGGGATTAATGAAATTTGCTTTACTGAACACTTTTCCCTTAATCCTAAAACACCTACGTATGGTCATATAGATTTTAACAACTACCTTTCTGATTTAAAGTCGTGCCAGCTCAAGTTTGAAGGGCAAATTAAGATCAAGAAAGGGATTGAAATTTGTGAACCTCATTTGTTAAAAGAACAATACTCTAAAACATTAAAACCATTAGAACTTGATGTCATTTTAGGCTCTGTTCATAACATTAGTAATAATAAATTACGAAAGCGCTTAGAGGTGCAACAGGAAAACGCATATATGGAATATTTTCAAGAAGTTTATGAGATGGTTAAGGAGGCTGATATAGACATAGTCGCCCATTTAGATTTAATGAAACGCTATGCTCATAAAGTGTATGGAACATACAATTTCATCGAGCACAGAGAGATAATAGAAGTTATTTTATCTAAAATAGTCGAAAGAAATATTGGTATTGAAATTAATACATCTGGGCTTAGAACTTCTTTAAATGAAACGTTGCCATCAATTGACGTAATTAAACTATACAAAAAATTAGGAGGAGAGATCTTGACTATAGGTTCAGATTCTCATGAATCCGATTCAATTGGATCATATGTAAAAGAAGGAATTGAACTAGCAAAAGAATGTGGTTTTAACTATATTTTCTCTTTTGAGAAAAGAAATCCGATTGCTATTAAGGTGTAAGATTGTTTGAAATCTCCCTGCTTATTCAATACAGTAGAACCAGAAATCTTCGTCCCTCTACAGCAACAAAGGCCTATGCGTAAGTATATAGGCCTTTATTTTTGATGATTGCTTCTCTCAGATCTTTATGATACGCAAGAATATCATTAAAGTATAAAATCTGTTATTGTTAACGATGTTTGCAATAGATCATCAACAAAATCTATCTTCATGTTGAGACTCCTCTAAAGGCTGCTCGCCGTCTAATCTCAATTACAATTTCCTCGTTTTTCGTATGGTACACAAGTGTTCCTGGCATTGCTCGGAGTAATTCATTTGTGGCTTCTTGCGCGTCAGGTATAGGTCTAATTAAAGCTACTTCATCAACATACTTTTTATCCCCATCAATATGTGACTCTAAAATGTTTAGTAATACATATTGATCGGGATAAATCTTTTGAACCTCTTCCCACTTCATAATGCCACCTCCAAAACTTAATTACTTTATTTTACCATAAGGTATTCTTAGAAAATCTCAATCACAATATTATTCCTTTTATGCAACGGACAAATCAGGAAATTTCCCTTTATAACAAAAGTCCCTGTCACTACCCCTTAATTTTTCGATAATATATCGATATACTGCATTAATTTTCTCATGTATTAGAACATTCACGAGCATTCAAGGAATTAAACTAACCGTTTTCTAATACAAAAAATACCGTATTTAAACGGCATTGGGTCAAAATTAATATGGGACTGTGCTTTCGTTATTTTTTCAAGAGAATGGAAGGATGAGGTAGTTGTAAATTATTTTATTTATCAATCTCACAAAGGTTCTTTAAGTTGCACACTACTCTTCAATATAGTCAATCTTATTACTTTGACAAAACTCTCTTGCTAATTCTTTGTACCTCTCATCACGGTACTCATACCATTGTTGAATCATTCCTAACCTATGTAGAGTGTCTTTAAAACGTCGAAATGCTCCCTTTCCTCTTATAGCATGAAGCAACAAGTCTTGTTTTTTTTCATCAGAAAGACTGTAACAAAACCTCTCTAGCATGTCATATTCATGTATATCAAAGCTTGTAGGAAGAGTTACATACTTACCAAAACTTTCGACTATTTCATATGCTTGCTGTGCTTCCTCTTGTTGCCAAACAGGTAAATGATCATACTCTTCACCATCTTCCGCTATAAGTAGTGCCTCTCTTGAAACATAAACGACTTCTCCTGTTTCAAGATTAAGATAAGCATGACTCTCCTCCGATTGCATTTCCATTCCTTCTAATATGTCTTCTAGTTTCACTAGCATAATCTTTCCCTCCCGGCTTTTGATCAATCTAAATCATTTATACTTATAACTTTGAATTCCAATATTCTACAAATGTGCGGTAGCCGTGTGTGGTAATGATATAGGGGATTAATTGCTCGCCTACTATTTTATAAGAACGTATAGACGGTACCCCTGTACGATATGCTTTTTCAATTCGATGATTTCCATCTATTATAGAAAAGAAATTCGGTCTTATCTCAGCTTGAATAATAGGTCTTTCTATATCAACCGTTGGCAAATGATTTTCATCCAAAGCTGTACTATGTAAATGCGAACAGAACCATTCTTTTACATTAATGTTTTCTTCGTATACTAGCAACTTTCCCGAATAAATGTCTTTTACTATGTTAGAAATATTAAAGTGAAAGACACCGTTGGGAAATATTTCATCGTTTTCTTTTGTGGGACATGGTGTGTATTCTTTTATTACATACATCGTTCTAAGTTTCGGCACCCTTTTCTCTCCTTAATTGTTCTATTACAACTGAAGTGTATTGATAAGATGACCTCTATATGAGAAAAAGACCATTCATTAAAGTAAGCTTAACGGATTTGGTACCACTTTCATCAAAAAGATATTCACTGATATACTTTGAACAGATCTTTTCATGACCCTTCACCTACTTGACATTTAGATTTGTATGTACTAGGGTAGAAATATAATAATAGTTTTCGAACCAAGGTTCGCCGACTTTATTTAGAATAGGGATTACTCGTACCTAGGTACGACAAAATCTATTCGAAACTATAATTGTACATATTTACAGAACCCGAGATGATAAATCTTTGGTTCTTTTTATTAGATCATTTAAGTTTTTCTTGCACTTCAACATAACCCAGTAACTCTCATTTACGGTTGAATCACCCCTCAAGAGCCCCGTCTATGACGAAACTCATCCTTCCTAACTATGAAATTACCCCCGTAAAACAAGTGCTAGTCACGGATATTTACACTTGAGTCAACGTGCGTTTACGAAAATAAGAACATCAACGATTTTAAGTTAAAAAGCCCAATCCCTCCTTATCGTTCAAAAGGGATTAGGGACTAGGCTTAGTTATCGTGACAGTAGGTGAATATCCCTATGAACAGTATTGTTGGCTACGCAGCATAGCTTTTCATCGTTCTTATTCAACATAAACTTCCGTTTAAGTACGGTATTTCACAAATCCCACTATATTTCACTTGAAATCTCCTCGAGTAATATCCATTTTTTTCATTCTACCATTAGTTTATTTGACAAGAAAGTGACCACATTTTTAACGGAAAGTGAACATTACGTTAAATGTAATCAAAATCTCTTTTAGTGAGGTGAGATAACATTTAACATATAACTATATAAAAAAGTTTTTAAAAATGTAGGGGGCAAGAACATGAAAAAATTTAAAGGTTTATTAGTATTGTCAATGACGGCTTTTGTTTTAGCAGCTTGTGGTGGGGACACAACAACCGAAGAACCAGATACGTCGACACCGGAAGAAAGTACAGAGGAAAATACTACAGAAGAAACAGACGCTTCAGCAGTTGAAGAAGGTCAAGTATTCACAGTAGAAGAACTTAGTGAGTATAATGGGCAAGATGGAAACCCTGCTTATGTAGCGGTTGACGGAGTCGTTTACGATGTTTCAGATATTGGAGCTTGGGAAGGTGGAGAACACTTTGGTGGAGTAATGGCTGGTGCTGACAACACAGAAAAAATTTCAGCATCTCCACACGGCACTTCTGTATTGGAAAACTTACCAATCGTCGGTACACTTGAGTAACATTAAGAATGAAACAAGACACCTAGTTACGATTCAAATAATCGTAACTAGGTGTCTTTGTTTATTTACCATACTCCATCAAATCGCCTCTTAAGACTTATTTACAAATTTATTTCTTTTAAGCCCTTTTTATAGATTTTAGTTCGTTCATCATCTATCACGCCACTCCAATTCAAGCCAAATCCAAAATCATATACATTTCCGCTCTCATCCTGATGACAGACCATATCATGGGCTCTATCCTCATGCTGTTCTTCTACTGTTTTCATATCAGCAGGCATTTGCATGGGCAGCAAGCCAGAAGGTTCAACTTCACCTGAGAGTACATCCATGATAGCCTGATCCTGCACACCAAAGTGGACGAGGAGGCTATCTACTTCACTTTCAAATTCTTGAACAATGGCTGGGTTGGATAATAGCATGGACACTATTACCGGCTTTCCCTTCATTAATTCCTTTGTTTGTAACACTAAATCTACATCTAATTCATTGCTCGTTGTAATCGTTTTTCCTTTATAAGTACGGTTGACGACCTCATCAGGGTCCCCTGCTATACTCTTACTTCTCGCCAATTCAGCTGTGTAAGGCTTATATTGTAAACTAATTGGCACATATCCTGTTCCTCCCGCTTCGCGATCAGCTGAACTGTACCCACTTCCAGAGTCTGGTCCAAATATAGGTATGAGTGCAAAATCAGCTTCTTCAGGATTGTCCGTAACTTGATAATATTTCTGAACAACGTCTAAATTGACCGAAAAGTCTGTCTTGCTAGGAATCAAATTGCCAAACCAATCGGCTTTCTCTGGGTAAAAACGTTTTGGGATATAGACTGTTTTTCCTTTTTGTATAGGAAGAAGGTTCTCTTTATTTTTTAACATGACAATAGACTGCAATTGCGCCTCATAACCCTCAGCCATAAATTGTGGATTTCCAACGATGTCAACCGTCTCCTTCACAACTAAATAAGGATTCTCAAACAATCCTAAGCGGAAAATGTTTTTAAGCAGTCTGACTGCTGAACGCTCAAGACGTTTACGCATAAAGGCTTCACCATGCTCTTTTACACCCATTTCATATGCCTCAAGCACAGGTTCAACCTGATTATTTCCACCAAATTGATCGACCCCAGCCATGAGCAGCTTGTAGTGACGTTCTGCAACTGATAACGTCTCTACCCCCCATGGTTTTCCAGCAAATTGATCAACCGTTTCTGGCTGATCGGCTGTAATCAACCAATCCGTACATACGACCCCATCGTACTCATAAGTAGACCTAAGCAACTCGTTAATTAAATAGGAATTGTAAGAGTTTCCTACATTCTCACCAGCACCAGTGGCTTGATTAAAAGAAATTGTATAATATGGCATAACTGCTGAGGCTGATTTTGTTTTCCCTTTTAATTTAAAGGCACCGTCAATAAATGGAATGAGATGCTCATTAAAATTCTCGCCTGGGTACACGGCATATTTTCCAAAACCCCAGTGTGCGTCTCTACCAGCTTCTCCAGATCCTCCGCCTGGCCAGTGCTTAACCATGGCATTGACACTTTCATACCCCCATCCATCAGCAATTTCTTGCTCTTCTTCAGACGTTTGGAATCCATCAATATAGGCTCTTCCCAGATCACGAGCCAACTGCGAATCTTCGCCGAAAGTACCATTGAAACGATTCCAGCGTGGATCTGTTGCAATATCAATTTGCGGGGATAGGGCGGTCGTTAACCCAAGAGCACGGTATTCTTTTGCTGCAACTTCTCCAAACCTTTGGACTAACTTAGGATTAAATGTAGCAGCGAGCCCTAATGGTTCTGGCCACATCGAGATCGTTCCTCCAGCTCCCTCATTAAATTCTTTGCTAGAATCCGAGCCATGACGAGGATCCGAACTATTGTTTACAGGAATCCCCATTCCCACTCCTTCTGCTAACGCCTGTATTTCATTACTCCAACGAGCAGCAATCTCAGGTGTTTGAACAGTCGTAATCAAGACATGACGTAAGTGATCTTTCACTAAAAATTCTTTTTGTTGATCCGACAAATCCCACGGCTTTGCTCCGCTTTCTTCAAAATGTTTGCCGTTATAGGAGCTAGCAAAAAAGCCTCTTGATGCAGCAGGAATTGATTGATGGCTGCTATAAAGCATTAATCCAGCAATTTGTTCTACCGTCATTTTGGACGCTAAATCTTTTGCTCGTTCCTCTGCTGGCAAACGCCAATCCTTATAGGGCTCTAATTTCCCACTTTTATTTAAGTCTTTAAACAATAGACCATTCTCTTTAATAATCTTCATGCCTGATGTTGTTGAATATCCTAATATGGGCCCGTTTTCATTTTTAACATATTTAATCATCTCTTCTCCCTCTTTCTCCCAAACTATAGAAAAATCATAAAAAGGGCTTTCATCCCCTTTAAGTGACTAGTTAGGATATTGTTGAATCCGAACATTTTTAAGCAGTTGATCTAGTTGGTGTAGCTTCTCTTCGTTCACAAAATGAGAAGTGATTGGTAACTGACTAAGCTCTTTAAATTCTTTTTCAGAGTGTTGGCGGATGAATGGATTATGCTCGAATTCAGGGAAAACGGTAAATACCTGCTTTTTCGTATCTTCTGTTTCTAGTAATTCCCTCAGTTTGTTCGCCACACTAAATGGATATACATAATTCATTGCAGATGTGACAATTTCATACGTTCCCATTGGCAATCCTTTAATTAGAACTTGTTCGTGATCTTCTTCTGTTTTAAAGCTAGACCCCGATAAGTTTTGCCCATTCAACGTTACTGTTTCGTCATTTGCAACCGGAAGAACGACGTCAGCTAAACTATTAAACGGCACTTTAAATGTAAATCTCAACTCATTTTCTTGTGTTATTTCCCAGCCACTTTCAATCCGTCCACAAGCTGAATGCAATGTTGCTTTTACGTAGGATAACCGGCCATCTGGTTTTGGATTAAATATGATCTTCTTAAAACCCGGGATATCTTCTGACAAGTTAATTCCACACATGTGACGATACATCCATTCAGCAATCGATCCATAGGCGTAGTGATTGAGGGAGTTCATTCCTGTTCCGCTAATCTTTCCATCTGGAAGAACTGAGTTCCATCTTTCCCAAATGGTTGTCGCACCAAGCTTCACAGCATATAACCAGCTCGGATAGTCCTCATTTAACAAAAGAGTATAGGCATAATCAGCTGCTCCATTTTCAGAGAGAACGTTACAAAAATACGGAGTCCCAACAAAACCAGTATTTAAATGCATATTATCTTGCCCCAGCTTATCTTTCAGGTCTTTAATCAGTCGATGACGATAGTCGCTGGAAACTAAATCCATTTCAAGAGCGACAATCATGGCTGTCTGAGTATGAATGGCACTCCGACCATTAGGGGTAAAGTATTCTTTATTGATGGCTTCTTTCACTTCATCAGAAAGCGTTTTGTATTCCTTAGCTATCTCAGTTAAACCTAGTACATTTGCCGCTTTAGCAACTAATGAGGCGGAGTAGCTGTAGTATGCTGATGCGATATAGAATGAATCCGTTCCTCCCATCATGCCGTTTGGATCCCTTCCGTCGAGTGCAAGCCAGTCACCGAAATGAAACCCTTTTTGCCATAAGCGTGTAGACCCTGTTTCATCATCCTGTCTTTTTATGAAATCAACCCAGTCCTTCATCGTTTTGAAGTGTTCGCGAAGCAATTCCTTATCGCCATAATGCATATATAATGTCCAAGGGATTACAGTCGCAGCATCTCCCCAAACTGATGACCCATGCCCAGTTACAAAGCCAGGATCATTCTCAGGTTTAATGGTCGGTACAATGAAAGGTACTGATCCTTCTAATCTCTTTTGTTCTTCTCGCAAATCAAACATAAATTTGTGGAAGAAGGCAGGTGAATACATATTAAAACAAGCAGTTGAACTAAAAATTTGTGCATCCCCCGTCCACCCCATTCGTTCGTCTCGTTGTGGACAATCTGTTGGTACATCTAGAAAATTCCCTTTCTGACCCCAATATGCATTTTGAAACAATTTATTAACTAGAGGATGGGAAGTTTCAATATTACCTGTTTCCTCTATCTCACTATAGATAACGCAACCAACGAAATCGTCTAAGTTAATATCTCCTTCAAACCCAGACAGTTTGACGTAACGAAATCCATAAAATGTAAAATAAGGCTGAACTTCACGCTCACTTCCATCTGAGATATACGTATATTCAGCTTTCGCTGTCCGTAAATTTTCTCTATAAAAGCACCCATCTTGCAGAATTTCACCATATTGAAGGTTCAGCGTCGCTCCCTTCGATGCATTTGTTTTAAAGCGAACCCAACCTGTCATAACTTGCCCCATATCTAGGACCGTTTCTCCAGCTGGTGTATGGATCACATCAATCGGTTTTCTTTCTTCCATGATTTTTACAGGTAAGCTTAGGCGCGCTTGAAGTCTTTCTGACTCGACCTTAGTTAAAGTCGTCCCCTGCCAACTATGATCGTCAAAAGATGGTTGTGACCAACCTGAGATTTCCTTGTTAGCATCATACACTTCCCCATCGTAAATCCCACTAAACGTTACAGGAGCTGAGGCACTCTTCCACCCTTCATCCGTTTTAATGATGGTTTCAGATCCATCCTTATATGTCACAATGATTTCACCGATTAGGGCAAACTTGTCTCCATACAAGTTATAGTAGCCCCCGTCAAAGCCAAACCGACCTTTATACCATCCATTTCCAATCATGACACCAATGGAATTTTCCCCGTTTTTTATTAAGTCTGTTACATCATATGTTTGATACTGAAGCCAAAAATCATAAGCATTAAAACCTGGTGCAAAGTACTCCTCTCCCACTTTTTGACCATTCAGTTCAAAATGATAGATTCCTAGCCCACATAGATAGGCTCTTGCTGAAACAATCTCATCAGATACAGTGAAGTTCTTTCTGATTAATGGATGAGTATCTTTCTCTAATTCAGGAGTAATCCACTTTCCTTCCCAGGCTTCCTCCATTTTCCCCGTTTCAAACCAAGCATGATCACTTATCGCCATTTCGCCTTCATTTCCCCAAACCATCACGCGCCAATAATAGCGTGTTCTCGGTTGGAGTGTTAAATTGGGACTATAACTTAAACTATCAATCTCTTTTGATTTCCCACTATCAAAAATAATTTCATCAAAGGTGGCATCTAGCGCAATCTCTACTTGTGCAGCTTCCTGATAGGTTGAGACAGTCGATTCCGTAAGCCAAGACAAACTCAATCTTGTTAGATCAAATCCTAGCGGGTTTTGAATATGATTGGTTCTTAATTTAAACACTTTCATCGTTTACACCTCATCAATGTAACCGTTCAAAATAGAACGATTAGTTTTGTTTAGTTTTTATTATAGAGTTCATTTACTTAAAAAGATGGTGAAAACTTCACTTCTTTTGGATGAACTTAACTTTAAGTAATAAGTGAGACTAGATTAGAGGCTGTCTCATTTACGTTTTTCCCGCCTGTAGTTTCACTACAAAATACGGTCCAACTTTCCAAATGAAACAACCTCTTTGACTTATTATTAAGTTAAATTTGCCTTTCTCTCTTGTAGCGCTTTCAAAATTTGTGGATATTCCTTATCTAATTTATAAAACCAGAGCAATAGGATTGTAATGAAAGCAAATATGACCGGAAGATAAATAAACAGAAATTCAATGGAAAATAAAGCGGATTGTGTCTGTTCTGCTTGACCACCAATGTAGCCTCCAGCTCCCATAATCAAACCTAATAACATTCCTCCAATACCTGTACCAACTTTCTCTCCAAACGTCCCAGCACTGAATGTTAATCCTTCAGACCTTACACCATGCTTATATTCTCCGTAGTCAACTGTGTCACCTAGCATTGCAAAACCAACAACAACTAGTGGCGCAGCCCCAATCCCTCTAATAATTAATCCTGTTAAAACGAAAACGATATTTGCCGGATTAAGGGCAATGATGAGAGAACCAATGATAGAAAGGATCGCACCCACTATAGCAACATTTCTATTTCCAAACTTCTTAAGGAATGGTGCAATAAATATTGTTGTGACGATTATTGGTAAAAAAGAAGCCATACCGATTACTCCAACTAACGCAGGGTTACCTAGTATATATTGTGCATAGTAAATATTAACTGCACCTAAACCTGCATTAATAAACCCTAATATCATGATAGCGATTACAATTAACCAATACTTATTTTTAACAAGGGATTTAAACCCTTCTTTAATAAGTACACCATCTGTTCTAGTTGCCTGACTAGTTGCAACTACTCTTTCCTTAGTATTCTTAAAGCAAATGAAATAAAGAAAGACTCCTGCAATCGCATAAACAATTGCTACCATTTGCCAACCTGACTGACCACCACCGAACATTTCGACTAAAGGAATAGTAATCATATTTACGAGAAGTGCTCCACCAAAACCGAAAATGGTTCTAAAAACACTTAATTGGCCTCTTTCAGCTTGATTTTGAGACATCGTACCAATCATGGTATTATATGGAACTGAGATAGCAGTGAAAATAATCCCAACGGCAAACATATAAGTTAAAAACGCATAAATAATTGTCCCTGTTTCACCAAAGTTAGGTGAACTAAATAATAGAATGATAGCTAGACCATATGGTATTGCTAACCACCTTAACCACGGTCTGGCTTTTCCGTATTTTGATTTAGTCTTATCAACTACTAGTCCCATACCTATGTCAGACGCACCATCAATGAACCTAGCAATAAATAACATTGTCCCTACAGTCGCGACAGCAATCCCTGCTATTTCCGTATAGAAGAAAATAATAAATGCATTCGCTGTGGTTAATAAAAGATTGGCTGCTAGATTTCCAGCGCCGTATGAGAACTTCTCCTTCGCTTTCAACTTTTCATTTGGCTCATTCGAAACTGGTTCGACGACAGCGTTTTCAATATTTCTTATCATTTGAGACACCCCTTTTATTTAATTTAGAAACAAGTTACTAAAACCTTTCATCCTTATCAGTAAGTGCTTACTTTATGAATTCATTATATAAACTAATTTCAGTATATTATTGTTTAATATTAATATTTTTTGTATCGTTTTAACCATAATGTTATAATGGTCGAGTGTTTTTTTAATATAATAAAGGAGAGTACAGATGGAATTTGAAAACCTCAAATACATAAGTAAATTAATTTATAAAACATATAAGATCCCTTCTATATTCTTTAACTATGACACCGAGGGAGTCATTGTTGAATTTCCAACTAGCTTTCCAGTCAACCCTCTTTATAAGAAAGAAGATTTAATCAAAAAATTGGTTCAAGGGTGTCATACAGGACCTCCAATTATTAAAATAACCGATCACTCCGAATGTTACATTATCGTTAAAATTAACACTGGGGATTTACCAGTTGGATTCATGATTCTAGGCCCAACGATAAGTCCAACGATTTCCAACGATATGATATTGGAATCCTTTGTCCACTTACAAATTAATAAAGAATTGTTACACCAAATCTCGTTGTATTATAAAAAGTTACAAAGGATTCCAGAAAGAATTAACTTTGAGTGTGCTCAAGATCTATATTTTTTACTTTATCGCGAAATCCTTAACATAACAGATATTAATTACAATTTAAATCTTGTCCAGACAGAGGTTGAAGATCCTACTTTATCCTTGTTTGATAAACGTGAATCAGCTAATTTTCATCATTCAATTAAGTATGAGCAAAGACTTTTTCAATATATTAAAGAGGGAAACAAAAATGAAATCATTCAAAACTTTAGAGCATTTCCTCAAGAAAAAGCAGGAAGCCTTTCAAAGAATAGTTATTTAAGAAGTCGAAAAAATATTGGAATTGTTGTTATTACGGTTGCTGTGAGGGCTGCTATAGAAGGAGGCTTGCATTACGAATTAGCATACACTTTAAGTGACTCATATATCCAAAACTTAGAGGAGCTTACAAATGTACAGCATATCAATACATTTTTAGAGAATATCCTTGTTGATTTAGCTGAAAGAGTTCACCTGAGTAAATTACAAAATTACTCTAAACCAATCAATGAATGCATTAGTTACATTTACTTACACCTCTATGAGGAGGTTCATTTAAAACATTTAGCCGAACTAATTAATCTTCATCCTAACTATCTATCGCGTCTATTCAATAAAGAGGTAGGCATGTCTCTTCGGGAATATATTCAACGTTTAAAAATTAATGAAGCGAAAAATCTATTAGTTTACTCTGACTACTCTTTATCAAAAATAGCTAGTATATTAAATTTTCATGATCAAAGTCATTTTTCTAGGGTTTTTAAAAAAGTGGCTGGTATTACGCCGAAACAATATATATCTCAAGGTTAATAACTTACCGTTAATTGTGAACAAGCGACCTAGCCCCATATTCGAGGAGGCTGAGGCCGCTTGTTCATGGTTGGTTGGTAAAAAATAAACAAAAAAGCAAGAGATCCTTCCCCTCGCTCCCCTTGGAGAAGCAGCGGGAGCAGCGGGACGGTTCTTGCGCTCTATTTTCTTATAAAAGGAGCAAGAGAACCGTCCCCTTGCATCCATTGACTGTTTTCAGTTACAAAGTTGTTTTACGTTTTTTTAATATGCACTAACAAACGCTGTACCTACGATGATTAGTAAAATGAACAGTACAACGATTAACGCAAAGCCTGTTCCTGCATAGCCGCTCATTGTATTACCTCCTTAATAATATTGTGTAGTATCACTACACACTATCAAGGTATGTTTTTATCTGATTATTGCTTGTGTACTATCACTAAGTGAAAAGCATAAAATTCTTGGGGATCTTATAAACTAGTTCTACCACTATATCTATGTCTATGTGGAGTTTCACCATCAACTGTAGTTACTCCACTAAATTCATGGTAGTGGCCTCCCTCAGGTAGAGAAACCGCTGGTCCTGTTGTCCCACGAATAACATGTCTGTGTTCTGCATCAAACGATGTAAAAGTAAAATAACGATGGGTATGTTGAACTCCGCTTGGTGCTGGTTCAGTTGTTCCTACATAACGATGATCATGCCCTACATCAAAAGACGTTACTCCTCTAAATTCATGGCTATGAACAGGTCGCCCATCCCATGTAGTTATATAAAGATTATGCGAGTGTTCTGAACTACCATCATCAGAATGATACATAAATCCTGTTACTGGTACATCTGTCATTTTTTCAATCACCCTTTCTATTTACTCCTGTATCTTATGAGCAATAGAGAAAAAAAGAGTGGATTCATGTACATAGAGAAGTGTGATAGATACCCAATTTGGGGAAATTTTTGTTGAGATAATGTTCCAAACCAGAAGAGCCAAACCGTTTGACTGTACCCCAGCTGGCAGTACCCGCCATATACGAAAAACGATCACTTTGAAGTGACCGCTTAAATATTCTTTTTTAGTTCCAGTATTGTTAACTAGGTTCTGTTGATTTCATTTTCCTTGTTAAATATAGATCCCGTTAGCTAAATAACGCCTCTCTTAAGGAAGCAGCGGGACGGTTCTGTCGCTCCACTCTTGAGAGTCATTTGCTTTTCAGTCACCTGTCTTATCCTACTCATTATTATCGTTATCATCATAATATGTTTTCAATTCTTTATAAATATAGCTAGCTATGTTTTCAGGAAAATAATTAGTAAACTCATGATTGTACTTAGCTAAAAAATGTTCATCATCCACAAGGTTTAAAAAGTTTCTACTTGCAGGGAATAGGTTATTCATTTCGTAAAGAATTTCTTGTACTTTTTTTCTGCTAGTAGCATCATTATAATGAATTGCATTTCTAATCGCTTGAATTAAATACCATATCTCTCTATCCATTTTCTCCTTGTATACAGGATCATGAAGCAAGTTTATTTGTTTCATGATCTCTTTGTCATCTGTAAAATGTTCTTCCCATATTTGAATTTGTGATTTTTCCCGCCTAAATAAATCAAGCATTATAAAAGCAAAATCATTTAATTCTTCCTCAGAGATACCTTCAATGTTGTACAGTCTCTCCATTCTCGTGATTACCTCTAACTTATCATTTAGATCCGATTGCTTTTTTTCAATTAACTGCTTCTGTACCTGCAACAACTCTCGATTATTAAACTTTTGATTAGTCATTTGTTCTTTTATTTCATTTAATGATAAACCAAAATGTTTTAAAATCATTATTTAATGAAAAAGTTCCCAGTCTAATCGTGTATATACTTTTCGACCATTTTTATTTAATTTTTTTGGAGTTAGTAACTCAATTTTATCGTAGTATCTTAGCGTTCTTACCGTTGAACCTACTAATTTTGCAAACTGACCAATTGTCATTTCCATGCTAACACCACCTTACTGAATTATAAACTGTTACGTAAGGTCACAATCAATACACTTGTTAATCGTAATACATATTAACGAATTTAAAACAGGCTATTTTTAGTAGATATGTTTGCTTACGACATTACGTCACAATTTATGATTGGTTCTATACTAAGTTTGAGAGGATGGTTATCTATGGAACCACAATCATTGTTTCGGAATCGCACTTTTATATTTCTATTTATTGGTAGCTTTTTGGCGCTAATAGGATTTAGTATGTTTTTTATGACAACAACGTGGTTTGTCATTTCTGATTTACATTCTGCTAGTTCATTGGGCATAATTCTTATTGCCATTACTGTGCCACGTATTCTCATGATGACATTTGGAGGGGTTCTTGCTGATAAATTCAAGAAGACGACAATCATGTTTAGTACGAGTTCCATTCAAGGATTTCTGCTAGTTATCATATTTTTATTGCACAATGTAAATCAATTAACATTTCTGTATCTAATCATTTTGGGGTCCATTTTTGGAACATTAGATGCATTTTCTGGACCAGCTGGGACATCATTAATCCCGAAAATAGTACAAAAAAACCAAATAAAACAAGCTAATGCTATTATTCAGGGGTTGGGGCAGATTGGCTTTGTTATTGGCCCTATTATCTCTGGGAGTGTCATGGAATTCGGTGGCGTAACAACAGGTTATTTAGTCTCATCTATTATTGTTCTGTTGTCTGCCTTTTTTATGTTTCCACCTTTCTTGAAGGAAGGTCCTGTAGTCAATACAATAAAACAAACACCATTTAAAGATCTCATAGAAGGGCTTTCCTATGTAAAAGCAAGTAGATTTTTAATGACAGGTATCCTAATTTTAATAACGTTAAACTTTTTTGCCTTCGGAGCGATATCCATTGCAATCGCAATTTTAGTGGAAACGTATGGAGGGACTCCCATTAATCTTAGTTACATTGACGCTGCTTTAGGGTTGGGATGCTAATAAGTACAGCAGTAATCGGTATGATCAAAATACGCCGTAGGGGATTAACATCGATTATAGGCTTAATTGCAACATTAATAGTCGCTATCGCTTTTAGTCAAATTCCTAATTTGTCTATTTTAACGGCGTTAGCGTTCTTAATAGGATTTACCATGACATTTGTATCCATCCCATTTTTTCACTTCAGCACAAGAAGATACTGATCCCCGCATTATGGGAAGGGTCATGAGTATTGTCTTTTTAGCCATGAACGGGTTTGATCCGCTTGCCTATGCAAGTGTAACTTTACTCGTTTCTAGAGGATTTGATATTCAATTAGTCATTTTGTCTTTTTCTATTGTTGGATTAGTTATTGCGCTTTCGATTTTATGGAGAGGACAGACGTTTAGAAAATACAAGTCTAACTACTAATTTACCTGCAGGATAGACCACTTTCAGATAGAGTGGTCTTTTTTAGGTTTTATAGTTAAGGTGAAGACACTTGTTGTATAGTATGTGTCAAATACGAAAAGACGACCACCTTTTGAAAGCAATCGTCTCTTTAGAGGGTTATTCTATTTGCCAGTATCGTTGTACTGTGCAGTAAAGGATCATATATAAATAACAGCTATTGTTCGACTAAAGTTTAATAACTATTTATAGGTTGTTACTACTACCTTGTTCATTTTTGACACTATTCATAGTTGATTGCCGTTTTACTGTTAAATAAATAAGATATATAGCAAGAAATAAACCAAACACAATCGATGCAAGAAGATAGACTGCTTGATAAGAAGCAACTGTAGCGACAAATCCAAGAATAAAGGAGCCTCCCCCTATACCTAGATCAAAGAAGTTGAAAAAGGTAGCCATCGCATTCTCATGCTCATGTTCCTCGACTAAGTTCAAACACCATGTTTGAACAGCTGGAAAGATAGCACCAAATCCAAACCCATAAAATATCGCGGCTATTAGAAACATACTATCGCTAACTGCTACATATAGAAAAAGCAATCCAAAAATCGACATAATGGAGCCTGGAATAAGAATAATAGAAGGTCCGTATAAATCAAATAGCTTTCCTGAAATTAATCTAATGACAAAACCCGCTGCCGCAATCAAAAAGAAAAACAAGCCTACTTGAGTAAAACCTTTCTCTATTGCGTATAAAGCAAAGAAAGACATAATCCCTCCTGCCGCAATTCCAACTAGAAAAATGAGTATCGCAGGTAATAGAACTCGCTTTTCAAATAGCTTAACTTTTACATTCTCTTGTTTGTCTAACTCCTTTCCTCTAGGCGCTCTCTTTATGAAAATTACCATGAACACAGCTAGGGAAAGAACGGCCATTCCTCCAAAGAATAACCTTTGAAAGTCATATATCTCCAGCGTTATAATTCCAATCATTGGACCTATAGAGATCGCGACCGTTTCACCAACACCAAAATAACCAATCCCCTCTCCTCGACGTTTGTTAGGAATAATTTCAGCAGCAAGTGTTGCAAAGTAAGTTGTTGCTAATCCGAAACCAGCCCCGTGAATAACACGAATGAGTAATAACGTTGAGATATTACCAGCAAGATAATAAGCACCTGTTGATAAGGTCATTATTATAACACCCAAAATTAAAAGAACTTTTTTATCATATTTAGTTGCGAGAAGTCCTGCAAATGGGCGGATTGTAATCGCCGATAGCATAAAAATACCTGTAACTAAGCCGACTTGACTCGCCCCTCCTCCTAAAGCTGTCACAAATAAAGGCAGGGTAGGTAACAGCATTTCGAAAATCATAAAGACTAAAGCATTAGCCATTACAACGAAAATGAACGACATGGACCAAATCTTATTATCTATATTCACCATTTTTCTCTCCTTACGTATCAGTTTTTCTCGATTAAAAATCTATACAAATAATAAACCTTCCCTTAAGGGGAAGGTCAATAACTAACTGGAATTTGTATTTCTGTAAGGTAATCTTCTTTACTTTTGGAAATATAATGGTCAATAATCGTTCTTTCAATAGAATCTCCTATCATTTGAAGACCGTTTTCCTTGATGGAATCTAGTAACACTCTATAATAAGGAGATGAGTCGTTATGGCCTCCCCGAAAGTAGATGGTGGCATATTTTCCTTTCTGAAAAGTGGTGAGTAATGGGCTTAGAACCACTTCTTCTTCGGTTAAGATAAAAATAGAGTTATATTCATTAAACTTTTGCTCTTTTAAGTCATTTAAACCTACCGTAAGCCCTACCCCACCAATAAAAATAGAGGATTTCATATTTGCCAAATTCTCTAATTGTCTTAACGAAATCTCCACTTCACGCTCGGAATCAATATTCCCCATTAACCTAACTATCTTCCTTTCCTCCATTGAGTTTATCGAGACTATTCCTAACTCCTCTACTTCTCTTGCTACTTTAATATCCTTAATTCGATTCTGAAATTTTCGTTTAACCCGCTCTAATTCTCTAATTTTATTTTCTGTTAGTATCTTTTGTTTCTCTAATAAATCCAGGAATCCATTAATATCCCTATGATCTAGATGCCCTTTTATCTCTTTTAGAGAAAAACCTAACTCCTTTAAATACTGAATCGTGTTTAATTGTTCAAACTGTTCAGTTGAATAGTATCTATAGCCATTGTTTAAATCAATCTGAATAGGCTTGAGCAGCCCAATCTCATCATAATATCTTAGTGTTTTCATGGTTATGTTATGAAGTTTGGCCATTTCTCCTATTGAAAACATATTTTTCATTTTGATATCCCTTCTCTACATTCTCTTTATTAACACTATGATACCCGATTTTGCGTTCTCAAAAAGAAGAAACTCCATTAGCATTAATTTTTTATCTCATTTATCATTGTTATTATTAAATTCTCATATTGAATTAACCTAGTTTACATTCTTTTGTTTTTGACATTCCAAAAAGACCTAAAAATTAAAGTCATTGTTACACAGTATCCGCAACTAAGAAAGACGATCACATTTAATGCGATCGCCCCTCTTAGTTAATTACGATTCCCAGTGTTGTTGTACTGTGCATTACTTTAATTCTTGCGCCGCATTGATATTTATTTATGTGCTTTTTCAATTCCACTTCACTTTTGCATTTCTAACATTTAACTTTTACCACATATTCCTTTCTCCATTTTTTTACTGTTTAAAAATGTATTTTTATACCAAGAGGTTAGTCTACTCCTTCATTTAACTAAAACATACTGTATAGTACCCTATTGAAATGGAGGTGACATATTTAATGGATCAGCTGGCCATGGCGTATCAAGGACAAATGGTTGAAGTTAGAGATGTTTATGGTGGAATTCATACAGGATATATCGATGGTGTTAATCAACGAAGAGGATTATTTCTTCGAACATCGCCCTTTAGAAGAATATTTATTCCCTTCTTCTTAATAACTTCCCTTCTCCTTTTACGACGTTTTTTCTAAAAGATTAACTAAACAACTTCATTAAAAATCAGATACAACAATAACAAATATTAGCAAAATGAAATAATTCATTTTGCTTTTACAACTTAGAAGAGCAGAAAAATGCTCTTTTTCTTATTTCAATTTCTTTTTTCTATTCCTAAAAGATCACTTCACAGCATCCGTCAAATACGACGAAGAGACGATTACTTAATTAATAACGTAGTAATACGAAAACAGCCAACACATTTGTGCTGACTGTTTTCAATTACAAAGTTGTTTTACGTTTTTTTAATATGCACTAACAAACGCTGTACCTACGATGATTAGTAAAATGAACAGTACAACGATTAACGCAAAGCCTGTTCCTGCATAGCCGCTCATTGTATTACCTCCTTAATAATATTGTGTAGTATCACTACACACTATCAAGGTATGTTTTTATCTGATTATTGCTTGTGTACTATCACTAAGTGAAAAGCATAAAATTCTTGGGGATCTTATAAACTAGTTCTACCACTATATCTATGTCTATGTGGAGTTTCACCATCAACTGTAGTTACTCCACTAAATTCATGGTAGTGGCCTCCCTCAGGTAGAGAAACCGCTGGTCCTGTTGTCCCACGAATAACATGTCTGTGTTCTGCATCAAACGATGTAAAAGTAAAATAACGATGGGTATGTTGAACTCCGCTTGGTGCTGGTTCAGTTGTTCCTACATAACGATGATCATGCCCTACATCAAAAGATGTTACTCCTCTAAATTCATGGCTATGAACAGGTCGCCCATCCCATGTAGTTATATAGAGATTATGAGAGTGTTCTGAACTACCATCATCAGAATGATACATAAATCCTGTTACTGGTACATCTGTCATTTTTTTGATCACCCTTTCTATTTACTCCTGTATCTTATGAGCAAGAGAGAAAAAAAGAGTGGATTCATGTACATAGAGAAGTGTAGATAGATACCCAATTTGGGAAAATTTTTGTTGAGATAATGATTCAAACCAGAAGAGCCAAACCGTTGAACTGTACCCCAGCTGCGCAGTACCCGCTATTTACGAAAAACGATCACCTTGAAGTGACCGCTTAAATAAATGCCCTTTACACTATTAAATTTACAAATTACTCAAATATGGAGAGTATTAGAAAAGAACGCTCCAACTACTTTGAAGGAACGCCCCTGTTTGTTCAATAAGTTTTATTAACTATTGTTTACATAACTCTGACTTCTGATAAGGGTATTTGGGTTTAGTTAGTACCCATTAGTCTGTTGATAAAGTATTTTTTATTTTACATAGTTACAAAGTTTACCTATCTGCTCTACTTCAACAACAACAACATCTCCTGATTTCATTGGACAACTTCCAGATGGCGAACCAGTAGCTAACACATCACCTGGTTCAAGCGTCATAACCTGAGAAATCCAACTAATTAGGTATGGAATGGACAATGACATTTGATTCGTGTTACCCTCTTGAACGACTTTGCCATTTAAAGTCGTAACTATCTGCAAATTAGTTGGATCTATCCCTTCTACTATACAAGGACCCAACGGACCAAACGTATCAAAACCTTTTCCACGCGTAAATTGGGGATCCGCTTTTGTAAGATCTCTTGCTGTCACATCGTTAAAAATCGTACAGCCAAAAACATAATCCAAGGCTTCTTCTTCCTTTATATTTTTCCCTCGTTTCCCAATAACCAGCGCTACTTCACCTTCCATCTCTACTTGCTTGGATAAATCATTGCCTGGAAGTGTAATTTCCCCTTGATCCGGAATAATAGAAGTTGGCGGTTTCAAAAACAAAAACGGCTCTTTAAGATTGGCCTTCCCCCCCGTTTCTTCTGCATGTTCAGCATAAGTCCAGCCGAAATTAATGATTTTTGATGGGACTACTGGCTCTAATATTTTCACTTCATTATATTTAACTATAGAACCATCATAAGTTAGTTTATTGTTTACTATATCAGCAAAATCACTTGATAGTTGAAAAATATCGCCGTCTTCAACAATTCCGTAATAAATATTACCGTTATGCCGCTGGTAGCGAACGACCGTTTTTGTTTTCTTTAGCACCTGCATTACCCATCAACTCCATTATTTACTTGATGAACCTTACCTGCTGGCTGATTAACTCATATTGTTCTTCTTTTCTTTTATTGAACTCTATCTTATTTTCCTCATAAATATTATTTCCTTCTGCATCAATGGAAACGATGAGCGGACCGAATTCTTTTACTTCACATACCCAAAGAGATTCAGGCATTCCGAGGTCTTTCCAGTGAACTTCTTTAATTTTTTCAACCTTCTTTGCTGCATAAACGGCATTTCCAGCTGGAAAAACAAGATGAAGTGCTTTATGAGTTCTGCACCCTTCTTCTGTGTTCTTCCCCATTCCCCCTTTTCCAACAATGAGTTTAACACCTGTTTCTTCGATAAATTCCTTTTCGAACTTTTCCATTCTCATACTAGTTGTTGGCCCAATAGATACAATCTCATACTTTTCATCTCCAAGGTCTCTAACAATAGGTCCCGCATGAAAAATTGCTTTTCCCCTTAGATCAACTGGTAAAGGAATTTTTTCTTCAATGAGTCTCCTATGGGCAACGTCCCTGCACGTAACTAGAGTTCCACTTAGATAGATAATATCCCCAACTCGTATATCTTTTAGATCTTCATCTTTAATTGGTGTAGTTAAAATCTTTTCACTCATAGTGTTACCCCCTCATGTGTACTAATTTCATAGTTCAAATTACTATCAAATGTAATCTTTCCTCTTCTATGAGACCAGCATCCTGTATTAACAGCAACTCCAATAGTAGAAGGATGCCTTGCCGTATTTACAACATTAACACCCATCACAGATTTAGACCCCTTAAGCCCCTGAGGTCCAAGGCCAATCGCGTTAATTCCATCCTCAAGTAACCTTTCCATCTTAGCTGCGTTTGCATTTTCATTATGACTTCCAACAGGTCTCATAAGTGCCTTTTTTGAGTTTAGAGCTGCTGTTTCAACTGAAGTTCCCACACCTACACCAACAAGAAGAGGAGGACAGGCATTAACTCCATAACTAGTCATCCTATCAAGTACAAATTTGACTACCCCTTCATAGCCTTCACCCGGCATTAGAACTGTTGCTACTCCTGGAAGTGTACATCCTCCTCCTGCCATATACGTATAGATTTCGACTTTGTCACTATCTTCTTCAATTTCCCAAAAGATACTAGGCGATCCATCACCAATGTTCTCCCCAGTATTATATTCATCGAATGTTTCTACAGAATTATGACGCAAGGGGGTTTCTTTTGTTGATTTATATACACTATTTTTTAGAATTTTATCTAACTGTCCAACTAAAGGAAATTTCTCTCCGCACTTCACGAAGAACTGAAGAACACCTGTATCCTGACAGGAAGGTCTTTTTAACTCATAAGCAAGTTCTTGGTTTTTTTTCATAGTTTTGTAAATGATCTTCGCAAGAGGGTTATTTTCCTCTTCACTTAACTCTTTCAATTTATTTTCTACATCATCAGGAAGTTTATAGCTAACTACGGAAACAAACTTTGCCATCAGATCCGTCATTTTTTCTACTTGCTGCGTTTTATTCAAAGCCTCGTTCATTTTTTCAATTTGTTGTGTGTTATCCATAAATAACTCTCCTCTTCTATTTTTTAGGCTAGGAAATAGAAGAAATCACTTCTATTCCAAAGTTTATTATCTTAATACTGAAGATCAGACATAACGCACAATTCTTATTGCAGACCATTCGTTGACTTAAGCATAATATTTAATCGTCTTTTTAAAATAAGACCTCCTCTTTTGCTTTTCTCCTTAAAAAAGCAAATGTTAAATCCTTTGATTAAATCTTAATTAACGTATACGTTATTTGTCAATGGTTTTTTAAATATTCATAAAAATTATCTAAATACATCTATTTTACCTAATATTAGATGTTAATTTCATGAGTTCCTTAAAACATATTGACAATAACGTATTCATTACTGTAACATTCAGAATAGTGATTCACACAATCTATGTTTTAGCGAGATTGATGTAAGCGGTAACATTAATAAGTGAGAGGGGAATGATTATGACTAACGTAAAGGCATTTTGGAACCAAATGTGGAGGTGGAATGACCAGGTAAAACAATTAACAAAAAGCCTACTAGGGGTTCAAATGATGGCAGATTCTTCAAACGCTAGAAATCAACCTTCTTCTATTAATCAAACAATAACAAGCAAAGAAAATAAGCCTAATCCAGAAAAAAGAAATTATAATAAGCCCCAAATTATCGGTTTAATAACCGGACCAGCCTTGTTCATTCTGATTCAATTGCTTATTTCTCCTCAAGGTATGTCAAACGAAGCAATCACTACTTTAGCAATTGTCGCTTGGGTAGCGGCATGGTGGGTAACAGAGGCCGTTCCTATCCCACTGACTTCCTTATTGCCATTGATTTTATTTCCTCTGACGGGGATTATGAGCACCGGAGAGGTTTCTTCCTCCTATGGAGACCCATTAATCTTTCTTTTCGTCGGAAGTTTTATGATAGCGTTAACAATGGAAAAATGGAACTTACACAGACGAATAGCTCTTAGTATCATCTCTTTAATCGGTACAAATCCTAATATGATTATTCTAGGCTTTATGTGCGCTACTGCATTTTTATCTATGTGGATTTCGAACACAGCAACCACAATGATGATGGTACCGATGGCTATTGCCGTAACAAAACATGTTGCAGATTCTATGAAGAAAAAGGACTCTCTGGTTTTGACAAGTCCAGGCAACTTTCAATTTGGTACTGCTTTAATGTTAGGTACAGCTTACGCAGCCACACTAGGTGGGTTTGGAACGCTAATTGGAGCACCAGCAAATACAATTTTAGCCGCAACTGTTAACAACTTATATGACGTTCAAATTTCATTTGCCCACTGGATGCTCTTTGGAGTACCTTTAGTTGTGGTACTCGTTCCTCTTGTTTGGCTGTATCTCGTAAAAGTGGCATTCCCTATGAAGACTCAAAATATTTCTGGGGGGCGTACTATTATAAAAGATGAACAAAAAGCACTTGGGCAAATTAGTTATGAAGAAAAAATTGTCCTGACTATATTTACTCTCGTTGCTATCGCATGGGTAACACGTAGTTTCTTATTACAAAGTTTTATACCTGGAATCGACGACACTATTATCGCCTTAATGGGAGCAGTTATTTTATTTTTAATTCCAGCTAAAAATCAAGATGGTAATCTACTAGATTGGGATACGGTAAAGAAACTACCATGGGGTATTTTATGGCTTTTCGGTGGAGGTTTAGCAATCGCTGCCGGAATAACAAAATCAGAATTAGACCAATGGATTGGTAGTCAACTCATAAACTTCACTGATGTTCCTCTTTGGTTAACACTCGCATTAATCATTGGAGGAATTACCATCCTTACTGAGTTTACATCCAATACAGCTACATCAACAATGGTTTATCCAATTGTCGCAGCTGGGGCCACCGCTTTAGGGATGGACCCAATCATTTTAATGATCGCGGCCTGTATGGGAGCAACTTTTGCATTTATGCTTCCTGTTGCAGCACCTCCGAATGCAATAGCTTTTGCATCAGGGTATATTAGAATGGCGACAATGGCTAAAACAGGTATTTGGTTGAATCTGTTAGCTATTATATTATCTATTATTATTGTATCAACTGTTGTACCTCTTATCTTTGATGGACTAATGTAATAAACAGAGAAAAAGCCAGTATCCATAAATTTTGGAGACTGGCTTTCTTAAGACTCTTCAACTTTTTCTAAATCATCTATTCTATCTAGTGCTTCTAGTATTTCCTGACGAGCTCGCTTTCGGTGCGATTGCATAACCATTCTTGCAGCTAATCCATCGCCAGCCTTTATACAAGCAACTATAGCTTTATGCTCTATAATTGATTTATGAGGCGTAGGTCGATGATTAATCGTAAATAATCGAGCACGATAAAGTTGATCAGAATGAATATCAATCACAGAATTGAGGCGTTTATTTTTTGCGTACTTTATAATAAGATTATGGAATTCATCGTCTAATATAGCCCACTTTTTTAAATTACCCTCCTGAAGCGTCTGTTCTTGCCGTTCAATGAATTGTTCTAGCTGCTTAAGTTCATGCTCTGCTATTTTTTCAGTAGCTTTTTCTACGGCCAATCCATCCATCGTTTCAACAATTTCATAGATATCCCTAAGATCATCTTTTACAATAGGCTCTACAATGAACCCTCTCCTGGGGATAAGATGGACCATTCCTTCTGTTTCCAAACGGACAAGCGCCTCTCGCACCGGTGTCCGACTCATTTCTAACGTTTCTGCCATTTCACGCTCAAGTATCGTCCTTCCCGGAGTAAGAATTAAATCACGGATTGCCAATCTTATTATATGATAGGCCCGTTGAGGTAACCGATAATTCTCAAGTTCTTTGAGGGTGGTTATATATAGTTTTAATTCTTTATTTAAGTCCGACTCATTCAGCTCTGAAAACTGTTTATCTTTTTCCATCATTACACCTATCTAACCTTAATGAATTTTAATTAGAAGAAGTATACCTTACCTCTAGTATCGTTAGCCAAATAACTACGTATATATTTTACCAAGAATGTCGTATATCTCAAAATTTTAAGAAATAAAGATACTTAAAGCGCCCTGCCCGTTAGCTCAACACAAAAAGCTATTTTAAAAGGAAATCCTTTTTCAACAGCTCCTTTACTTCAACTTCAACATTTAACGAAATTCAAAACGTTGCTGCGAAGTATCGTTGAAATTTGCAGGAATTGTAAAATTAATATTGTTCTACCATTGGTGCCTATAGGTTATTAAGAAACTATCTCCAACAAAATAATTCATATTAGACTTATGAAAGACATTCGCCGGTATTCCTAATCGGTTTTGTCTTTCATCGGCTTTATGAAGGACACTTCCCTTGCATTTCTCACCGGTTTTGTCTTTCGTCAGTTATATGAATTGCATTTAGCTTATTCAACGCTTCTGGTCGTTAGCTTTAGTACATTCTTTCACAAATTCCTTTAAAAGAAAGAACTTTACTGCGCAGTATCCTTCTACTGAGTACCAAGAAAGGATTCAGCGGGACTGTTCTGCGTTCCATTTTATCTTAAAAGCAGCCATAGAACCCGTGCCAGTACAGTCAAAAACAAAATAGCTGATGGGTCTGTCCCCATTCAGCTATTTTTGTTTAACTACTCAAGCTCCTTCGGAAAGTGAAAAAGATTGATGTTTGTTTTTGGTAGATATTAGATTTAGAACTAATAATGAAATGACGACAAATCCAATCATACTCCAATAAAATGGTGATGGAATGATCAGGAAGATCGCGCTAACTAAAAATACGGTTCTTCGTATAAATCCAACCGGAATGATACACCAACCTGTTACCGAGACGGACAAAGCTAAACACCCCAACAAAGCAGTACTTACTGAAATTGTTATCTCACTTATCGTACCATTTAATAATAAGACATCGTTATATGCAAAGATAAAGGGAATGATAAATCCAGCTGATGCTAATTTAACAGATTCAATCCCCGTTTCCCATACGTCAGAGCCAGCTATACCTGCAGCTCCAAACACCGAGAGCGCAACAGGTGGAGTAATCGTTGATAATGCTCCAAAATAAAGAATGAATAAATGTGCTGCAATGAGCGGGATACCCATATTTACAAGTGCTGGTGCTACCAATACAGCCAAAATTAAGTAAGCAGCAGACGTTGGCAAGCCCATTCCTAAAAGAATACTTGTTAGCATGGTTAATACTAAAGCTAGTATTAAGTTACCACCAGAGATAGTCTCTAAAATGCTGCTGATTTTAATACCTAAGCCGGTTAACTGAATTACACCCATGATAATACCAGCAAGTAAACACGCTGCTGCAATCGGCATGATCCCTGTAGCTGCATCACGAGTAGCTGATCGAATGTTTGGTAAGGTCATGTTTGTACGATCTTTTATAAAACCGATTACAAAAGCCAAAATAATGGAATAGAACGCTGATCTTTGTGGACTGAAGCCTTGCACTAATAAAAAGACTAGTACCGCTAATGGCAGAAGATAAACCCAACCACTGAAAAGTGTTTTTCTGAAACTAGGTAATTCACTTTTCTTCAAGCCTTTAAAATTATTCTTTTTCGCAATGAAATAAACAGAACTTGATAATGTAACAAAATAAAGAATAGCTGGAATTAACGCTGCCTTTAGTATATCGATATACGGAAGACCAGTGATCTCAGCCATTAAGAATGCGACCGCTCCCATGACAGGTGGCATAATTTGCCCTCCATTTGAAGCAACTGCTTCAACTGCACCTGCAAATTTAGGTTTATAACCTACCTTTTTCATTAACGGTATCGTAAATGTTCCAGTTGTGACAACATTCGCTGCACCACTTCCATTTACCGTTCCCATTAACATACTTGAAAGAATGGCAGCTTGAGCTGGGCCACCTGATACCTTACCGGCCAATGCGTAAGCTAAATCAACGAAGAAGTTCCCTGCCCCTGTTAACTTTAAAACTGCACCGAATAGTAAAAACAAGAAGATGAATTGGGCCGAAACCAAAATAACTTGACCATATAATCCGTCACTTCCTGTATATAAATAAGGTGCTATTCTACTTATGGAGAAGTTAGCCGTTTGGAACATCCCAGGAAAATAGTTTCCAAATAGAGCATATGCAAGAAAAGCTAGACAAACTATAGGGAGAATGGTGCCAACCGTTCTACGACCAGCTTCAAGTGCAATTAGAATAGCTAAAATGCCCAATAAAACTTCAAAGTTGGTGTACGCGCCAGCTCTCATCACTAGCTCACTCTGTACAGTAATCAGATAATAGGATATGTACCAACTTATTAGAATTAATGGTATATCTATTAACTTCGAGTATTTAAACTTTAATGGTTTTACTAGAAATAACACACTCGCGATAATGGCCCAGTGAATGGCTGATTGAAAATATCCTGGTAGTATACCGAAAGATGCGGTATACAAGTGAAACAACGCTAAGGATATAGCTAAAAATAGAATCACCTTTTCAACTGAAAAGAAATTTCTCCTTACATCTAAGCTTTTCCCCATACTACCTTCCTCCTTTCATTTACGTATCTAAATTATTTATAGCATCTACTACTTCCGCATAATGGTGAGGCTGTTCGAAATCAAAGTATTTATTTACTTCTAGGTGAACAAGATACATCAGCTTTTCTTTCGTAGCCTGTGACATGATTGAGTCAACATTTGACTGATCTAACGTTTTGATGACTTCATCCATCTCTGCCACTCTTCTTTCTGCGTGTATAGCAGTTCTAGTCAGTAGGTTATTTGCTGTAATTTTTAAAGGCTTTGAAGTTATGGATTCGTTTATTGATTCCATAATTAATTCATCCACATTATATTTGTTACTAATCGATAGTGTTTCCAACAATAAAGCTGTAAACCCTTTCATAAATGTACTACGTGCCATCTTGATTGCTGAAGCACTTCCAGGCTGATCATTTATTACCGTTACATTCATACCTATTTTTTTGCTTAATTGGATAAATCCCGATGCACCTTTCCCACTTACCAAAATAGGAACCTTATGTTTAAAGTTCGGAATAGATTCTACAACAGCAGCATCAACAAACTGACATTGATCTTGAATAATGTCGGCAATTTCTTCTTTTACCATTGGCGAAGTCGCATTCATGTCAACGTAAATCTGTTTATCTGTTAAAAACGGTACAGCTTCTTTGGCAATTGATTTCGCAAATTTAGCACTTGTTGCACAAATGACAACGTCCGTATGTTTAATGAGATCTTCTAATGTAGTTGCAAGATCTACCTTAAGTTCTTCTACTCTTTTTTTAATAATTGATCCAAAAGAAGGATGGTCTACATTTACATCAAACGCATAAATCTGTTCTACCCCGTCCTCTAGTAGACCACTAGATATATGATAGGCCGCCTCTCCGAAACCAATAAATCCAACTTTCATTCAATTTTCCTCCTTTTGAGTACAATACCCCTTCTTCTAAAAAGAAATAAAGGGGTATTGTTTTGACCAGTTCTTGTTCTTTACTCCATTACACCTTTTTCTTTATAAAACTTTTCAGCACCCGGGTGAAGCGGAATCGGAGCTAATACTGCATTCTCTAAAGAGAAATCCGCCCCGACACTGTGCACTTCCTTAAACTCATCAAGGTTCTCTACTAGTGTACTTACTAGTTCATAAGCTATCTCATCTGGTAAATCTTCATGAACCATTAAAGATGTCCAAAGTTGAAGCGTTTCCACATCGTAATCGACTCCATTATAAGTTCCAGCAGGAATTGTGAGTCGATCATAATAAGGGTATTGTTCAATGATACTTTCTCTCATCTCGTCATCTAACGAGAGTAGTCTAATTTCTGAACTAGAAGATAGATCAATTACTCCAGCTGTTGGAATTCCAGCAACAAAAAATGTAGCGTCCAGATCGCCGTCTCTTAACATTCTTCCACCTTCAGCAAAATCTAAGTAATAAGGTCTTATATCTTCTTCGGGGTCAATCCCATGTTCTTTTAAAATAATAATGGACATATCTGTAATTGTAGAGCCTGGAGGCCCTAAATTAATTCTTTTTCCTCTTAAATCTTCAAAGCTCACAATATCTGATGATTCACGAACAACCATTTGTCCGCCACTTAAATAAAGGTTCATTAAAGACATCGTTCCTTGTTTCTCACCTGCAAATGGACCCTCACCATTATATCCAAAATGTAAGGCATCCCAGTTTCCAAATCCAACTTGAACGGTACCAGCTTTAAGTAGACGTACATTTTCCGTTGCTCCATTTGTACCCTGTGAAACCGCTGTCAATTTTTCAGAGTGATTATTGATTATTTGGGACATTCCAGCACCTACTGCATAGAACGTACCTGAGGATCCAGCTGTTCCAATAACAACCGTAGATCCCCCACTATTTCCACCGCTCCCTTCTTCTGAACCACACGCTGCAAGTAAAGTTAAAACAATGGCTGATACTACTAGAGCACTCAAACGTTTTAAAACTCGCATATAAACTCCCCCTAAAAATTGCTACTTTACTTGTTCTTGATAAGAATCATAGTAAACTACATTTTCTTTTTCTAACATCTCTCTTAATCCGTAAAAATCTAAGCTTAATTCACCGTTATTTATCTTCTCTTTTGTCATTTCTTCTTTTTGCATTCTTTTTTTAGACAATTCTAAAGTAGTTTCTAAATCTTTCTTTTTAACATTAACAACCCCATCATCATCTGCAAGAATAAGGTCTCCTGGCTCAATTAAACAGCCTCCACAAATAGCTGCCGCATTCACAGCTCCTCCTCTGTTTTTTGTAGTTCCTTCAGACGAAATAGCTTTTGACCACACTGGAAAACCTAATTCTCTAATTCTTGCAACATCCCTTATACCAGAATCAATAATAAGTCCTTTCACTCCTCGTTTTTGTAACGCCATTACGATTAGCTCACCTATCATTCCTGAAGTGCTTTCTCCAATCGTTGTTACAACCAGTATGTCCCCAGGTTGACACACTTCAATCGCTGCGTGAATCATTAGATTATCTCCAGCATAGCATACTGCCGTTACAGCAGGTCCACAAATAAACGAATTATTCTGGACTGGTTGAATTTCATGATTAATTAACCCCTTTTTCCCTTGAGCTTCATATACAGTAGAAACATCCAGACGTTTGTATTCCTCAACTATATTCTTTTCTGGTCTTTTAATATTTTTGATTACGAACTTTTCCATTATTTAAACTCACCTCCAACATACGGGAAGAACCTCGTGAAGGCTTCTGCATAACGATATTCTTTATTACCAGAACATCTTCTTGCATGATTTCCTCTAAGTTTCGCTTTTGAAGCATAATAATCAATTAAATGTGGTTGTGCCTCAAAACAATTCATTGCGGCAGCTTTTTGCTCGTATGTCTCAGTAATATCAACAATGACCTCTGGTTTGAAATCACTAATCTCTGATTGATGTGGTTCAAATCCAAACAATCGAGCTTGCTTAGCCGCTGGATACCCCTCTATTCTAACTCCATTAGAGGTTGATAGAACACTAGCATCAAATACGTATTTCGAAACTGCTTCGTGATCAGGGTTAAATGCATCCCTAGGACCATGTGTCAAAATATCTGTAGGTCTAACTTCTCTTATTTTCTTAACAAGTCTTTCCACTCGTTCAGCGTTTATTTCCATATGATAGTCTTGAAAATCCCAGATTTCAATATCCTTTACCCCTAAGTGATTCGCGGCCTTTTCAATTTCACCATGTCTAACTTCTTTCACATTTTCTAGCGTTTGCCCCTCGATATTCCACAGATCATTCGACTCACCTCTTGCGCCATAACTTAAAATGACAAGCGAAACATTTGCATGTTTTGCATATTTAGCGATTACTCCGCCGCCTCTCCAAACAAAATCTGCTGCGTGAGCGCTTACAACTAATAGATTGCTATTTTTATCAACCATTTAAATTCCCCTCTCTTTTTTATCCTTCTACTAAGAACGTTGTATTCTTAACAGTCATTTGTCTAATTTCATCTTCACTAAAACCATTTTCAAGTAAATTATTTACAAACATTTGTAACCCTTCATCTGGGTATAAAGCTGTAGGTTGACCTAAATCAGTAGAAAGAATGCATTTTTCTGCACCTACAAACCTAATTTCTTCGTACACTTCTTCCCACGTAGTCTTTCCTGAGTGAGGTGTTGTAAAGCAAAATTCCATATACGCACCTAAACTAGCAAGCTCTTTTTGTTCTTCTTTTGTATATCTTGTTGATGGAAAGTTAGGATGAGTTAGGATGATCTTCTTGATTCCCATATCACTAGCTGCCTTTACTAATACGAACGTTTCCTCTTTTCCTAAATGCCCAGTTGCTAGAATGATATTGTGGTTTTTAATAATATCTAAGACATCATAAGCTTCTTTTATTAATTGATCTCCTTCTAAAATAGAAATACTCGATTGCACTTTCCCTTGGTCCATTAGTTCTTTTTGTAATTTAGCCCAAAACGGCAATTTTTTATGATTTCCTTTTTTAAAGTAATCTTGCTCGTTTGTTGAATCAACGGTAGGCATCCATACTATTTTTGCACCATCACGTGCTGCAAGTTCCACAGCGAGAGGATTAATTCCTCCAACAGAATTATTCAACGCAATTGCACCAATTGGATGAAAATCAGGATATAACTTATTAACTAGCCTAGCCCTTTCAGCAGTACAAAAGTAATGGGATTTGATTCCATAACCTTTCATTCCAATTTTGCTAAGCCTCTCTGCCATTTCAAAGTCATCTAGCTTTCTATTAGCTACATCCGGTCCACTATGGACGTGAAGATCATAGGCCCCTTTTAGTAAATCAATTCCCATAAAAACATCCCCTACTTTCCTCTTTTTTGAAGTTCACTAACAATGATCAATATTGTTGAACAATCTTGATTAACTTTATTGTATTTTAATAAGAATATTTTGTCAATTAAAAATCGGGTTTTTTACAAAATTGTTCAACAATGATGTTTTTTATCTATTTTTAAACGTTCCTCATCTATGTAAACGCTCTTACATGGTGTAGTTAAAAAAGGTGAGGTTTTTCCCTCACCTTGTAATTTCATATTAGATACGTGAAATTATTTTTAACTGTTTCTCGAACATTGGCTATATGAATTCTTATATATTTTTCTGCTGCAACTTCATCTTGTTCTTTAAAAGCCTTAAAGATATTTTGATGTTCCTCGTAAGAACTAGTATTTCTACCTGGTACTAATATCGTTCTAAAGTGATATCTCAGCAACTGATTCTTGATAACACTTATCATTTCCACAGCTTGAATATTTTTAGATGCTTGATAAATGATATTATGAAACTCCTTATTTAAACTAGAGTAAGCATCAAAGCGATTATTTTTTAAATGATCCCCCATCATAACCAAGATCTCTTCCATCTTATCAAGCTCTGACTCATTTATATTCTTAACTGCCGTTCTAGCCACTACCCCTTCAAGAACCTCTCTAATCTCAAGGTAATTCATAACTTCTTCTAACGTAAATGACTTGATAAAAGCACCTTTATTACTTTCTATATTTACAAGGTTTTCTTGTTCCAATTTCAAAAGAGCCTTTTTAACTGTATTTCTACTTACCCCTATAATCTCAGAAAGTTCTGTTTCCGTTATTTTTTGAGACGGCATATATGTCCCATCTAATATTTTATCCTTTATAAAACGATATGCGTTCTCCATTGGTCTGCTCATGACTACAACTCCATTACTAATATTTTTTAGTTGTATCTAGCTCAATACTAAAACAATATTGTTGAACAATCAAGTAGACCTTTTAGCTTTTCATATGACCAAACACATCGACTTTTGCTCAACCTCCTAGGAACTCGACGAAACTTATTACAAAATTAAACAAATCTTCCAATTTAATTATGAAAACAAAATAGATAGTTCATTTGTAACACTATAAGTTTGCCCCTGTTATTTTAACGGAGGTAGGCACTCTGAAAATTAAAAAGGGCTCTATAAAAAAGAGTCCTTTAAAACTTACTCTTCAATTAATGCTGCCCCATTTGTTTCACTCACCAGTTTGTGAAAAAGAGAAGTGTCGGCTTCTTGTATGATTGCTTTCCTTTGTTGAAAAGAGATAATTAATACTCTTACTCAACTAAATGTTTTCTCGTTTTTGCCTTCCAAAACTTTGCAACTTTTTTTAAGGTAAATAGCACCAACTATCAAAACAAAAAAACCTATCATTTTCAGCATTATGTTTTGAATGATTTCATTATTTATTGTAATACTTAATTTAGAAGCCCCTATGACTATAATAGCAATCCCAATTACAGTATGGATTTATTTCATTTAGTTCCTACTCTCTCCATTCATGATTATTAATCTGCTCCGGTAGGACAATAAAAAGAGCGTTGTCCTTGTTGCAGCAACGCCCTCGTTAGTGAAGATTAAATTAATTCCTAAGCTATAACCCTAATAACTTCGGGGAGTGACGGCACCCTACAGAATCGTTAAGGTTATACCCAAAGTACCTGCCTTGCTTGATTAGTTTTAGACGTACCAAAGGAGCCGGAAAGAATATCTTAGCCACTTCCCCATGACCAGCAGTCACCAAAACAAATTCATTATTTTCAGATCCATCAATAATCCCCTGTTGCAATGACGTATACACTTCTCCACTGCCATCGGTACAGGTGCACCGCCTAATAATTGGATCATCCTAATTTGCAGTTTCTCTCTCCATCCCTTTGATTTTTTTCCCTTTAATATCTTCAGGTGTTTAGATAAGTTCAATAAGTTAAAAGTGGACGATGATATTAAGTTATGGGTAAAAGTAAGAAAAGTAAAGAGTTTGCAGAAAAAAATTGTTGTTATTAGTAATCGATATTTACGAACGAGAGCTAGAGCGGAACTAAAAGTTACCAGTTGCAAACCCTAATGTTTATTGCTTTAACGAACTTCTCCAACACTCAAGACTATAGACAACACCGGATCGCAATAAGGCTCTCCCGCCACTATAAACAAAGACACCCAGTTACGATTCTTTGAATCGTAACTAGGTGTCTTGTTTCATTCTTATTGTTATTCAAGTGTACCGACGATTGGTAAGTTTTCCAATACAGAAGTGCCGTGTGGAGATGCTGAAATTTTTTCTGTGTTGTCAGCACCAGCCATTACTCCACCAAAGTGTTCTCCACCTTCCCAAGCTCCAATATCTGAAACATCGTAAACGACTCCGTCAACCGCTACATAAGCAGGGTTTCCATCTTGCCCATTATACTCACTAAGTTCTTCCACTGTGAATACTTGACCTTCTTCAACTGCTGAAGCGTCTGTTTCTTCTGTAGTATTTTCCTCTGTACTTTCTTCCAATGTCGACGTATCTGGTTCTGCAGTTGTTGTGTCCCCACCACAAGCTGCTAAAACAAAAGCCGTAATTGACAATACTAATAACCCTTTAAATTTTTTCATCCTCTTGCCCCCTCAATTGTTAAAGCTATTTTATATATAGTTATATGTTAAATGTTATCTCCCCTCACTAAAAGGGATTTTGGTACAATTAACGAAGTGTTCATTTTTTATTAAAAATGTGGTCACTTTTTTGTCAAATAGACTAATGGACTTCTGTCAAGAAAGTGGACACTTTTAAGAGAGAAGTCCAGTATCCCTCTCCTGTGCAACAATAAGATCATTTTAAGATCTACCTCTTGCTAAACTAAAGAAAACGTTCCTGCCTACGACAGAAACGCTTCCGTTACAAATTCATTCTTCTACTTCATATTTTAATAGTTCCGAGATTGTTACAAATGTATACCCTTCCTCTTTTAACGAAGTAATAATACCTTCTACTGAATCGAGTGACTCTCTTCTACTTTCATACATAACATGCAATAAAATAATGGAACCAGGTTCTATCTTTTCTACGACATGGTTTACAATTTCATTTGCATCTGCAGCAATTTCGGGATAAGAATCAGGCTCTATATTCATGTAAATCGTCTTCCTATCTTGCTTGGATAGATAATATGGTAAAAACACTAGCCTTTTTCCGAAAGGTGGGCGGAAAGTGATTTCTCCCTCATAACCGATTTGTCGTATTAACTCATCTGTTTTATCTACTTCTTCTTTAATAAAAGATGGAGATTTAAAAACCATTCTTTGATGGGAATAGGAGTGATTGCCAATTTCATGTCCTTCTTGCACAATTTTTTTCGCATCGTCAACATATTTTTCAATTTCATATCCTGTTAAGTAGAACGTACCTTTCACATCATGTTTTTTTAATATATCTAATATTTCATGTGTATGTACCCCAGGACCATCGTCAAAGGTTAAGGATACTACTTTTTCGTTTGTTTCGACACTAGTAACTAAACCACCAAAGAATTGGAACTCTCTTGATTGAGATAATTCATTTACTAAATAACTTACAACGATCAATAATATGATTGCAATGCTACTTCTTTTTATTATTTTTTTCATATGTCCCCCATATTTAAACTATATTCTCCCCTCAGTACACGTGAGGTTACCAAGTGGTTATCCATAAAGAGAATGGAAAGCACCTGGAAACTTACTTTCAAGTGCTTTTCTGCTATTTTCACGTAAGCAATAGTCTTCTTTAATTATTTTTCAAATAGTAGATGGCTAGTTGTGTTCGATCGCGGAGTTGGACTTTTTCTAAAATGATCGACAAGGTATTGCGTACTGTCCCTTCGCTTATATAGAGCTGCTCTGCTATTTCTTTATTGGAAAGGCCTTGGGCTACTAGTGCAGCAATGTCTTGTTCTCGCGGGGTCAGTTGCTCTAGTTCTTCCCTTCCTACAGGCTGGGTCAGTTGTTTTAGTACATCTGCATCTAATACAGTAGAGCCGGACACTAGTGCTCTTATTTTCTGAGACATACTTTTTACCTCTGTAGACTTTACTAAATATCCAGCAGCTCCTGCTAGAATGGCAAGGCGAATATTTTTTTCATCCTTAAAGGTCGTTAACATCATCACATGAACATCGGGCCATTCTGATTTAATTTGTCTTGTTGCTTGAATACCATCCATGACTGGCATTTGGATATCCATTAAAACCATGTTCGGTAACTCCTTCCGGCAAGCATTTATCGCTTCAGCACCATTGAGAGCCGTGCCGATGACTTCCATGTCTTTTTCTCGGGAGAGGAGCACTTTCAAACTTTTACAAACTAAATCATCATCATCAACGATCAAAATTTTCATAAAGGAAAACCTCCGTTATCCTGTTTATTCTATAGGAAGGACACAGATTAAAAGGAAACCATCGCTCGTATCCAAGGAGATACTTCCCCCCACTGCCTTTGCCCGGTGACGAAGATTTCTTAAACCGACCCCCGTTCCTCGATCCCCTTTATCCTTTGTGACCCCATCGTTAGAAACAGATAATCTCAAAATATGAGGGCTAATGTCTAAAGAAATTTCTACCAATGTTGGCTGGGCGTGGCGAATAACATTCGTTAACGCTTCTTTCAACGTAGGATAAAGAATACCCCATAAATGGACAGGAACTCTTCCTGTATCCCCGTATACGTTAAGTTTCACAGGACATAGGGTGAATTGGTCACTGATTTCATGCATTCCCTCTATCCCTAGCTCCTTAACAGGTTTAATGTTATGAACCGTTTCTCTCAAGTAGACAGCACTTTTGGATAGACGCTGCTGTGCTTGGGCAAACATTTCTTTTGCATCTGGATCATTTTCTTTCCATAGCTCTTCAAAGGCTTGTAAGGCAAGAACAGATGCTGTGAGCTCATGCCCAACATCATCATGGAGTTGTTGTGCGATTCGGTTTCGTTCTGTCAACTCTGCCATACGTGTCCCTTGCGCATTAGCGATAAGAAGCTCTTCTTTTAGATTTTCCAATTCGTAATGATCGCGCCTTTGTCGATCGGATTCCCTTTGATATCTATTCGTGTCCTGATCCCACCCGCCAAGGATTGCCCCAGACAGTCCTGCTTGGATGAAAGTGACAACTAACAGGATAGACGTTTCAGGATATAAAATAGTAAAAATGAACACTGGTAAAGCAAACCAAGGCTGCCTCTTAAGCAAGGTTTCAAACAGAGGAAATGCCAATGCAAAGGCCGCAAACGGAAAATAAATAACAAAAATCAAGCAGACTGTCTGATCTATAAGAACGGTCCATCCTGGCAGTGGCAGCCGCCAACGAGCCAATGCCAGGATCGCAAGAAATAGCAGAAGGATTACTCCTCCTTTGTTGCCGTCAACTTGCAGCCACAACAAACTAAGGAAAAGTAATCCGAATATACGACATATCGTAATTGCCAATTCTGGTGTCCATTTTTCCCAATTGATACTCATCTAAACACGTCCTTACACTCATACCTCTATCTTACCAAAATAACTAGAGGAGTTATCCAATTTTTCCCCTAATTCATTCAGCTACATAAGTCTTCTCCTGCTGCCTAACAATAGGAATGCGATACAAAAAAGGAACATGACTACCAACGGGACAACGAGTTCCTCTGATGGTGCCCCGTATGATAGGAGGAGCGTTGCCTCTGCTACCCAATAGGTTGGCAACAGCATCACTGCTCGCTGCAGCGACTCAGGCATTATTTCCACAGGCCACAAGACTCCACCTAGCATTGCCATAAGGATGATAATGCCTCCTAATATACTAAAGGCGGCCTCCTTGTTTCGGAATATCGCATACCATGCTAAAGAAAATCCCAAAGCAGTAATAGAGTAAACGGTATAAATAATAAAAAGTAAGCTTGGAGATGGTACACTTTCTCCATGAACCATCACCCCTAACATGACAAACACGAGATTGACAGCAGTTAAAATGCCGGTATAAGCCAATAAGTTTTGCAACAAGTACTGAAAATGGGTGATTGGTGCTACACTGAGTCGTAAAAGTGTCTTGTTGGCCCGGTCCTCCATGATGATTGCCGCAAGACGTGAAGCAATGAACATGATGATGATGCCATAATAGTGAAATCCAAGCGGTATGGGAGGCCATTCTCCCACCGGAAGAAAGATAGCTCCGATGGGAAGAACGAGTAAAAAGATACTATTGGATTTTTTACGAAAAAAACGTTTGAAAACAAATTGAAATACGGTCATGAAAGTTTCCGCCTTCCGAAATAAGCTCCCGAGATTGCCAAAACGATAGCCGATACTAGTAAAATGATGAAACTGATAATGGCTTTGTCGATATTCTCACCTGTGATTGTAGCTAAAATCATATTTTGACCAAGGGCAAATGGATTACTGTACATAGATAGAAACTGGAAAAAGGGCCCTTCCGGGAGAGGAAACCACATTTCAGAGACCATAAGGCAGGCCAGTCCAAATCCCGTACCTAAACGCTCTGCTGTTTTATAATGATTCACTCCTAATACGAAGTTAATAAACACAAATTGCACCACCGTTGCGACGGTTAGTAAAATGATGAAAACGAAGACTAAGTTCCCCCAGTTAACGTCATAAACAAATAGTGTGTAAAGGACGATGAGAAAGCTCTGCAATACATTAAAAAGCGTACAGGAAATTAAAATAGAATAGGCATGTTTATGGGACGGATAAGGTAAGGAATACATTCTCCACTTCATAGAAGAAAGGAGATCTTCCTTCACATATTCCATCGTGAAAAATCCGCCGAACAAAAGGAAACTAAGCATCATCGACACCGCTACTTGATCTTTCATAGGTATGCCCAATGTATCATCTACGGCATTGTCGGCTATCAGTCCTAGTACTGTGATTAGAGCGATAGGTAGCAGTAACAAAATCGACATGCCAATATAATTACGAAACAGCCTGCGAAACATATAATAACTTGAGCGTATGACCATCGTTTATTCCTCCTCCCTATCGCGGAGGCGTTTTCCTGTTAAGGTTAAAAATACATCCTCCAAGGTTGGTTTTTCTGCGGATACAGACAGAATCCCACCAAAGTCCTTGGCGATCGAAAGGGCACGATCGAGATTACCTGCGCCAACTTGAGAAATAATGTGTATTTCCTTCCCATGCAGAGATACTTGTTTAACCCCTTCTAGCTTCCGTAGCTTTTCTAAGAGCATGTCTGATGGCTCCGCTACTTCCAGTTTTATTTTTTCTTCATGCTGAATTTTACGTACTAACTCAGGGATAGTTCCATCCGCAATGACATGTCCTTGATCCATAATCACCACGCGCGTTGCAAGGTTTTGAACTTCTTCCATATAGTGAGTCGTGTACAGAATGGTGGTGCCTTGCTCGTTTAATTTGCGAATCGCTTCTAAAATATGATTACGGGATTGAGGGTCAATCCCCACTGTTGGCTCATCCATAATCAAAAATTTTGGTTCGTGCACAAGGGCACAGGCGATATTAAGCCTTCTTTGCATCCCACCGGAAAATTTCGTAGGAAGCTTACTCGCATGCTCTGTGAGCCCAACAAACGCTAACGTTTCATCTATTCGCTCTTTTAACGTTTCCCCCTTAAGACCATAAATGCCCCCAAAGAACTCTAAGTTTTCTCGTGCACTTAAGTCGGTAAACAAAGTAATTTCCTGTGTGACGAGTCCGATTTGCCGTTTAATATCCATTAAGTTCGTTTGCTGCTCTTTACCAAATACATTTATTTCTCCAGAATCGAAGCCAACTATTCCAGCTAAAGCATGGATCAACGTTGTTTTACCTGCCCCATTCGGTCCTAAAAGACCGAGGATTTCTCCTTCTCCTATATCTAAATCGACATGATCTAAAGCTACATGTGAGCCGTAACGCTTCACTATATTTTTCATATGCACAATTGCCATGTTTTCTCCTCCTTGCGATCCTCGATAGTATTATCATAAATGGGGGATGTATCAATCGAGTAGTTACAAATGTAACGTTTAGAAAGGGGTCAGCCCCCTGGTGATGATTCTTGCGCTTTACCTTCTGAAAAAACGATAAAAAGAGCATGTATAGGAATATACATACTCTTCGTCTCCTTATCGCTTCTATCTTTTACCACTCAATACGATTATCATAAATGGTATTTGTCATTCCTCTTAGTTCAAATATTTTATCAAGTACATTAACGGCTGCCTTTTTTACAGGTTCAATCAGTGGTTTGCGGTCATTCTCAAAATAATAAAAGGCATCTCGATATCCATGTTCCTTTAACATTTTTGCTAAATACATCCCATCTTCTAAAGCCCATGATGCCCCAATTCCTAGCATCGGGTTGGTGGCATGAAGAGCATCACCAACAAAAGTGACTCGCCCATGATACCAATGAGGCAGTTCTTCCAGAATTGGAAAAACTGATGGTAAAAGAAGAGAGAGCTACTGAAAAGTTACACTTGTGGGCACGGTTATGTAGTTTAGAAGCTCACAACCCGTTACTCAAATCATTAGCAGAGTATATGATAACAACAAAGAAAGAAAAATCTTTTGTCGTAGAACTGTTCAAACCTGAATTGGATGTCATTTCGGAGATCATTCAAGAGGGTATTCATAATGGAGAATTTAATCCGGATTTACATGCTGAAGAGATAAGTAACATTCTACTAGCACTCATTTCCGGGTTATACGACACAGCATTATTAGCGTTCAACACCGAAGAAGCTAAAGAGGCTCTTTATAAAACGGCTATAGACACGGTTATCAACGGAATTGGAATGAAGTGATACATTGTTTTTTGCTGTTCACCGGTTTCGTCTTTCATCGGCTTTATGAAAGACATTTCCCCTGCATTTCTCACCGGTTTGTCTTTCATCGGCTTTATGAAGGACATTTTTCCTGCATTTCTCGCCGGTTTTTTCTTTCATTATTTTATAGAATTGCATTTAGCTTATTCAACGCTTCTGGTCGTTAGCTTTAGTGAATTCTTTCACTCCCCGTAATTAATAAATAAAAAACTCAGAAACGTTGATCAACATCTCTGAGTAATTAATTCTTTATTAACTTAACCTACTTTAATGGAACTGGCGGGCTGTTCTCTACGACATACACAAACAATTAAAAGTAGTTTCGAATAGATGTCAATACTCTCTCTAGATCATGATCATGTAACTTTCCGATTTTAAATAGTAACTCTTTAAAATGCACGGTGTTTAATTTTGAACATCTAACAATAGACGGTTTTTCCAATCCTGCTTTTCCCAGTATTCAATCACAACATCAAATTCATTTCTTACATGTTGACTTGTAACAGTCGCTATTAAATGATCTAATTCTACTATTACGTTATCATTGCTTACAATTACGACTGGTCTTCTCTTTCCATTTATCTCAACCGTCCAAACCTCACCACGTTTTCCTGTTTTATTCATCTTCTTTTCCCCAAAACATTTCTTCTTTCTCTTTAATAATTTGTTCTTTTGGCGGTCTGCTATCAAAATAAGTATCAAACAACTTATTAAGTAATTTGATTCGTTCTCCGTTATCCATTTCTTCAATCGCTTCCATAATCTCATCAGCAGTCATCATGAACCACCTCATCTAATATTAAATTTACTTAATTCAATTATACAATAGAAATAAATTTCAATAAAACTACAGCGAGGGCCCCATACTCTACTCTAATTTCACCCTCTCACTCTCACTCCTCCTCAACAAAACCAAACGATTTTGAGCTACTCTCCCCATATTCTTAACAACCTTCCCCTTCGAACACGACTTGGCTCGCTTTTCGATTCGTCATTTTCACAAAAAAAAGGAACAAGAACCTTCGTTAATCAGCCCTCATTCCTTTTAACTTAGTAGTTATGATTATAGTAATCTGGGAACTGACCCGAACCTTGTCCGAACGCGTATCCATGCTGCGTGTGATAATCATGAACATTCTTCTTTTGAGCAGGCTTTGGCTCAGCTAATGCTTCATATTGAGGTTGCTCATATCCGTGCTGCCATTGTTGCTGCTCCTGTCCATAGTGATACCCCGGATAATGTCCAACATATCCATTCCCATAATAACCTGGATAAAAGGCAGGGTGGTGCCAATTTTGACCATACCCGTACCCCGCCGGTGCTACTGGAGCAAATCTGTGACTTGCATGTACAAACATATCATCACCTTTTCCTAAGATCTTCTATATCCTATTGAACAAGGACGGGATAAGAGCTTATCCTATTGGTAAATTAGGCATATGACAGCGAGCTACTGGAAACTATAACCGATTCTACAACAATCTCAGAAACTTTAAAATACAGCTTGTAAACAGTGTAAAACTCTACAAGAAGAATGTAGATGTCGTGGATTCACTATACTTTTTTCTAGGATCGAATAAGATATAGAGACAATACCACCTCTTCTATTCTTGGAGAGGTGTTTATATAGATCAATTGAGGGTATATAAAAAACAGATGACGAGCGCTCCTAATCAATTTAACAAAGGTGTGATTGATATGGATCATAATACAAACGAAACGAGACATTCAAATAATAAAAAGCCTTGGTACAATCAAGGCTGGATGTGGCTGATTGTTGCTGCCATTGGGATTGGCGTTCTCTTTTTCGCTCTTTCTGGCTTAACAGATGAAGTTTCTAATATGAACGAGTCCATCCAAAGTCAAACAGAGGCCATCGAAGAACAAACACAAGTAACAGAATCAATTAAAGAAAGCATGAACAACCTCATTGCAACTATTCAAGATGCTGTAAATAAAATAACAGGAGCAACTAGTTAACTTTTTACCAAATTGATCGGAAGACAGGAGGGGCATCAGATGCTCGCTCCTGTTTTTTTTGCGAGTCGCCGTGATATTGTCCGAAAAGGCTGATGCTCTCTCCAAACTGTTTAACTTCCTAAAAAGTAAGAGGCTGTCTCAAAGGTTAGTACTTTCACCTTTGAGACAGCCTCGAAACAATGAGCTAAGTCGGCACAATATTGACTAGAAATTCCTTTTCACTTCCAAATATCCTCTGCGATCTGAACCACATGACGGACCTTTTCCCATTGTTGCTCTTCAGTTAAGAGGTTGCCCTCTTCCGTTGAAGCAAAGCCACATTGCGGGCTTAAACAGATTTGATCTAAACCAACATATTCAGCTGCTTCCTTAATTCGTGCTTTTACACTTTCAGGGTTTTCTAGTTCACCAAATTTAGATGTGATGAGACCAAGTACAAGCTGAAGGTCATCACGTTTCACATAACGTAACGGTTCAAACCCGCCTGAACGCCCATCATCAAACTCTAAGAACAGCCCATCCACATTCAAACCTCCAAAAATGGTTTCAGCGACATTATCATAACCACCACTGGCTACATAGGTTGATTTAAAGTTCCCACGGCAAATATGCATCGTAATCACCATATCATCTGGCTTTTTAGCGATTGATTCATTAATCGCCCGCGCAAATAATGTAGCAAGTGTTTCAGGCTTTTGTCCCTTAGCAGCAATTAGTTTTTGTCCCTCTTCAGAAAAGAAGACAGACCATGATGTGTCGTCTAATTGAAGGTAACGGCACCCTGCATCATAAAAGGCTTGAATTGCTTTTTGATAGGTTACAATTAGATCGTCAAATAATTCAGCATCATTTTTGTAAGCAGATTCTTCAATTTGTCCTCTGAAAAATAACATGTTCGGACTTGGAATCGTATATTTCGCTACATGTTCACCAGCAATATTATGTAAGAATTTATAGTCTTCAATCATCGGATGATTTGTGAAGTCCACTTTTCCAGAAACCTTAATACCATGGGCCTTTGTTTGAACTCCTTTAAACTGAATACCAGACTCTGTTTCGAATAGTTCGACACCTTCTAGTTCAGCAAGAAAATCAAAGTGCCACCATGCACGTCTTAGCTCCCCGTCTGTGACTGCCTGTAATCCAATCTCCTTTTGCTTCTCAACTAAGCGAATAATTTCCTCATCTTCAATTGCTCGTAGTTGCTCAGCTGTTATTTCATTTCTTTGTTTTTTTAATCGCGCCTCTTTTAAACGTTCAGGTCTTAAAAAACTTCCTACATGGTCAGCACGAAATGGCGCTTTTGTTTTTACGGTCATCTCTACATCTCCCTTTTCTGTAGCTATTTTTTATTTGTGTCTGTATCATAGCACGGGAGCTAAAACATAGCGTAACTACTAAAATTAATAGTCTGTTATAACAAAAAACTATATAGAAGAGGCTTGATAATTTGCCGAGTTCTCCTCACTAGCGTTGCAACCTATGCATGAATCTTTGGCTCTTTGGGAATAAAGATAAGTATGTATATTTTTATTCAGTTTGTTTTTTTGACAGAAAAGGGGCGATAGCATGGCTAAAATTGAAGTAGGCGAAATTTTCACGATTAGTGACGAGAATGATCAAGAACAGGAAGTTGAAGTGCTAGCGGAGATTAATTTAGAAGGAACACAATACATTGCCGTTAGTTTTGTCGAGGACCTTCAAGAAGATGAAGGGGAAAACATCGATATCTTCTTTTTAAAGGTAGACGAAGATGGTGACTTTGCAGCTATTGAAAGCGACGAGGAATTCGATAAAGTTTCCGCAGCTCTTGATGAAATAATGAAAGAAGATTAATCCATACAGGAGGAAGAGCATGAGGACCTGTGCAAGAATCTTTTTCACCAATCCCGAACGCTTCCTATGTAACAAAAGGTGGATAACCCTCTGTATAAACAGGAGGTTATCCACCTTTTTGGTAGAAATGTTACTTTTGGGGCGAGGGCCTGTCCTGAGGACTCGTCACTTAATCTGTGATAGCTCCCTTAGACGCAGAAGAAACGGATCTAGCATATTTCTTCAAAATCCCTCTTAAATTTTGTTCTGGAGGAGTCCAATCCTTAGCTCTTTCTTGGAATTCTTCTTCTGACACATTCACCGCAAGCTCCTGTGTTTCGCTATCAATCGTAATTAAATCTCCTTCTTGAATTAAGGCAATAGGCCCACCTACTTGCGCTTCAGGAGATAAGTGACCTACGACTAATCCATGAGTCCCGCCCGAGAAGCGGCCATCTGTGATTAACCCTACTTTTTCACCTAAGCCTTTTCCGACTACGATAGCCGTAATCGATAACATCTCAGCCATTCCTGGTCCACCCTTTGGTCCAACATAGCGGATAACAATGACATCTCCTGGATGAATTTCATTCTTTAAGACCGCATCAGTGGCCAACTTCTCTGAATCGAATACACGAGCAGGTCCTGTAATCCTTTTAATTTTCAAACCTGACATCTTTGCCAATGCGCCTTCTGGTGCTAAATTTCCTTTTAATATTACGAGAGGTCCTGTTTCACGTTTCGGGTTATCAAAGGAAATAATTTTCTGACCCTCTGTTAAGTGAGGAACCTCAGCCAGATTTTCCTCGAGCGTTTTGCCCGTCACTGTTAAACAATCGCCGTGCAGCAGTCCTTTTTCAAGTAGGAGCTTCATGACAGCCGGCACACCGCCAACTTTAGATAAGTCCTCCATTACATAACGTCCACTTGGTTTTAAATCAGCAATATGAGGCACTTGTTGACGAATTCGTTCGAAATCATCTAAGTCAAGATCAACATCTATCGTGTGAGCCAGTGCTAACAAATGAAGAACCGCATTGGTTGATCCCCCAAGGGCCATGACGACTGTAATTGCATTCTCAAAAGCTTTTTTCGTCATAATATCCTTCGGGTAAATGCCTTTATCTAATAAATTCATTACCGCTTTACCAGCGTCTAGACAATCTTGCATTTTTTCAGCTGATTCTGCTGGATTGGATGAACTGCCAGGCAAACTCATCCCCATTGCTTCGATCGCTGAGGCCATTGTATTAGCTGTATACATTCCTCCACAAGATCCAGCCCCTGGGCAAGCATGACACTCAATTTTATGAAGCTCCTGACGGTCAATATCTCCATTGTTATATTTCCCTACTGCCTCAAAAGCAGAAACAATATCTAAATCCTTTCCATCTGCCTTTCCAGCTCGAATTGTACCTCCATAAACAAAAACAGCCGGTAAATTTAAACGACCTATGGCAATCATACACCCAGGCATATTCTTATCACACCCACCAATAGCTACAACCCCGTCATAACTTTGTGCTCCCATGACGGTTTCAATGGAATCAGCTATAACTTCCCTGCTTGGCAATGAATATCGCATGCCTTGCGTCCCCATTGAAATCCCATCAGAAACGGTAATGGTATTAAAGATAAAAGGAGTTCCTCCGCCTTTTAAAGCTCCTTCTTTTGCTTTCCTCGCTAACTCATCAATATGCATATTACACGGAGTTACCTCACTCCACGTACTGGCTATTCCAACAAAGGGCTTTTCAAAGTCTTCATCTGTTACTCCCATTGCCCGGATCATGGCACGATTGGGCGCTCGATTTATATCACTAAATACGTTACTGCGAATTTTAGATTGATTGTTCACTTTGTCTTCCTCCCTTAAGATGATTAGATTGGTAGATTTATTTAATAAAAAAACCGACAATCTTTTAATAACAATAGGCACTGAAAACTATTGTTTATTAAAAAATTGTCGGTTTACTCTTCAACTCACCAAGTCGTGTTTTGAACGTCTACCTAGTATAGAAAAAATGATCTTATCTACTATATTATTGTTTATGAACCGGACTGTCAAGAACCACTCTATTACTAGCGATGGCGTGAATCACGGGTTCAGATCACCTTCTTCCTATGTTTCAATCCTGAATGGAATATGGATAGATTAAAAATTACTTAGCGTAACATATTTGTCCAACCTCACACGCTTTCAAGATTTCTAATTTTTCTTTATGGAATAAAAAATAATCCCTTTTTTAAATCAGGTCAGGACTAACATAAACAAGACAGGGTTACCCCTGCCTTTTTACCAAACTCTACATTAATATCTCTCGAATATCCTCTTCCGTTAAGGCAACTGATCCTTGTTCTTGTGAATCCACAACCTCCGCAATCAGATCTCTCTTTTTCTCTTGTAGCTCATTCATCTTTTCTTCAATCGTTCCACGAGCCACTAGCTTTATCACCTTCACCCTTTTGTTCTGTCCCATTCTGTGCACTCGATCTGCTGCTTGTTCCTCGACCGCCGGATTCCACCAAAGATCATATAAGATCACGGTATCCGCTCCTGTTAGGTTCAATCCTGTTCCCCCTGCTTTCAAGGAAATCAGGAATAGCTCTCTCTTCCCATCATTAAATCGATTGCAAAGATCCAACCGTTTATCTGACGGAGTTTGCCCATCTAGATAGAAATACGTATGCCCTCTTAATGTGAGCTCTCTGCCAATTATCTCAAGCATTTTTGTGAATTGGGAGAAGATCAGCACTCTATTTCCAGAAAGCCTCGATTCTTCAACCATTTGCAGAAGCTGCTCGAATTTCGCTGAGCTTCCCTTATAGCCGTCTACAAACAAAGCAGGATGACAACAAATTTGACGCAACCTCGTGATTCCTGCTAATATTTTTATCCTATTTTTTCGCAGCGTATCCTTATCGAGGTGCTTGACGGTTTCGTGCCTGAGCTTTGCTAAGTATGCCATATAGAGCTTCTTTTGCTCAGGGAACAGTTCAGCTGATACAAGTGATTCCTCTTTCTCAGGTAACTCAGAAAGCACATCCTCTTTCATTCTACGCAGTAGAAACGGGCGAACTCTTGTAGAAATTTGTTTCCTCGTTAGCTCACTGTACTGCTTTAACCCTTGGAATAGCTGTGGAAAGACGACATGATAAATCGACCAAAGTTCTTCAATTGAATTTTCCACCGGTGTTCCCGTCAATCCAAACCGCTGTTCGGCCTTAAGTCTTTTAACAGCTCGAGCGGTTTGGGTTACCGGGTTTTTAAACGTCTGAGCTTCGTCAAAGAAAACCGTATGAAACAGTTGCCTTTCATACCAATTGATATCCTGCCGGAGTAACGGATAGGACGTAATAATGATATCTTCTTTCGTATCCGTTAGAAGCCGTTCTCTTTCTTCTTTCTTTCCATCGATCACAACCGCCTCTAGTTCCGGTGCAAATCTCATGAGTTCACTCAACCAGTTATACGTTAAGGACGATGGACAAACAATGAGCACAGGTTTGCCGCTTTCGCGAATACGCGGAAGCTCTGAAACGATGAAGGTAATGCTCTGCACTGTTTTCCCCAGCCCCATGTCATCGGCCAGAACACCTCCAAAGCCATAGCTTGCAAGTGTCTTCATCCATTGATACCCGCTTTTTTGATAGTCTCGTAATACAGAATCTAAGTTTTGAGGTACCTCATATTCTACGTTTCCAGGATTCTGCAGCTGATTAAGAAATTGACGAAATGATTCCTCTGGCTTATAAACATCGCTGTTCCCTATTGAATCAAGAAATTTGAGCCCTTGTATGATAGGCACATTCAGACTAGCTTCCCAATCTTGATCTTGAGACGGAACGGCATTCAAGAAATGTTGAATTTCTTCCATTTCCCTTGTCTCCAGCGACAATAACGACCCATTTTGAAGGCGGTAATATTTACGCTTCTCCTCTAATGCCGCTAAAATCTCCTTAATCTCCTTGTCTGCCACCCCGTTCATCTCGAATGTAAATGCCAGCCAATTGGTTCTATCTTTTTGATTGACCTTCACTCTTATTTTTGGAAAAGCATTCTTTTTAAAGATACGGTTTCGCACAGCCGTTGTCGCATAAATTTGGACTTGTTGTTTAAGCTTCGGAACGACATGGTATAAAAATTCGTACTCAAGCATTTCATTTTGCATGAAATAACCACCATCTGTTTTGGAAAACCCGCTTTGCTCCATTAATTGCAAGATTTCCCCTTCTTTTTCCACATCTCTAATCACCATCGGTCCTCTAGCAATGTCTCGACTTTCTAATGGTTGAATCAGAATATTGTCATAATGAAATTCCAGTCCTGCAAGAAGTCGATTTCTCAAACGATCCAAGTAGAGCTTGGCAACAAGTGGGGCTTTCAACAACTTCTGAGACACCACTTTTGAAAGGTGGACCTCACCAATTTTTTTCAGACCAGGCACAATTTCTGTAAGAAAAAGTTCAATTTTTCCCTGTGGAATTGGAACGATATTTTTATCTGGGGACGATAGCATTTGTTTTAACTCAAATAATCGATCGCAATCTTTTTCCTCTAGCAAAAACACGTCCCCTCCACACAACACCAAACGATAAAGTGGTAAAACACTCATTCGCTCAAACCCTTTGATTGCCAATTGATAATCGAGACCCTCGGTTTCTTTAAGTGTAAACTGGATAGGAGGTGCCCCTTCCACCAGTTTGAATCGTTCAAATGCATGACCATCATGCATAAGCGAAATGAATGGGGCTTTTGAGAATAAAGCGATAAGGTCCTCCCTAGAGGATGGCGGAATCAGTAATGTCTGATTCGTATCAGCAGGCATTGCTTCGAGAAAGGCTTTTTCATCATGAATAATCTTAATAAGCTGTTGTATAACGGCATCTGTTTCCTCGGAGAAACAGTGAATGCTCGGGTCATAGATACCTACACTAGGTTTACCTTGTTTCACATTTTCTAGAAACTCTCGTATGTTTTGTACTTTGGTCTTCCCGATCTCAACTTCCATTCCAAGGAAGAGCTGATTTCTTCCGATCAAAACAGGTTTAATGGTAAACCTGACATTCAGAACTTCCCTTTTTTCAAAATAACGTTGCTGGCCACTTGATTGTGTTACTTTTTCTTGAAAAAGAGAGATAAAGTCTTTTGTTAACTCACCATAGGCAGCTAATTCGGCTTGTACACGTAAAGGAGATGTTCCTTGACGTTGCAGATCATAAATCGAAAGTAAAACGGCCGCAATATGTTGGCAGCTTTTTTGAAAATTGGCTAAGGTAGGACAACTGCATGTCATCTGAATGTCCCCAGCTTCTCCTTTTTCAATGGTGACATGAAAGTCTTCCTTCCCGCTAACGGTCGCCTTACAGAAATCAAAGCTGTACTCTTGAAATGTCACTTTATTGGAACGATAAAAAGAGTCCCCTTTTTTATAGGAGACCGTACCGCATATTTCTTTAATCATCTTGTGAGTTAGTTTCATCTCCATGACTTCCGCTCTCTTCTTTGATTTCGTCGTTAATTAAACCCTATCACAATTTGAATGAACAAAAAAGGTCAAGCTTATGGCATCACGCTATGATGAATCATGATCTCTATGAGCTTTCTTTCGCTTACTTAAGTAGGTAATACCTTGAATTGACCCACTCCCAGGATTTTCCTCTCTAAAGAATTTCCTTAAACGCTTCGGCTCCTTCTTTTAATCGGCTTGAATTTTCTTTCATGTTGTTAAACTCTTCAACGGCTTCGTTGATCAGCATTTGGTTTTTCTGTATATTGGTTTGGGTCTTGCCGATTTTTTCGATTTCTGTTGTCATTGCTTCGATATTGCAATGAATCTCTTCTACCACTGATTTGACTCGATCAGATAGCTTTTTCACTTCAATAGCGACTATATTAAATCCTCTGCCATGTTCACCTGCTCTTGCCGCTTCTATCCCGGCATTGAGAGATAAAACGGTCGTCTGGGCAGATATGTCACGAATGTTTTTTAAACTGACTTTAACTAACTTTATTTGATCACTTAAGTTTTCGAGAATTTCAATGTTTTTATTTGAGTCATTTGTGACAACATCTGTATTTGAAGAAACACTCATAATCGTTTCGATCCCTTTTTTTGAGCTCTCTTGAAGGGTTTCTGAAATATGCTGTAGCTTTTCTACGAGATCATTTACCGTTTGCTCTCGATCCGTTATATCGCTAGCCAATTTTAAGACAGCGACGACGACTCCTTCTTCATTCAGCACAGGCGAATAAGAAGCATGTAGCCAAATCGGCTCACCACCTTTTTTGACTCGTAAAATTTTCTCATTGAAGTTTTGTCCACTTTTTAATTTTCCCCAGAATTCCTCATACTCGCTACTGTTGGCAAATTCCGGAACACAAAAACGTTTATGGCTCAATCCGATTAGTTCTTCTGCTGCATATCCCATTCCTTTAGCAAAGTTCTCGTTTGCCCAAAGAACCTCTTTATTCAAGTTAAACGTAATCATCGCATAAGATCGATTGAGTGCTTCTAATGCAGCTTCTTGATTCACAATTTTTGATAGTACACTAATATGGCTCATTCTTATAACTCCTCTATTATTTGCTCATGATTTGTTCATTCGTACATAGACTTCCATAAACGTTAATCTTCATCTCTTACAAGAAAAAGTTGTATACAGACTAGCCATTTCCTTCTCATTTCTGTCCATAAAAAAAGAAACCTGTTTTGCCAAATGGTTTCGATCTATTCCTTTGGTAGCCCGGCGACCATGTCGTAAGAGTTAGGCCCGTAGCTTTGCGTCACTCCCTTTCGAAAGTTTTGCCTTTTTCTATTAAGTTGTTGTCATCTAGTAAAGTCGATTTAGATGAAACTAATCGTTATTCTTACTATTTACTTCCATAATATCATAAAAAGAAATTTTGGGGGAAAAGTCCATTAGCGTTGTAAAATATCCAAATTCAGGTAGTATCTCTCAGTGTTTATCTTTTTGGACCACGGCTGAGCTTGCAAGTATAACTTATAAGCATGGATAAAATTGAAGAGGCGAAATCTTCTCGATTAGTTGAAAAGTATTACTTACTCAGTTTCAAATCTACTAGTTGACTTCTCTTAAAAGTCTCTTTATAGTTACACGTATGTTTACTTTAACACTTAAAAGCGTTTAAGCGTTCTTGTGCTAAGGAACAAATCTATTATATTTTGAAAGTATTCGTATCTTTTTAAACTATGTTTCAAAGGTATGGCTTAGGAAGGAAGAAAGAAAATGATTAAATTAAGAGGATGGGAAGCTCTTCTTATTATTGGAATGATTTTAAGTGTGATCGGGGTTTCGCTAATTCACTTCGCTGCACATCCGCATGTACCGATTTTCATAGTAATTATCCTTATTATTGGCTATGGACTACTAAAACGTGTACCATGGCCTGCTTTGGAAGAGGGAATGATTAAAGGGGTAAAATCAGGTATCGTACCAATTATGATCTTCATGCTAATTGGGGTCCTTATTGCCGTCTGGATGGCATCGGGAACGATTCCTACGTTGATAGCGTATAGTTTTCAAATTGTTTCAACTGATTATTTCTTACCAAGTGCCTTCATCGCAACGGCGATTATGGGTATATCAGTAGGAAGCGCCTTTACAACGGTCTCTACCATCGGTGTTGCGTTTATGGCTGTAGGAACGATTCTAGGTATTCCTATGGCGATGGTAGCAGGAGCGGTTATTTCTGGTTCTTTAGTGGGCGATAAGTTGTCTCCATTATCCGATACAACCAATCTCGCATCATCTGTTGCCAAAACGGATTTATTTGAACATATACGTCATATGTTGTGGGTTGGTATCCCTGCTTTTGCAATCTCACTTATCTTATTTATTATCATTGGACGTACAAATACAACAGTCAATCCTGAAAGTATGGAGGAAATGCTTACTTCCTTACAAGAAGCAGCTATCGTTCATCCTTTTGCACTACTACCAGCTGTCTGTATTATCGTTATGGCCATTATGAAAAAATCAGCCATACCAACTATGATTCTTGGTATTGTAGTAGGAATCGCCACCTCTATCATTCTTCGAGGAGATATCATGATTGCAGATTGGATGAACCTTATTCAAAATGGGTATATGTCAGGTGCAGCAAATGAAGAAATAGCTAACATTCTTGATCGTGGCGGAATCCAAAGCATGATGTGGGCTGTATCTCTACTTTTATTAACACTAAGTATGGGAGGCTTATTGTCTGTTCTTGGAGTGATTGAGAATTTAATTCAATCGATACAAGGAGCAGTAAAAACAACAGGAAGACTCGTTCTATCTACCGTTTTTACAGGAATCGGTATTAACGCAAGTCTTGGTGAACAATATATGTCCATTATTTTAACAGGAGAAGCATTTGAGAAACGTTATAAAGAAATGGGATTTTCGGGTAAACACCTCTCAAAAGTGTTAGAGTCAGGTGGAACAGTCATCAATCCGTTACTTCCCTATGGCGTAAGTGGCGTATTTATGTCAAGCGTTCTAGGAGTACCCGTGCTTTCTTACTTACCCTTTGCATTATTCTGTCTACTTTGTCCATTGATTACGATTGTGTATGGTTTTACTGGAGTAAGCTTCTCTAAGAATAAATAGAAACGTTATGTAATCAGCTTTACCATTTGGTAAAAAAGTTCCTGACCCCAACCTTAGGACTTTCCTGTACCGGGGTCAGGAACTAATCAAGAAACTATGAAAAATTCAAACGAGGTACCCATATTAATCACAGCCACTCGGTTGGTCATCTTCTCGTAATATCGCTAACGTCATATCATGTATCACTCGATCACCCGGCTTCACATGTAAAGATATAATTTTTCCACCAACCCCCATCTCTACCTTTTTCAATACTCCCTCATTTGTCTTCAGTTGAAATAAAGGCTCCCACTCATATACATAGTCCCCTTCACTTACAAATACTCGGTCAATCGTTCCAGCAGACATACTTGCTATAGCACAATAAGCATTCACAAATAAATCCTCCTTTTTCATTTGATAAAAACCTCTTCTTCCGACCAATAAACGCTCAATTTACCTGTCTATTTTGAAAGTAACCCTCTTAAAGCAAATGACACATTTTGTGGACGCTCGGCCATCCGTCTCATGAAATAGCCAAACCAATCCTGCCCAAATGGGACATAAACACGCATGGTGTATCCTGCTTTTACTAATTCTTGTTGCAAATCAGTCCGAAAGCCGTAAAGCATTTGAAATTCAAATTGACTGGACTCTATTTGGTTCTCCTTTACAAACGTGATTACTTTTTCAATAATTTGATGATCATGTGAAGCAATCGCCGTATAACTCCCGCTCAGTAAATGTTCTTTGATGATGTTGAAATAATTTTCATCAATTTTGTCTTTGTCTTGAAAGGCTACTTCGGGAGATTCTTTGTACGCACCTTTTACTAGTCTTAACGAAATCCCTTTTAGACTTTTAATATCGTCTTCCGCTCTCTTTAAATAAGCTTGTATAACCGTTCCAACATTGTCATAATCCTTTCTTAATTCTTTTAAAATATCTAATGTCTGCTGGCAGTGTAAATAATCCTCCATATCAATTCTGACGAAGTTATTATACTGTTTAGCAGTCCCAACAATCCGTCGCATATTTTCTAAGCAAAACTCTTCACTAATATCTAAGCCTAGTTGTGTCATTTTAAGCGATAGATTGCAGTCAACACCTGAAGAGGCAATGGCCTCTAATGTCTTAATACAATATTCAGTCGCTTCTAATGCCTCTTCCTTGCTGTCTACAAATTCTCCTAAATGATCAAGCGTACACGTTAATCCTAATGTATTTAATTCTTTTACTTTAGCAATGGCACTCTCTATGTTTTTTCCCGCCACCACTTGAGAGGCCCCTATTTTCAACCCCCATTTTTTTGCAGCAACATTCATTGTTTTATTTTTTGAAAGAAACATAAAGAAGATTCTCATTGGTTGTTGTAAAATCATTTTGATCACTCCCATATTCCGCTTATATTTTTCCTTACGCCCTTCGTTATGCAAAATACATGCCAATTGATTTTATAAGTTTAGTTATGTATGTAATTACTAGAAATGCCTAGTTACCCACACACTTTTGTTCAATAAGTGTCTATTTTAGACACTTATGTAAACGCTGTAATGTTATGATTAGCGTAAATAAATAAAGGTACCCCGTATCAAAGTCAAGACTAATTTTTAAGGAACTGTCAATACCCTCAAAAAAATATATACAATTTTTAGTCAATTCCGTCTATAATGAATCCAACATAGACATACATGTAAACTTTTTACATAATCTTACTTTTGTTGGGAGGTTTTCAATTTGCAACATCATATGACTCTTGAAACCATAGCACTGCCATGGAGAGGCGATCTGGATATTAAAAAAATGGAGATATACAGCCCTACCAATCTTTTATCTGACATTAAAAATGTCGACTTAGGTAGAGATATTGCTTTAAAAGGGGCAAATGATGATGTTTGCGGATGGATTCCTTATTCCACATTTATGAAAGAGATTTTCAAACAGTGGAAACTAACAAAAGCTTATTATGATGCATTTCTTCACTCGGTTGAGGCCGCTGTAACGACGGTTGATGATCAAGGCAACATCACCTTTTTGAATCAGAACTCAGAGGAAATGTACGGGCTCTCACTAGATAAAGTGTCTGGTCAGTCTATTACCAAGTTTTTTGAACAAGAGGCCATTGTATTAATGTCTACGATGAAAGAACGACAAGGCGTTACAAACAAATACAACCAACCTCACCCTAATGTTCATGTGTTAATTAATACATCTCCTGTTTATGTTGACGAAGAAGTTGTTGGCGGAATATCCATTGAAAGAGATATTACGGAAATGGTTAAATTAAATGATGAATTATCTTCCACAACCGCCTATTTACATGAATTAGAAAGTACCAATCAAAGCCAACAAAACCTTTCTCCTTTTAGCAAAATTAAAGGCAGAAGCCCTGTTTTAAAAGAGGCTATTACTCTAGCAAATAAAGTAGCCAAAACCGATGCTCCGGTATTAATTACGGGAGAAAGCGGAGTTGGGAAGGAATTGTTCGCTGAAGGAATTCACAATGCTGGAAAACGATCTTCCCACCCTTTTGTTGCGATTAACTGTGGCGCGATCCCTACTGCGCTATTTGAAAGTGAGCTGTTCGGGTATGAACAAGGTGCCTTTACCGGAGCGGTAAAAGGCGGAAAAAAGGGGAAATTTGATGCGGCAAAAGGTGGAACCATCTTCCTTGATGAAATTGGGGAAATGCCCCTTGAATTACAAGTAAAGTTATTACGTGTATTACAAGAAAAGCACTATTATCGCGTTAGTGGAAATGAAGCCATTCCAACCGACGTCCGGATCATTGCTGCTACGAACCGAGATCTTGAAAAGATGATTGATGAAGGAAGTTTTCGGGAGGATTTATACTATCGATTGAATGTCATTTCCATCTCTATTCCACCTTTACGCGATCGTATCGAAGACATTCCTGAATTGATTCAATTATTCTTAAAAGAATTCTCTCTTAAATACACGATGCCGATTCCAAGCATCGACCCAGAAGTTATGTACACCTTTCTTCAACACCCATGGCAAGGAAACATCAGGCAGCTTCGTAATATTATCGAACGCATGATCATTTTAGCAAGCGATAACGAAGTCATTAAGCCTCATCATCTTCCTAAGAATTTTGTGAAGGAACATAATCCTCCAACTCTAAACATTCAATTCGAAGAAATAAAGAAACATCACGGTCAAGGTGAAGATGAGATTCAATATGCATTACAAAAAACATTTGGAAATAAAGCAGCCGCAGCGAAGTTATTAGGTATTTCAAGAGCCACTTTATATAACAAACTTAAGAAGTATAATTTAAAAATAGATTAGGTGAGAACAACCCCGTTCTCACCTTTTTCATATGTGTCTATTGTCTAAACAGATTAGACATGTTTTCAAACACTTATGTCTAATTTATGCAAGCTTTGTTGCCATACCCCCTTCTCATAATTGGCATCATTATTGCAAGTAAAATAGAAAACGCTTTCAAGAGGAAGGAGTGTATACGAATGGATTATAGCCTTTCAGTTGCCACATGGCTCTGGATCATTATTCCCTTTTTAGGCATTATTGGACTATCTATTGTAACCATTTTTTTCGAAAAGGAGTGAAGAACTGAATGAATACAGCCACGATTATTACATTTATTGTTTACTTACTTGGAATGTTAGGGATTGGGTTATGGACCTATCGAAAGACAAATACCATTTCCGATTATTTCTTAGGAGGAAGAAGTTTAAATAGTTGGGTCGCAGCCATGAGTGCGCAAGCCTCTGATATGAGTGGTTGGTTGCTATTAGGACTTCCCGGTGCTATCTATGTATCAGGCTTAAACGGAATGTGGATCGCGATCGGATTAGCGGTCGGTACGTATTTAAATTGGCAGTTCGTTGCAAAACGTTTACGAAAATATACGGAAGTGGTCAATTCCATTACGATCCCAGACTACTTTGAAAATCGATTCAAAGATTCAACTAAGACGTTACGTGTTATTTCAGCGGTAACGATTATTGTCTTCTTTTTATTCTACGCATCTTCAGGTATGGTTGCTGGAGCTGTCTTGTTTGAACAAGCCTTTGGTATTGACTATAACTTGGCTCTCTTTATAGGAGCAATCGTCATCGTTTCTTATACCTTTCTCGGTGGGTTTCTAGCTGTAAGCTTAACCGACTTTGTTCAAGGAATATTAATGTTATGTGCATTACTCTTTGTACCTGCTTTAATTCTCGTTTCACTTGGAGGATTAACAGGACTATGGAGCAGTATCGGACAAGTCAACGTGGATTTACTCGATATTATGAAATCAGTTGGAATTGAAGATAGCACATGGATCACGAACGTCACTTCATTTAGTATGATTGGAACGATTTCCTTACTAGCATGGGGACTTGGATACTTTGGTCAACCTCATATTCTGACTCGATTTATGAGTATTAGAAGTGTTGCTGAAATTCCAAAGGCTAGACTGATCGCTGTCATTTGGGTTGTCCTCTCTCTAATTGGTGCAGGATTTGTAGGACTCGTTGCTATCACACAATTTGATGTACCAGTAGAAAATCCAGAAAGTGTATTTATACTTCTTGTCCAAACGTTGTTTAACCCTTGGATCGCAGGTATTTTACTCGCTGCCATTCTAGCAGCTATTATGAGCACAATCGATTCGCAATTATTAGTTTCATCAAGTGCAGTTGCTGAAGATTTTTATAAACAGATTTTCAGAAAAAATGCTAGTGAAAAAGAACTTCTATGGGTCAGTCGAGGGTCTGTTATTTTCATTTCCATTCTTGCTGTTATTTTGGCTAAAAGCGGAGGAAATGTATTAGAGCTCGTCTCTTATGCATGGGCAGGCTTTGGAGCAGCATTCGGCCCCGTCATCATCCTCTCTCTTTTCTGGAGACGAATGACGAAAAATGGAGCTCTTGCTGGTATCCTCTCTGGTGCGTTAACGGTGATTTTATGGGGAAATATTTCTGTATTAAACAGCATAGGCCTATATGAACTTGTTCCTGGATTCATCTTAGCTTCGATTGCGATTGTCGTCGTTAGCCTTCTTGATAAAGATCCGTCCTTTGAAATAAAAGAGGAATTCAATCTAGCTGTTGGTCATTCAGATAAGCTACAACAAGAACAGAACAAATCTGTATAGCCTTGATATAAACACCGAGGTAGATGGACCGTGTTTTCTCACGTTCGTCTACCTTTTTACTGTGGCAATATAACTGTTTGAATTGACTACTCATTAGACAAAAGTGTCAAAAGGTACACACTTTTGTAAACCCATTGTCCATAATTCGATTACAGCAATTTTGATAAAATGCTGGTTTAAAAAGATTTTAGTGCCTTTTTATTTTTTGGCACAACTATTGCATTGATATAGATGTATACAAGATAAATTACCACAGGAAGGATTGTGAAAGTATGAGTAACGGAATGTTCAAGATCCCAACACCTAAAAACGAGCCTGGTAATACATATGCTCCAGGTACAACAGAGAGGGAAACTTTAAAGGCAGAACTACAACGCCAATCTAATAACGTAGTCGATATCCCTGTCATTATTAATGGTGAAAATATAAAGACAGATACAATAAAACAAGTGGTTATGCCTCATGATCATCAACATGTTTTGGCTAACTTTTCACAAGCTGGAGAAAAAGAGTTACGTGATGCTGTAGAAGCGGCAATGGCAGCAAAAGAATCATGGGCCACTATGCCATGGGAACACCGTGCATCCATTTTCTTAAAAGCGGCTGACTTAATCTCTGGTCCATATCGTGACGTAATCAACGCTGCCACGATGTTAGGACAATCCAAAACAGCTTTTCAAACGGAAATTGATGCTGCACAAGAATTAGCCGATTTCTTACGTTTTGGCGTTGATTATGCTAATCAAATTTATCAAATTCAACCGGATAGCGTGAAAAATATATGGAATCGGTTAGAGTACCGTCCATTAGATGGCTTTGTATTAGCCATTTCTCCATTTAACTTCACAGCCATTGGCGGGAATTTGCCATCAGCCCCTGCCATTATGGGGAACGTAGTGGTTTGGAAACCAGCAACAACTGCTTTACTATCAAACTACTACTTTATGCGTATTTTAGAAGAAGCAGGATTACCAAAAGGCGTAATCAACTTCGTCCCTTCTCGTGGTTCACAAGTTTCGGAAGTAGTATTAACGGACCCTCGTATGTCTGGATTCCATTTTACGGGATCAACAAGTACGTTCCAAACCATTTGGAAAGCAGTAGGAGAAAACATTACAAACTATCAATCATATCCTCGTTTGGTTGGAGAAACAGGCGGAAAAGACTTTGTATTTGCTCACGAAACTGCCCAAGCAGACAAAGTCGTAGCTGGCCTTGTTCGTGGTGCATTTGAATACCAAGGTCAAAAATGTTCAGCAGCCTCCCGCGCTTACATTCCTGCAAGCATGTGGGAAGAAGTAAAAGGTGGTTTAATCGAAGAAACCGCTAAGCTTAAAGTAGGAGATATCCGAGACTTTACAAACTTTATGGGTGCCGTCATTGACCAAGCAGCATTTGATTCAATCACAAGCTACATCGACTATGCTGCCGCTTCTGAAGAAGCAGAAATTATTGCAGGTGGTACGTATGATGATTCTGTTGGTTATTTCGTTCAACCGACCATCATTGTGACAACAAACCCGAACTTCAAAACAATGGTAGAAGAAATTTTCGGACCAGTCTTAACAATTTATGTATATGAAAATGATCAATTAGAAGAAACCTTGACTGCAGTAGACACAGCGTCTATGTATGCATTAACAGGAGCCATATTTGCACAAGATCGTCAAGCTATTATGCACTTAGAACGCCGCTTATCTGGTGCAGCCGGGAACTTCTATATCAACGATAAACCAACCGGCGCAGTCATTAATCAACAACCATTTGGCGGTTCTCGCGGTTCCGGCACAAACGATAAAGCAGGTTCTGTCTTCAACATGATTCGCTGGACCAGTCCTCGCATTATCAAAGAAAACTTCGCTCCTAGTACAGAAATCGCCTATCCGTTTATGGATGAAGAATAAGGATATGTATAGAAGAGGTTGAAACGATTTGTTTCAACCTCTTTTTTTAGATAAAGTCTGTGGGGTATTTTTTGGATCCACCTTAAGAAAAGAAATTGTTCATCACCCATATTGGTCGAGATCACCAACATACTTAGGTGATGACTGCATCATCTAAATCCTCAGAGATATTTTTCAGGAGTGATATCTCTTGTTTGATTTATGAAAGATCTCCTAAACTATATTTCAGGAAGCATACACCTTGTTTGTTTCCTGAAATATCTCCTAAGTTGTATTTTAGGAATCATACGTCTCGTTTGATTCCCGAAAAGTCTCCTATGCTCTATTTCAGGAAGCATAAGCCACCTTTGTTTCCCGAAAAATCTCCTATGCTCTATTTCAGGAAGCATAAGCCCTGTTTGTTTCCCGAAAAACCTCCTTAGCTCTATTTCAGGAAACATAAGCCACCTTTGTTTCCCGAAAAATCTCCTATGCTCTATTTCAGGAATCATAAGCCCTGTTAGTTTCCTGAAAAACCTCCTAAGTTCTATTTCAGGAAGCATATGTCTCGTTTGATTCCCGAAAAATCTCCTAAGCTCTATTTCAGGAAGCATACGCCACCTTTGTTTCTCGAAAAACCTCCTAATATATATTTCAGGAATCATAAGACACCTTTGATTCCCAAAAAACCTCCTAATCTCTATTTCAGAAATCATAAGACAACTTTGATTCCCGAAAAATCTCCTAAGAAACTATTGTCAGTCATCCCGCAAAATGTCCATACCCTAGTGGCCCATCTCTCTCCTCAAACAAAAAGCCCCGCTGTTCAATACAGCAGAGGCTTCAATCTTCTCTTAATTAAAAACCAACAAATTTCTCCATCCACCTAATGCCGTAATATCCTCTGCCCCTTCAGCTACATAGGCTTGGCAGATGAAGCCGGGAACTTCTGATCCATCTTCTAACTCTACTTTCCCGATCCCAAGTGGATCAGGGATAGATGCGGCAAACGTTCCGAATGTTGATAATGGCATCTCCCAGATTTCTAGTTGGATTGCTCCACCACCGTTTGCTTGTTTGATTAACCCCGGCTTTGCCGGCTCGGTTGGTAGTTTGATTAATTGATATTTTGGTGCCGTTACGGCTTCACGAATAAATGTAGCACGACAATCTTTCATTTGCGTTTCCAACGGAAGCCCTCTCATGTGCAAACCGCATACCGCTACGAGCGTGGTTGGTTCGGCAACCACTTGAGTAAAAGCCTCGGCCGTTCCACAAATAAATCCCTCATTTTCCGCTAAGCTAAAGAACGTAACTCCAAAAGGTACCTTCTCTGCCGCCTCATCAGCTGGTACAGCCACAGCCGAGAGATCTAATAAGTTACAATGATTTGTGTAACGTCCCATGTCACTGTTGGTGGCTATTGGGTTTTCTCTTACCTGGTCACGAGACCACGTTCCACCAGCAGTTGGCATCACAAGGACCGCATCACGAAGCAGCTGCTTGGCCTTGAGTTTATATGCTTGCAGCTGATGATTTGCTTTAAAAACAGAAGCTGCATCATACTTGCTAGCAGAACCAGATCGTAAAACGTCCTCTGTCACAGGAAACGTTGCTCCAGGGTTTTCTTCCACAAAGCTTCCAACTGCCGCCCAACGTTCGGCTACCATTGGTCCATCATATAAAATTGCCGCAGCCTCTGCTAAAAATGTTGTATCGACATATTCAATTGGTAAACCTACCTGCTTCACCTGTTCTACCGCGCGATCCCACGCGTCACTATACTCAGTTGCAAACGGACCATAGAAATCGAGTGGATCCTTTGGCAAAATAATTTTTTCAGGTAAACTTGCAACCGGTTGAGGAATCTCTTTCGACCATGGATCTGCTTCCTCTACACCTCTTGCACTTGCATCAACAAGCATTGCCTCTTCTAATGAATGAGCGAATACTGTAATACAATCCAAACTCGCGCAAGCAGGAACGAGTCCTTTGGTTGACCATGCACCGAGACTCGGCTTATAGCCGACTAGATTATTCAATAGAGCCGGGACCCGTCCAGATCCAGCCGTATCGGTTCCTAATCCAAATACAGCTTGACCTCTTGCAACTGAAACCGACGATCCACTACTAGATCCCCCACTAATCAACTCTGGACGTAAAGAGTTTTGAGTCTCCCCATATGGACTTCTCGTTCCAACTAGTCCTGTCGCAAATTGATCTAAGTTTGCTTTCCCAACTGGAATCGCTCCAGCCTCAATTAATCGTCTGATCACGGCCGCATCCTCATCAGGTGTATATGCATACTCCGGGCAACCTGCTGTTGTTGGGATTCCCGCTAGGTCAATATTATCTTTGATCGCAAATGGAATTCCCCAGAGAGGAGAACTCTCTATAGAAAGAGAGTCCAACTTTTCTAAGTAAGGTTGAATCCATTCCATCGATGGAGGAGTAATCCAAATGTTCATATCCGCGTCCTTTGTTGCACGGTCAATAATTTCTTCAATCACGTCCTTAGGTGTTATGTTATTGTTGCGATAATGTTCTTGAAGCCATTTTATCGTTAGTTTTTCTGGAATAGTTTTGCCCATTATACAGACACCGCCTCTTCTTTTTCTTCTGTAATTCCAACAATGAGTTGCCCTGAGTGAACCTCTTCTCCTGGTTTCACGTAAATCGTATCTACATATCCATCACATGTGGCATGTTGCGGGAACTCCATTTTCATGCTTTCTTCGATTAGAAGCGTCTCGCCCTTTCTCACAAACTGACCTGGTTCAACAAGTACTTTCCAAACACTTCCTGGCATAGAGCAGCGTACGCCTACAACACCTTCAGGAAGCACTTCCTCTTCACTTTCGACAACCGTTTCTTGTTCTGAAATGTATTCAGCAAGACCTTGCGCCTTCCAGCTTTCGCGTTCTGCTTTAAACGCCTCCTGTTGTTTGACTCGGAACGTCTCTGTCTCAGTTTCAATCGATTGTAAAAATTCCAAGTACTCACCAAGATTAAATGTTGTTTCCGTAATTTCCGCTTCAAATCGTCCACGCGGGAAGTCTTCACGAAGCTGCATCAATTCATCGGCTCCGACTGGGTAAAATTGAATTTGATCAAAAAAGCGCAGCAACCACGGTTTCCCTTTTTCAAAGCTTTCTGTTGAGCGAAATTTATTCCACATTTGAATCGTACGTCCGACAAACTGATAACCACCAGGACCTTCCATTCCATATACACACATATAAGCTCCACCGATTCCAACGGCATTTTCCGGTGTCCATGTACGTGCCGGATTGTACTTTGTTGTTACTAGACGGTGACGCGGATCCATCGGTGTGGCAACCGGTGCTCCTAAATACACATCGCCTAGTCCCATCACAAGGTAGTTCGCATTAAAGACAACATCCTTCACTTCATCTAGGTTGTGTAATCCGTTGATTCGTCTAATAAACTCAAGGTTACTCGGGCACCACGGCGCATCAGGTCTCACATTTTTTTGGTAACGATCTGTTGCTAATTGAGTGGACGGATCATCCCATGAAAGGGGAAGTTTCACAATTCGTGAAGGCACTTCAATCTCCTCAAGTGGAGGAAGAGCACTATCAAGTTCTAAAATTCTTTCACATGCTTCTTGAACCGTAATGTTTGTTGGGTCAATGTGAACTTGCAGTGAGCGAATTCCAGGTGTTAAATCAATATATGGAACCAAACCACTTTCTTTAATCGAATCCATTAACACTTGCGCTTGAAATCTAAGTTTTAAATCAAGCTCCATGTCCCCATACTCAACAAGTAAATACTCATCTCCGCAGCAACGAATCGTCATTGGAAATCTTCTATTTTCCTCTTCATGAACTAAAATAGGATACTCTGACGTTAGCTCTCTTTTAGCAGGCAGGATGCTTTCAATTCGAACTTCCTTTCTTTCTCCGGTACCAATAGCACTCAGGTTCTCTTCTTGTTTTTGACGAATATCGTTGGCATCTTCAAGTGTAAGAAGCTCAAAACGAATTTTGTCTCCAGGGTGCAATTGCCCTAATTTCCAAAATTCCGCTGACGCTGTTGTAACCGGGCAAACGAACCCACCTAAGCTCGGTCCATCTGGTCCAAGTAAGATCGGCATATCTCCAGTTAAATCAAGCGTTCCAACCGCATACGCATTATCATGAATATTCGATGGGTGCAGTCCCGCATCTCCGCCATCTTCACGCGTCCAGTTTGGAGCAGGCCCTACTAATCGAACTCCCGTACGCGAACTATTAAAATGAACTTCCCAGCTTGTTTCTGTTAATTGAGTTAAATAATCTGGCTGCAAAAATTCTTCTGTACAATGAGGACCAGGAATGACGCCAATGTTCCATGTGTTTGTCATTTTAGGACGAGAGCATAGCTCTAACTCTTGAACCTCTTTTGGTACCGCTCCTTTATTCACATTGAGAACATCTCCAGGACGAAGAGCGCGACCGCCATGACCGCCAAAACCTCCAAGTGTAAAGGTTGCAGCACTTCCTAACGTTAGCGGCATATCAAAACCACCTGCAACTAGTAGATAACTGCGCATTCCTTCTTTCGCTTCACCAAACGTTAACACTTGCCCTTTTCTAGCTAAAACTGGCTTATACAACGGAACATTTTCTTCATCTAATTGTGCTTGCATGTCTGCTCCGGTTACACAGAACCAAATCTCGTCGCGGAATTTGTACGTTCCACCTTTTAACGTTAATTCAAGTCCTGATGCTGAATCGTCATTTCCAAGCAATTTATTTCCAACCCTAAACGACACAGGATCCATCGGCCCACAAGGTGGAACACCCACATCCCAATGACCGACGCGACCAGGCCAATCTTGAACGGTTGTTTGAACCCCGCCATCGAGTACCTCAATGGCATGCTCCACTGGCTCAAATCCATTTAATAACTGAGTCCATACATTCCCCGCTTTGAAATCTTCTTCTATCAACAATGCTTGCAAGTATTGTAGATTCGTCGTAATCCCGTAGAATCTAGTTTCCTCAAGCGCTGAAATCAGTTTTTGAATCGCATCTCTTCTACTGTCGCCACGCACTATCACTTTTGCTAGCATCGGGTCATAAAGAGAAGTAACCGTAATTCCATCTCGTAGCCATGTCTCGATTCTCGCTTGATCCGAAAGAACTACCTTATCAATCTGACCGGCACTCGGACGGAAATTTTGTAAGCAATCTTCTGCATAAATTCGTGCTTGGATGCTATGTCCTTTAGGTTTTTCAATTAGACTCGTTAAATCTTGAAGCTCACCCGCCGCTTCTTTTACCATCCATTCAACAAGATCCACTTCTAACACTTCTTCGGTTACACCGTGTTCCACTTGAAGTCTTGTATTTACTTCTAAAAAGTAGAATTCAGCTGTTTCAGGATCATAAAGAAACTCAACTGTTCCTGCACTACGGTAGCCCACTTCCTGAGCTAAACGCTTAGATGCTTGAAACATACGCTCACGAACGTCATTCGATAAATTAGGTGCCGGACTTTCTTCCACGACTTTTTGGTTACGACGTTGAATCGAACAATCCCGTTCACCTAACGTCACCACTTCACCAAATGCATTTCCAAAAATTTGTACCTCCACGTGACGTGCTTTTGCAATATATTTTTCTAAAAACAATCCGCCATTTTTAAAATTCGTTTCTGCAAGGTGACGAACTCCCTCGTACGCTTGACGTAGGGCTTCTTCATTGTCACAAACGCGCATGCCGATTCCACCGCCACCAGCTGTACTTTTTAAAATAACTGGATAGCCAATTAACTTTGCTTCCACTAAGGCTTCTTCAAGCTCTGAAATGAGATTCGTTCCAGGTAGCAACGGAACTTCCGCTTTTACCGCAATGTCTCTAGCAGAGTGCTTCAAACCGAAGATTTCCATTTGTTCAGGTGTTGGTCCAATAAACGCAATTCCTTGCTCACGGCACGCACGAGCAAAATCAGCATTTTCACTTAAAAACCCATACCCAGGGTGAATCGCATCTGCGCCTGTTTCTAGTGCTGTTTTTAAAATCAAATCGGTATTCAAATAGCTATCTTTTGCCGGACCTTCTCCTATTAAAATAGCTTCATCCGCATAATCAACATGCAAACTATCTTGATCAGCCTCCGTGTAAACTGCTACCGACGCTACCCCTATTTTTTTCAATGTTCGCTCAATTCGAACGGCAATGGCACCACGATTTGCGATAAGGACCTTTTTAAACATATGAAAACCTCCACTCTCTATTTTTAACTAGTTTCTTCTATATAAATGGGGGAACTAGGCCTCCCCCTACTCTTCCCAAATCAGAACACGAACAGGTGTCGGATTATAAGCATTACAAGGATTATTCAACTGTGGACAGTTGCTAATTAATGCAGCTGTTTTGCAAATAGATTTCATTTCGACATAACGTCCTGGTGCTGAAACCCCATCTTCAAATGTTAATCCACCCTCTGGTGTGACAGGAACATTCATGAAAAAGTTAATATTTGGCGCCAAATCACGCTTTTCATACTTTCCATCAAACTTCGCCATTTGCAGCATAAATGTGTCTCGGCAATTGTGCATAGGCAGCGTATCATGAGAATAACGAACCGTATTGCTTTGCGCTGAACAAGCCCCGCCTAATGTATCATGACGCCCACAAGTATCTGCTACAATTTTTAACAACTCTTTGCCCGACTCCGCTCGTAATACCGATCCTGTTGATAAATAAATATTGCTTTGACCAGCAATGGTCGCTACCGCACTATAGTGATCTTCTGGATTTTCCGCATCGAAAAACAATGTATCGGCCGCTTGGTTTCCTTCCATATCAACAATTCTAAGAACTTGACCAGGCTCTAGCTCCTTCATCCAGCCATCTCCAGCTAAAATTACTTGATCGTATATTGCATCCTCAACTTTACGTTCGCTTTCTACTTCATTAAAAACTGCCATATGAATTCCTCCTCCTAATTTGTTTTTTATTGTTTTACTAGCGCTTCATACTCCCATGTATTTTCAAATGCGCGACGATTTTCTGGTCTATGGTTCAAGCAATAATCATCCTCTTGGACTGACTCAGCCGTAAGAACTTCGATATTTACTGGTACCGACGGATAAGCAGTTCTTGGATCTAGAGGATTTGGTGTATTAGATAAAACAAATAGCACATCCATTTCCGTTCTGAGTGTCACTGTCGCACCTTTTGGACAATGGTCTAACACAAAGTTCATATCCCCATTTTCATCACAGAACACTTTTGAAAACAAATTCACATTAGGAACTAAATCTCTTTTTCCTAACCCATTTCTGACGAGTTCCACCGTGAAATTCTCTTCTCCGCTACGGTACCACTCGTTTCGTCTTTCCTGATATGTCGTTTTCCCGTATTTTGAGTCTGTAAGTTTTCTCGAAGTATAGCCGCTAATGCTATCATGCCAACCTAATGTATCTTCAATGAAACTAGCAAACACGCGTCCGTTATCACTCATCAACACATGACCTGTTGTTAAATGCGATGTGTGCTGCGCTTTTAATGTATCTGGCATGTTATAGCGCTCGGTTGCACCATTTGGGTTATACATTAATAAAGAAAGATTCGCCCCTTCTTCCAGGGCAGTAAAGCGAAGCAATTTCCCTTTACTTACAACTCCAGACCATTTTCCTCCTGCCGGTACTTCCTTTTCCCATATCTGTCTGCTCATACATATGACCTCCCTATAAATTCTTTAGTAAATAAAAAAGGATAAAAACCTGAGAGAAATCTCCCAGGCTTTTATCCTTCCGTGTAGCATAGTGCTCCTCACACTATACCGCCTTCTCTTGGACCAGACTTGACCGGAATCAACGGAACCCTAGAAAGCTTTTTCGTCCTTAACTCGTTTGCAAGGACCTTTATTCGATTGATCTTAAGTAACAGTCTAGAGCATCTCCCACACCTCAACAATCATATTGTCAGAAAACTCAACAAACTTTTTGAAGACCGGTCACTATCGCTCCCCTTGTAAAAAACTGATAAATCCAAATAGTCTTAAAAACCTTGTGAGGTTTTGTAACACACTTGTTGAATTCTACATTCATTTCAAACAAAAATTATCAACATAAATCATTTTTCAAACGTCTGCTAGAAAAAACGATCGTTCTTATTTGTCGATATAACATTTTCACTCAGATTTTACTAAATTAAGAGGAGCTGTTTTATGATGAAAGAGGGAACCGAATTAAAGCGAACATTAACTTTGTTTCAAGTGGTCACGCTAGGGTTAGCATGGAATACTCCGATGATTTACTTTTCGGTATTTGGAGTGGCTTATGAAGGATCTAGCGGATTTTTAACACCAGCGTATGCTGTAGCAGTCCTTGCCGTTTTATTTACAGGAGCAAGTTATGCAGTTATGGCGAAAAAGCTCCCCATCTCAGGCTCTGCTTATACATTTGTTAAAAAGACGATGAATCCAAAACTTGGTTTTATTGTCGGCTGGGTCTTACTACTGAACTACCTGTTTGCCCCTATTATTGCTTGTATTACTTTCGGTATTTTTTTACATGCACAGTTCCCTTCGATTCCTCCCTATGTTTGGATCATAGGATTAACAGTTATTTTAGCCGCCATTACCATTTTCGGTGTGAACTCCTCTGCCAACATTAGTAGTATTTTTGTGATGCTGCAAATTGTCTTTATTATCGTATTCGCCATGTTTATGATTCATGGATTACTGAACGGAGCAGGTTCAGGAACGATCCTTTCCATGCAGCCTTTCCTTGAAACTGACATGTCTCTTTCCATCGTTTTAGCAGGAGCGTCCATCGTTATTTTCTCTTTCCTAGGATTTGATACGATGACAACATTATCTGAGGAAACGATTAATCCAAAGAAAACGATCCCTCGAGCGATTTTTATCATGATTGGAATTGTCGGTGTTCTACATGTCATGACATCTTATTTTATTCAACTAATTGTTCCTAATTTTACATTCCAAAACCCTGATTCAGCTGCTCTTGAGTTAGTGAGCGTAGTCGGTGGAAGTTTGTTAAGTTCTTTCTTTATTACAGTCTTAATTGCTGCTATTTTCACGCAAGGGCTTGCATCTGTTACAGCTGTCTCTAGACTATTATTCGTAATGGGACGTGACTCAATCCTGCCAAACAAATTTTTCGGATATGTTCACCCAAAATACAAGACTCCTGTATTAAATATCGTCTTTTCTTCTGTTGTTGCGTTGCTCTCAATCTTTATAACAATTGACGCGGCGTTACGATTCGTTAATTTCGGTGCTTTAACAGCTTTCTTCTTTGTCAATCTATGTGTCATTACACTCTATTTCTCTAATAAGAAAAAAAGCGAAGAACCTACCATTAAAAACAAGCTAGTAAACTTAATCTCTCCTCTGATCGGAGCAGCCTTTATCGGTTGGCTATTGTTCTTACTCGACCTTCCAACACTTATTGGTGGATTCATCTGGGTCGCAGTCGGAATACTTTATCTTGGCTATTTAACAAAAGGCTTCAAACAACCTTTACCAGAATCAGAAGAAAGCGAACAAATCATTCTCTCTACCGATGATAAAAAAGCAATGTAGGTGGGGTGGGACGCGGGGGGGACGCGTGGGACAGGTCCCCCGTCCCATCTTTTTTGCTTCCGTTTCTCTAACATGATTCCTCTCGTAAACTGTGGATAGCTTACAATCAATAACTGAGCCCGCAGCTTTTAGCTGTGCATATCTCAAGTTTTGTGGAAAAACCCGTGTATAAAGAGTGAGTTATCTACAATTAAAGGGATGCTCCTAAATTTGGCAGGTGATCGTTTTGCTTAATTCACAGGACATCTGGTAATTTGGGGAACAAATCGGTAAAGATTGGCTCCTTACTGACTCACAACGACCATACTCTCGTGTCATCTCCGTAAAAACGACCTAGAAATTGCGCAGAATCAATATCTACTAGTATGAATCTAGCAGATATGCGGCGATTGGAAGATATTATGCGGCAAATGCGAAGTTCTATGCGGCTAACTAAAAATTTATGCGGCAAATTCGCCATTCTATGCGGCTTTTCAAATATTTATGCAGATCTAGGATTGCTCAGCTATATTATCAAAGTTAGCATTCGTAAGTACTCAAACGTATCACTTCCTTTAGTTAACGGAACCAAAGAAGCAAGAGGGCGCCCCCCCTTGCTTCTTCTATCTCTTTCTATCAGGCCTATTGGACTTTTGAATGCTGACATCGTTCGCTGTCACCCAAACTGCTAGATATATCAATAGCTCATCAGTGAATTCAACGAGATGTTATTTGAATAAACTTCCGATTCGTTTAATTCCTCATCTTTATATTTGATTCCCCTATAGTTCAGTACATCATTTTCTATTATTTCTAAATCTAAAATTTGAATATGACCATCATACTGCGTGATTTGAACCTTTTCTTTTGTTTTTATGTTTACACTGTAAATGTTACCTCCAACCGAAACCGTTCCGTGACCATAACCAATAATTACGAGAATTCGACTGTCATCTTGCCAGATAACATTTTTGGGAATGAAGTCTCCTTCTGGCGTAACCAGTACATCCTGTTCACCACTTTTTAGATCAACTAAGTATAAACTCCCTCTTGCTTCCCACTCTAAAGGAGAAATATATACTGCTTTTTTGTTGTCTGGTGATTTTTGAGGCTTCGTAGGAGAATGATCGGCAAGAACTTCGGTTTTACCATTAGGGTATACTAATTCAACTTGTTCAGTTTTAGAATTAAAGCGAATATCAAGCACTGTCATCTATCTCTCTCCTTCCTTGAATTCCCCATAATATAAAATATCAATTAAATCCGGATTTTCGTTACATATCTCTTCTATTTCCGCTAATGTCATTATACGACATTTAGGACCCTTAAGATACATGGCCGCACTCTCATTAATAATATCAATCTGATTTGATGTTGGGTTAAAGAAAATGGCGAGAGAACTAGTTAGAGAGGTAATTCATTGCCAACAAAAAAACTAGCCAGATAAACTTCATCCAGCTAGTTCCTTTCCAACTCATCGACAAGATTAGACATACTTCGGGTGGTGCCAGGCACCTACCGATTCAATCCCGGTCCTCCTGAACTTGGCTTACACTCGAAGCTGCTAGCAACTTCCGGGTCACCCTTTGTATAGCGGGCTACCAATGGGTAAGGGCATAAAGGACGAGAACGGTCCGATGCCCAGTCGGATGGTACATCTGGATTCACTCCGCCCGGATTGCCTTCGCCGCGCGCTGTTGCCGTAATACGATCCGGCGCCTTTCCGTATTCAACCCAATCGATTAACGAGCCTAGTCCGTCAAACTGATCAGTGGCAGGGCCGCCTCGAGAATGCCCCATTCCAGGAATTTCAAAAAAGCGGGCGAACTCATCGGCTTTGTTCCGGTAGTTTGCGTTGAGCTCATTGTACCAACGAGCTGTGTCGGCAGAGGAGAATACTCCGTCTGAAGCTCCGTGATATACGATCATCTTCGCTCCAGAATTACGCATAGTATCCAAATTAGTAGGATTTGGAGGCGTCATGAACTCCATGGCACTTTCGGTGTAACGTTCGTTGGACTCATAGATTGTCTGACCTTGAGTATCCAAATCAAAGTTCAACGCAAAGCCCAAGGTATCCTCCATCATACTAGGATCCTCTGGTGGCGTTGAGAAGATGTATCCAACTGCCACAGGATCTCGGTTACTTATAGAACTTCTAAACTTCCAACTGGCCCAGCCGTCGCTAACTAGACCCGGGTCAAATGAGAAGGCAGAATAGAACTCTTCCCCATCACTAGTGCGTGCTCCAGCAAAAACATCTTTTACTACTTGTATCTGCTCTTCGGTCAGACAAGTGCCGTCTCGCTCTAACTCACAAGTAGGAACGTCCCGCTCAACGTCGAAGACTTTCTGGCAACGCTCAATATCCTGTACCATGCCGTCAACTAGACGGTCTAGGCCATCACAGCGGTCCAAGATCGCTTGTGCAAGCACTTGGCGCTCGTCTGGAGGCAACGCCGTCTCTAAATCATTTATGTCCGTGGCGACTTTCGCCCACTGCTGAGCGCCCCATAGCTGAGCTACCGCCGACTTAGGTAGATTGAATCCAGGTGCCCCAGCAAGGAACCCGTCATACTCATCTGCGTAGCGGGAAGCAGCCACCATTGCGTGCCGTCCGCCATTGGATGTTCCCGCAATATACGAGCGGTCAGGCTCGCGTCCGTATGCCTCCTCAATTAAACTCTTAGCCATTGGCGTAAGCGTTCCAACTGCTTGGTAACCGTAGTCTAAACGTGCTTGAGGATCAAGTCCGAAAAGGGGGTTTTGTGATCCAGTGTGACCTGCATCTGAGCTTAGCACAGCAAATCCCATCTGTAGTCCATTTTCCAACTGACCGCCTGTGAAACTTCCAAGTGCTCGAACGACGCTACCATCCAACCCACCATTGGCTTGGTATAGGAAACGGCCTGCCCAGTCAACTGGGAGTCGCATCTCAAAACCAATCGCATAAGTCTGACCGTCTACAGAGCTCACGCGTTCGTTCATTTTGCCCTGTACGAGGCAATGCTCTTCAATTGGCTGACCGGCATTGGACTCTGCTCCCTTAGGAACAAGTTCTGCCTTCGTGATAACTGTGCTAGGGAAGTCAAAAGATACGAGCCTCTCACAATCAATCAGCTCACCTGGTTGTGCGGGAGATAGCTGGGGGATTGAACCGTTTGCCCCCTTATTACTTTTTAAAGCGCTTTCGTTATTCGCCATAGCAACAGAAGGAATCAACGACATAATCACTAAAATTACTGTTAGCAAAAGAGAAAAATGTTTCTTCTTATTCATAAACCTACTCCCTTCACTTTTCTTCGACCGTAAGCTTATTGACATCAGATCAACGTCTATCCCCCTTAAAAAATGTTGCTTACACAAAAAGAGTATACAATTTTCAGAAAAATTCACACCCGCTTTATATAGGAAATCACTCTTTGATATTCATACATAATGACTGAAGTATTCTGTGACGTCATAAACTACTACACTCTGAAATACATCTTGAGTAATCGCGTCTATGTCGCCATCCTTATTAGAAAACCAACTACGTTGGGGTTCCCTTACATATCAGCTCCCCCTCATTTCAGGAATCCAACACCACTTCCCTTCCCGAATTCACCCCAACACTACTATTCCAGGAATCTATCTACGTTTTGTTTCCCGAAATCCAACAGCTACCCCCATTTCAAGAATCAAACTCCACTTTCTTTCCTGAATGCACCCCAACACTACTTTTTCAGGAATCTATCTACGTTTTGTTTCCCCAACTCTAACAGCCAGCCTCATTTCAGGAACCTACCTACGCTTTGTTTCCCGAAATCCAACAGCTCCCCCTCATTTCAGGAAGCAAACCCCACTTTCCCTCCCGAATTCACCCCAACACTACAACTTCAGGAATCTATCTACGTTTTATTTCCCAAAATCCAACAGCTCCCCCTCATTTCAGGAAGCACCCCCCACTTCCCTTCCCGAATTCACCCCAACACTACAACTTCAGGAACCCACCTACACTTAGATTCCCGAAATCCAACAATCTCCCCTTAAACCTTCCCCTCAACAGTTCCTTCAGGACTCAGTGCACTAATTAACCCAAGGACACTTGGTGGAATGCCAACAAGGAGAAACCACCAGTTGCCAGTCACAATTGATAACACAGCAAAAAAGATAAGTGACAGTACCATAACCGCGACTCCAAATTTTACTTTAGATGGTTTTAAAGGTTCTGTCCTATTCATGTTTATGGACAGAATCATGCCTGTGATTCCCCAGCTTGACATATGCACCAACAGCATGATTCCTAGAACCATCGCGACACTTAGTTCGATTCCAAATGCTACTAACGAAAATAGAATATAGATGGCAGCTAGAGTGAAGTACCATGAAATCGATCGTGCCTTTTGCCAAATATGATCATGTAATTCATCTAACCCTCGATTCTTTTTAGCCATACGTCTGCCAAGCCACCAGCCTAAAATTCCAAATGTTGCCCCACCATATAAACCGATTAATCCTCCAATTTGTAGTCCCACTATCTTTCTCCTCCTTCATCAAAGATAAAGACCTCTTCAATTGTGCGATCAAATGCCTTCGAAATGTTATATGCTAATTCTAGGGATGGATTATATTTTCCTGATTCAATCGCAATGATTGATTGTCTTGAGACACCAACCCTTTTGGACAAATCCTCTTGTGTCATCTTCATTGCTTTACGCAGATCCTTTATCTGGTTTCTCATCGTGTACTACCCTCCGATTGATTTTGTAAAGCTAACTTTACAATCAACTATAAGTAAAGGTTACTTGACATCCATTTTGATGTCAAGTAACCTTTACTTATTTTCAAAAAATAGGCTCTGCTAAGCAAACGTGATCAGAAAAATAGACTTCCTTTAGAAAGGAAGTCCAACTCAACACGCCCATTCTTACTTCTCTCTTTTTTCCTCCCAAAGCTGTATACGTTCTTCATGACTAACCTCTTTATGTACTTGGTGTAGCATCCATATATAACCAAATGGGTCCATGAATATGGCGTTGGATACTCCGTAATCAGCAAGCTCAGTTACCGGTTGCACTTCTGTACATTGTAAATCCATCGCCTTTGCATACGTCTTTTTAATGTCTGGGACCGTAACATTCACCCAACTCGTTTTAGGGTCGTCAGGTTTTGGTGCGATTAAATGAAATTCTGGGTTTTCATCTAACAGATGAAAGCGAACGCCGTAAAGGGTAAAGACGGCCTCATTTTCACCACGAGGTAAATCAGAAACCTCCACACGCTCAATATCAAATATCGCTTCGTATAATTCCAATGCTTTTAAGCTATCTTTCACAACTAAATCCAATTCTACTCCAACCATACTGTACACGCTCCTTTTTACAAGTTACTAACTATTCTTTCCAGTTTACCAAATTCCATATCGCCAAACCACCACCCTTCCCCCCTCTCTTCCTCTAAAAAAAGGAACCAAAGATAGTCTTTGATTCCTGTCCTTCACTTAATATAGGTGACAAGCCACAAAATGATTGGGCTCGACTTCCTTCCACTCCGGTTTGTCACTTGCGCAAACATTGGTTGCAACTGGGCATCTTGTTCGAAATACACATCCACTTGGTGGGTTAATTTGGCTTGGCACTTCGCCTTTTAAAATCTCTCGTTTTCGTTGTTCTTCCACATTTGGGTCTGGAATCGGAATTGCTGATAACAGAGATCTTGTGTATGGGTGAAGTGGTTTTTCATAAAGTTTTTCACTTGTTGTTAATTCCATCATTTGCCCTAGATACATAACTCCAATTCGGTCGCTTATATGTTTCACCATGGCGAGGTCGTGAGCGATAAATAAATAGGTTAGTTGTTTTTCTTTTTGTAGTTTCTTCATTAGGTTTACTACTTGGGCTTGCACCGAAACATCTAATGCAGATATCGGTTCATCTGCAATGATGAACGATGGATCAACCGCTAAGGCGCGGGCGATACCGATTCGTTGTCGTTGTCCTCCACTAAATTCGTGAGGGAAACGGCTTGCGTGTTCTCGGTTTAAGCCGACCGTTTCTAGTAATTCATAGACACGTTCAAGCCTTTTTTTCTTGCCAAACAGGCCGTGAATATCCATTCCTTCTGCAATGATATCCGTTACGGTCATTCTTGGATTGAGTGAAGCATAAGGATCTTGGAAAATCATTTGTACTTTTCTATTAAACTGTTTCTTTTGTTTGCTGTTCATTTTATGTACATCTTGACCTTCAAATAACACTTGGCCTTCTGTACAATTATATAAATTGATTAATGTACGTCCTGTAGTAGATTTCCCGCATCCAGATTCCCCTACAAGGCCAAGGGTTTCTCCGTGATAGATATCAAAAGTTAACCCATCCACCGCTTTTAGAACTTGCTTATTTTCCACTTCAAAATGTTTTCGTAGTCCTTTTACTTCTAACACTTTTGTCCCCATAGGACACCTCCAGACGTTCTATCATTTTATCGATCTATTCTGCAATCCCTGATTCTTTAAAGACGATTGTACGTTCTTCTGTGTTCACACTGGCTGTTATGCCAATGGGAACCGCTACGTTAGGAGAACAGTGTCCAATCGGAAATCCACGTAAAGTTGGTTTTTGAAAAGGAACGATATGGTCTTGAAAAAGTTGCTCTAAGCTCAATGAGTTCTGCCGTTTTACCGGCGGGACACAGTTATGAAAATCACATAAAAGAATGGCTCTTGCATCAACAAGTTTTCCTGCTAGTTTTAGTTGAGTTAATAGTCTATCGATGCGATATGGTTCTTCATCCACATCCTCGAGAAAGAGAATTTTGTTTTTACAATCAATCTCAAATTCAGTCCCGATTGAACTTGCTAGTAAGGTTAGGTTCCCGCCAACAACGGGTCCTTCGGCATAACCGTCGACTAACGTTTCAATGGGGCGTAAGGACTCTGAGTATGTAAGGGATGTTGGATGAAACAGCTGCTCAAATGTTTTTCTCGTCAACGGGTGAACATCTCCACTTAAATCAGAGCTAAGCATAGGACCATGAAAGGTGATGAGTCCGGTCTTTTGATAGATCGCATGAAGTAAAAATGTGATATCACTATACCCCCAGAAGATTTTCGGGTTAGAGCGGATGAGCTCATAATCAATCAGAGAAGCGATTCGAGCCGTTCCATAGCCTCCGCAAACACAAAAGATTGCTTTGATCTTTGGATTTAGAAACGCTTCGTGAAACTCTTCCACTCGTTGTTGATCGGTACCGGCCAAATAGCCATACTCTCTTTTTAGCGAGCTTCCTATCTCGACTTCAAGACCCATTTGCTGAAGCAATAAGATCGCCTGCTCGGCTGCTTCTTTATCAGGGCTGCTGGCTGGTGCTATAACGGCTACATGATCGCCTTTTTCTAATTTCGCCGGTTTGATCAACGGGTTTACAACTGATGTTTCCAACGGTTTCATCCTCATCCTCCTAGAACAAAAAATGAGAAAAAGAGGGTGACTCAAACAATCTATTGAATTCGTCACCCTCAGCTTCTTCCTTGTAGCTATTAATCTACAAATCTAGCCCACTTAAGCTCTGTGAATCCTACAAAGTGTGTAATGACATTTTCTACTTCTGGATTAACAAGATAGCTTCTATTGTAGAAGTAGATTGGGTTCACAATCGCTTCTTCCATTAAAATTTCTTCTGCTTCCATTAGTAATTCAAAACGTTTCTCTGGATCTGCTTCTTCGTAACTAGCATTTACAATATCAACATATTGTTGGTGAACGTCGCCTTCCCAGTCTCCACGGTTGAAACCAGAACCTGGTAAGAAGTTATCTAAATAGTTAATAGGATCATTGTATCCACCAAGGTAACTTCCACGGAAGTAGTGGAACTCGCCTTCATTGGAACGATCTCTAAATACTTCCCACTCTTGGTTAAACAGTTCCACTTCAATATCTAAGCTATCACGAAGCATCTCTTGAATTGCTTGAGATCTCGTACTGTGTAAATCACTTGTGTTATAAGAAAGAGTAACTGTTGGTAATTCGTCATACCCTTCTTCTTCCATACCTAATGCTAAGTACTCACGTGCTTTTTCAGGATCATACTCGAAGTATTCACCGACATTCTCTCCCCACGTTCCGCCAGCTGGGTGTTCGAAGTCAGGGTGTACCCAACCGTATGCTGCTGGTTCACCAGACTTGTTTACATACTCAACAATATCTTCACGATTAATGGCGTACATAAAAGCTTTACGGATGTTTTTGTTTTGGAATGGCTCTGTTTGAGTATGGAAAAATTGATACTCAATACCAGAACGAGGAGCCATATACATTTCAGGGTGATCTAAATACTCTTCTCCTAAGTCAGCTGGAACTTCTGAAACATGTAGATCGCCAGCTTGATATAATGAGAAAGCTGTATTCACATCATCAACAATCGCATACTCAATTGTTTCAACTTCCACTGTTCCCGCATCCCAATACGTTTCGTTCTTTTCAAGGACTAAATAATCGTCATGAGCCCATTCTGTTACTTTGAATGGTCCATTTGTGACTAGTGTATCTACACTACCTGCCCAGTTTGAATCAGCTTCTACTGTTTCTTGGTGAACAGGGAACATTTGAGGCATCGCTACAATTGATAAGAAGAAATCAACTGGGTAACGTAATGTTACTTCTAACGTACGCTCGTCCAATGCTTCAACGAGCATATCTTCTTCTGAACCTTCTCCACTGTTATAATCTTCCGCTCCTGCAATCCAGTAAGCGTGTGATGCTGCTGGAGAAGCTGTTTCTGGATTAGCTAATCTCTTGAATGAATATTCAAAATCAAACGCTGTTACAGGCTCGCCATTTGTCCACTCTGCATCATCACGAATGTAGAATGTATACACTAAGCCATCTTCTGACACATCCCAGCTTTCAGCCATCGCTGGTTCTGGAACCGGTGCATCTTTTGCAAGACGTGTTAATCCTTCCATTACGTTGTTCAAAATGTTATAAGAAGCTTCGTCATTTCCAATTGGTGGATCTAGTGACGTTGGTTCTTGTCCGTTATTCAAATACAACGTGCGGTCATCACCAGAAGGTGCCTCTGACGTATCGGAACTTTCATCTGTTGGATCACTTGACTCTTGCGACGTTTCATCGCTCGAACATGCTGCTAGAAATAAAACACTACTAATCAACCCGACTAACAATAACATGATCAATTTCTTATTCATCGTGTATTTCCCCCTTTATGATCTGTGTTCTCCAGTCTCCCATTGCTGTAAGAAAAAATTGTCCGCATCCCCCCTTACATTAGTAAACACATTCGTTATAAAAGCGTAATTTTTGGACCATCACTTGGAAAAGTAATTTTCTTAGCTCGCTCATCTTGCAGCCAGCACCGCACGCTATGTTGCTTTGTCACTTGCGTTGATTCTGGATCATACTGAATGCAAACATCCATCGCATAATCACATCTTCTCGCAAAGGGACACCCCTTTGGCGGAGAAAGCAAGTCTGGTGGCGTCCCGTGAATCGGAATAAGCGGTTGATTGCGATCATCATCTAGCCTAGGAACAGACTTGAGCAACCCTTTTGTGTAAGGGTGCTTGGGGTTGTAAAAAATGTCTTTAACCAACCCTGACTCAATTACTCGTCCGGCATACATTACGTTAATTCGATCAGCAATTTGAGCTACCAACCCTAAGTCATGGGTGATTAAAATAATCGCAATTCCTGTTCGTTTTTGTATATCTTTAAATAAATCAATGATTTGCGCTTGAATCGTCACATCTAGGGCAGTCGTTGGTTCATCTGCAATTAAGACATCCGGCTCATTCACAAGCGCCATGGCAATCATAATTCTTTGTCTCATCCCCCCGCTGAACTGGTGAGGATATTGCTTTAATCGCTCTGACGGATTGGCGATTCCTACGAGTCTTAAAATCTCCGTCACTTTTTCTGTGACATCACTTTTTGTGAGATTCGGATTTTTTAATAGACTTTCGGAAATTTGTTCGCCAATGGTCAGAACAGGGTTCAAGGACGTCATCGGATCTTGGAAGATCATCCCGATCTCAGACCCACGTACATTTCTCATCTGTTTTTCGGTATAGGTTGTTAACTCTTTTCCTTTTAGAGAAATGCTGCCTTGCTTAATTTTCCCTGGAGGTTCTGGAATCAGGCGCATAATGCTTTGGGCCGTCACACTTTTTCCGCAACCCGATTCTCCTACTATCGCTAACGTTTCTCCTTTATTCAAAGAAAAGTTAACGCCTCGCACTGCTTGTACTTCCCCGTTTCTCGTTTGAAACGATACATGAAGGTCGGACACATCCAAAATGGGCTCATTTTGTTTTTCTTTCATGATTTACCTCCTCATCTTCGGATCTAGTGCATCACGAAGTCCATCACCGAATACATTAAAGGCGAACATTGTTAAAGAGATCATGACCGCTGGGAAAACCAATCGCCACCAATAACCTGTATTCAATACACCTAATGCATCATTAGCCATCGTTCCCCAACTAGCAATCGGAGCTTGAACCCCTAAGCCTAAAAAGCTTAGAAAGGCTTCTGCAAAAATTGCTCCCGGAACCGTTAATGTCATTGAGACGATAATCGGCCCCATTGAATTGGGCAATAAATGCTTTCTTACAATTCTTGATGTACTTCCACCAAGAACCTTCGATGCAAGCACGTACTCATTTGACTTCAACTGGAGAACTTGTCCCCTTACAATACGGGCCATACCTATCCAGCCGGTTAAGGAAAGAGCCACAATTATCGTAAATACACCAGGGTCCATGACAACCATTAATAAAATCACAACAAGTAAATAAGGAAGTCCGTACAAAACATCGACAAATCTCATCATGATGTTATCCACTCTTCCACCTTTGTACCCAGACAATCCTCCGTAAGAAACTCCAATAAAAAACTCAATGAACGCAGCAGCAAATCCAATAAATAGAGATACCCTTGCTCCGTACCAAACTCTTGTAAACATATCTCTCCCTAGTTCATCCGTACCAAACCAATGAGTTGTAGAAGGAGGTTGATTTTGATTGGATAATACCCCTTCACGGTAATCGTAAGGCGTGAGCCATGGACCTATGATCGCCATGATGATCATAATCACGATTAAAATTAACCCTAGTACAGCGACCTTATTTTTCATTAACCGAAACCAAGCATCTTGCCAAAAACCAACACTTGGCCTCATAAACTCGGCTTCATTGTCCCCATTTTTATTCACAGGGGTAAAAAGATCATCAGGTATGTTTTGTGCATGTTTCTTTGAAGCTTTTGCTGAATTATCCATTTTACCCCTCCTTCTTATGCAATTTAATTCGTGGATCAATGATTCCATAAACGAGATCGACGATAAACATCATGAAAACCAAAATCGCACTATAGACAACCGTTGTTGCCATAATCATCGGATAGTCACGATTAGAAATACTTTCAACGAAGTAACGTCCCACTCCCGGAACCGCAAAGATTCGCTCAATAACAAAACTTCCTGTTAATACGGATGCTGTTAGTGCCCCCATAATTGTCACAACAGGCAATAACGCATTACGCAGAGCATGCTTCATTACAATTCTTGTTGGCGAGATTCCTTTCGCCTTCGCTGTGCGAATATAATCTTGATTTAGTACTTCCAGCATATTTGAACGTGTCAATCGAGCAATAATCGCAATTGGCCCTGAAGATAGCGCCAAAGCTGGCAAGATTACGTGTCTCCATGTTCCCCAACGAGCAACAGGGAAAAAGTCAAATTGTAACCCAATATACTTAATAAAAATCATCGCCAAAATAAAATTCGGGATTGATATTCCAAGAACGGCAATAATCATCGTGACATAGTCCACCATTCGGTTATGCCTTAAGGCGGCAATCACTCCTAAAATAATTCCTGAAATCACACTAAATATAAGCGTCGTAAAACCAAGCACAAGCGAAGCTGGAAATCCGTTCGCGATCATGCTATCAACGGTCCGTGACCTTGATACCATCGATGGTCCAAAATCCAACGTTGCTAGATTTTTAATATAGTTAAAATATTGAATATGTGTTGGCTGATCCAATCCATAGTGAATCATTAAATTTTCCCGAGCTTGCGCGGATATGCCGCCTTCTGCATCAAAGTCAAACGGATCACCTGGTGCCGCATGCATAAGGAAAAAGGTCAACGTAATAATGATTAACAAAGTGATGATCATGGCAACAAAGCGTTTTAAGATAAAGACTCCCAATGGTTTCCCCCCTCTAGTGATTGAATATAGTAAAAGAACAGCAATGTTGTTTGAACAATATCATCTACAGAGGCCATTTCATGTGCATGAACCTATCGTGTTTCCGTTGATGTTAGGCTTCATTAAGAGAGATATCGTCTTCCACCTATTAATTCCTCTTCGTATGAGCTATTTGTCAACGGAATGATTTCAATCGATTTGCCTGTTTTGGGTGAATGAATCATCTGGTCATCCCCAGCATACATGCCGACGTGATGAACAGCCCCTTTTCCTTTTTCATAAGCAAAAAAGAGCAAGTCACCTACCTGCAAATCTTCACGTTCAATGACTGTTCCTTTTTTCACTTGATCAGATGCATCACGAGGCAACGTGATTCCGTAATATCGATACATTGAATAAGCAAAACCTGAACAATCAAACCCAAAAGCCGACATTCCACCCCATAAGTAAGGCAAACCTAAAAATTGTTTAGCAACTTCGAGAATGGACTGATCTTGATGAGTCAGAAGCTCGTCTTCCTTCGTGAAAAGTCGAACATCGTCTGTTTTCAAGTAACCGTTGCCATGAGGGGTAACAACTTCAACGAATTCCTCTGTTTGCTTCACAACAGGAAATCTAGTTAAAAAGCTTACCGCCAGTCCATGATCTCCGTTCTTTTTCTTTAGCGCTTGAGCCGTTTTCGCTACTGTCACAATAGGGGATGTTACTTGAGCTATTAACGCCCCTTCATCATAAGCAATGGTCGGTGACGATAGTTGTCTCATCGGCACCCAACCAGGATAGCCACGGTCATCTTTTCTACTTTCTTGGCTTGGAATCAGAACATGCGCCCATTCATCCTTTTCTTCAAGAATCATAACTTCCGTGCCGTATAAAAGCTGTGTTTGCACTAAGTTTTTCTTACAAAGAGCTAATTGCTCCGCGTAAGTGGCACTTTTGATCCACCCAGGCATATCGACTGGATTATTGACAGCTAATTGGTCAATATAGCGGGGAGACGTTGGTTCTGTCCAAACGGTTGCCACCGATACGCAAACGATCATTTTCGGCAAATTTTTCTCGTTATTTGTGGGCTTCACGAACAGTCCTCCTGTCTTCTTTCATAGAACGAATACCTAATCCAGGTTCATTTGAGATTGTAATCATATTGGAGTTATACGTAATTCCACCTTCAATGACTTTTTCAACAAGCATTAAAGGCGCATCAAAATCATAGCGTGTAATGTTGCGTTTGCTAGCTGCAAAATGAGCTGCTGCTGTGACCGCTAAGTGCGATTCAATCATGCTACCGACCATGCACTGAACGCCGCATTCTTCGGCAAAATGATTGATAATAGAAGCTTTGTAGATGCCACCAGACTTCATGAGCTTAATGTTAATAAAGTCCGCTGCGCGTTGCTTTAATACTTCAAAGGCATCCAACGTAGAGAATACCGCTTCATCAGCCATGATCGGAGTGAGGACATTTTCAGTTACTCTCTTTAACCCTGAAATATCGTGAGCTGCAACAGGTTGTTCGACAATATCTAGGTTTAACCCCATATCCTCCATCGTTGTAATCGCACGAATGGCTTCTTTTGCCTGCCAGCCTTGATTGGCGTCCACTCTAATTTTGACACTTGGACCTATTTGATCGCGTATTCCTTTAATTCTCAAAATGTCTTTTTCAATGTCGTCTTTTCCAACCTTCACCTTCAGTATCCGAAAGCCCTCAGAAACATACTCTAGTGCATCCTCGCTCATCTCTTCAGGTGAGTTCACACTAACGGTATAGTCCGTCTCAATTTGCAGCTCATCCCCCTCAGGCGCTTCACCGCCAAGAAACTGATAAAGAGGCAAGTGATGAAACTGGGCGAGCAAATCGTAAATGGCCATATCAACAGCCGCTTTCGCACTCGTATTTCGAACCGACGTTTTGTGCAACAGGTGAAAAATAGATTCATAGTTTAGTATATTTCTCCCAAGAAGAGCTGGTTTTATTATTTGCAAGATCGTCGCTTCAATTCCTTCCACATTCTCACCGGTAATCGCCAGCGTTGGAACGGCTTCGCCTAATCCAATCATTCCATTGCTTGCAAATACTTGAACAATAACCGCTTGAGCATGATCGGTTGTACGTAACGCTGTTTTAAATGGTTTTTTTAATAAAACGGTTTGATGACTCGTTTGTATATCTGTAATAAACATGCTGTCACACTCCCTATGTAACTAACAGAATTTAGTTCTAGAGGCTAGTTCCGTCATGACGACCATAGCTTGATACGCTTCAATAACATCCTTTGCTTGAAAACGAACCGTTGTCCCAGACTCTATCTCCGTACCTGGCATTAAATTAGCCCATTCCGCTTGGCCATAATTGGCAAATTCAATTCGCAAAGTCGGACTCTTTGGTGCTTTTAACGGCTGAACAGACGCGATATTTTCTAGTGCCTTCTCCGTTTTTTCTTCAAGTAATTGTCTACTTTTTTCAGGAGTAAGACAGAGCGCTGAGGTTCGTGAAATGGCCTTTTTCACCACAGCCGTTGTTACTCCCTCAATTAACGCTTCTGCTTCTAACGCTGCTTGATCATCTCCAGCAACCATGATGACAGGTACATCATAATAACCAGCTACAAAGGCATTAAAACCTAATTCACCGATCAAGATGTCATCGATGAACATCTGTCTAGCACCAAATGTCATCGAGTGGCTTAACACCCCTTTCATCGAAGCTCTTGCATGATACCCAACAAAAATCGCACCAGAACATGTTTCATCGAGCCCTTGTACCATTGAGAAAGGTTTCACATCTCCAGAAATTAATAGTGCTTCAGGATGTAACTTTTCTATTAAAATATTGTTCATTTTTGAATGACTATCATTAACAATGATTTCCTTACAACCTTTTTTATGTAAAGAATCGACAACACTATTTACTTCAGCTGTCATGATCTCTTGACCGCGCTTATAGTTATGCTTACTAGAATCAACAAACGTCTCATCAACCAAACCTGTAATTCCTTCCATATCTGCGGAAACAAATATCTTCATGCTTTCCTCCATTTTTTTAAGAAGTGAATTGCTATTCATTTTATCTGCCCAAAAGTAGATGTAACACTCATAATTGCCTGAAGCTTCCAACAATTGTTGAATTGCTTATAATGTTAATTTATAATTAGATTCAAGTCTAATAGATATTCTCTATAGGGGTTTATTTGATTTTTTTATGGGAGGTTTTATAAAAAGTGGATATAAAGCATATTGAAGCCTTTATTCAAGTCGCCAATACAGGAAGTTTCAGCAAAGCAGCAGAATATCTTTACCTTACACAGCCTTCCATTAGTGCAAGAATCAAAACACTAGAAAATGAGATTGGGTATCACCTTTTTGAACGCTCGAACAAAGCCATTGTTCTTAACCAAGCTGGCCGTACGTTTCTTCCATTTGCGGAAGAAGTTATTCGAAATTACCAAGAAGGAAAATTATCTGTTCATAGTACGCGAAATTCGGTGTCAGGTGAAATCGAATTTGCAACCGTTAACATTGCGTCAAACTATTTACTACCACAAATCACTCAAAAGTTTTATAAACAATACCCTAAAATAAAATTAGGAATTCATACAACTAGCTCACCTAAAGTGTTAGATATGATCCTTACACACGAAGTTCCCTTTGGCATTGCTAGAAGCGTTACACACCCAAAGGTGGAAAACATCCCCCTCATTGAAGATGAACTTGTAGTAGCCGTTTATCCCGGTCATCCTTTCTGTTCGTTAAAAAAAGTCAGTTTAGCCAAAATTGCAAGTGAACCACTTATTTCCTTTAACCGAGGGACCGTCGATTGGTCCTTAATTCAAAGCTCGTTCCAAAAACAAGGATTAGAACCGAACATTGTTCTTGAGATTGATAACATCGAAGCGATGAAACAAATGGTAAAACAAAAACTAGGCATTACCCTCTTATCCCGTTTTACGTTAGAAGAAGAAGTTCGGAATGAAACGTTATATACGATTGATATACAAGAATCCATTCATGTTGGGCGTAACTTAGATCTCCTCTTTTTAAAAGGCAAGCAACCTGATGGACTAAGTCAAATGTATTTAACCTATCTACTCAATCACTTTCATAAATCAGAACCAAAAGAATTTAAATTTGTTAAAGCACAGAAATAGAAATGATATGAAAAAAGAAAAGGAGCTGTCCCAAAGGCATGAAAATAACCTTAGTGGGCTCAGCTCCTTTTTCACGTCGTCATAAAATAGGTGTATGCCGCTTCTGAAATTTCCGCAATCGCTTGATCTCCCTCTTTAGAAGACGAGTGATGTGAGGAAAAAACAGAAATAACAAATGTTCCTTTTTCTTCAGGTAAAAACACAATTCCACAATCGTTTAGATAATGATCTAGAGTTCCCGTTTTGTGAGCGATCTTCGTCCCTTCAGGCAACAGAGCTGGAAGGCGATTTTGTATTCTCTGTTTTAACAAAATATCTACCATCACATTCGTATACGTTTCATTTAACAGTTCTTGATTCAGAAGCTTCTCTAACAAAAGATTCATTTCCTTTGCTGTAGACACACTGGCGTTTGTCGACCGCTCAAAGACGACACTATCATGATCATACTCTCCATTTTTTAACTGAAGCAAAACATCATCATACGATGCACCCTCCCCTATTCCCACACTTATGCGAAGCAAATCATAACAAGAATGTTTAATTGACGTTTCAGTTAATCCGATGCTTTCCATATACTGATGTACATGATCGATACCGATCATATGTAATAGCTTATCCGTTGCAAAATTATCACTAACAATAATCATAAGCAACGCCAAATCTTTAACCGTAACGTCCAATCCACTATCAAGTTCTTGCAAGATTCCAGAACCAGGTACACGATCTTCTTTCACCATCGTTACTCTTGAATCTAGTCTAATTTGGTTCGTTTCAACATCTTTTAATAGCTTCACTAATATCGGGATCTTAAACACACTCGCCTGTTGAAACAGCATATCGCCATTTATCACTGCTTCCTCCCCTGTCTCTAGATGCTTAACAGCGACACCAAACGTTGCGTTTGATCGCCCTACAATCTCCTCAATCTTATTTTGTAAGCTCACTCGATCACCTCTTCTTTTCTTCTTCACCTAAATGAGTATTCGGTAAAATGGAGGAAAGACCTTTTATTTCTTTTGGCTCTCTCTTGTTTTTGGAAGGCTATATAGCTTTTTGATTCCTCAATTTCTGCTACTTCTCTTTTTTTAGGAAGCTATTTGCTTTTTGATTCCTGAATATCCGCTCCCTCTCTTTTTTCAGGAAGCTATTTGTTTTTTGGTTCCTCAATCTCCGCTTCCTCTCTTTGTTCAGGAAGCTATTTGCTTTTTGATTCCTGAATTTCTGCTTCTTCTCTTTTTTTAGGAAGCTATTTGCCTTTTGATTCCTGAATATCCGCTCCCTCTCTTTTTTCAGGAAGGTATTTGCTTTTCCGTTCCTCAATTTCTGCTGCTTCCCTTTTTTCAGGAAGCTATTTGCTTTTCCGTTCCTCAATTTCTGCTGCTTCCCTTTTTTCAGGAAGCTACTTGCTTTTTGATTCCTCAACTACCGCTTTTTCTCTTTTTTCAGGAAGCTATTTGCTTTTTGATTCCTCAATATCCGCTCCCTCTTTTTGTTCAGGAAGCTATTTGCTTTTTGATTCCTCAATATCCGCTCCCTCTTTTTGTTCAGGAAGCTATTTGCTTTTTGATTCCTCAATTTCTGCTTCTTCTCTTTTTTCAGGAATCCAATTAAAACAGTTTAATGGTTTAAACACGTATTTCAAAGGTTATTCTACATAGTAAGACTCAACACTAACCAAAGGGGGGTGAAACAATGGCACACGAACATCATACGCACGAACAACATCCACATAAACATAGTGTGGCTTGTGGCCATACGAAAATTAAACATGATGATCACATCGATTATGTACACAATGGGCATCTTCATCACGAACACGATGGGCACTGGGATGAGTGCAAGATTCCAGTATCAGAAACAAACCCAGCTGAATGTGCACCTATGAACTGTGGTTGTACTCATGATACAGACTGTGGTCACGAATTAGTTCCTCATGGCGACCATATGGACTACCTTGTTAATGGACGCTTACATCATGTCCATGGTGATCATTGCGACGATCATGGTCCAGTAGAATTAGTACATGTTCAATAACAAAAAAACCTCTTACGCAGCGACTTGTGTAAGAGGTTTTACTATTAATAATATAATCGACTTTTTATAATTTTTTTAGCATGCTCTTCTTGTGATTTAATAAGACTGTCCAATAGGCTAGATAAGAATTTCATGTGAATTCCTTCTTTCTTATTTGAATGTAACTTAATTATAAACTAAATTATCTTTTCCTCAATTTCTATATCATTCCAGGAAAACGCAAACAAATGGAATGAAAGCGAATAACATCGAAGTCATTCTCTTTATTTCGCATTTTTTTGAACTCCATTCAATTTATCTATTTATATAACAAAAAATACCTCAGCCTTATGCTGAGGTATTATAGAAGTTATTTATAAGTACCGGTGGTCGGGGTCGAACCGACACTCCAGAAGGAACACGATTTTGAGTCGTGCGCGTCTGCCAATTCCGCCACACCGGCAAATCATAGTGGCGCGCCCTGAGAGATTCGAACTCCCGACCTTTTGATTCGTAGTCAAACACTCTATCCAGCTGAGCTAAGGGCGCAAACTATTAAGTTATAAAAATAAAAAAGTGCCGAGGGCCGGACTTGAACCGGCACGGTAGTCACCTACCGCAGGATTTTAAGTCCTGTGTGTCTGCCAATTCCACCACCCCGGCACGGCAGATATATGGAGGCGGCAACCGGATTCGAACCGGTGAATAAAGGTTTTGCAGACCTTGGCCTTACCACTTGGCTATGCCGCCAGACAAAAAAATGGAGCGGAAGACGAGATTCGAACTCGCGACCCCCACCTTGGCAAGGTGGTGTTCTACCACTGAACTACTTCCGCATTGGCTGGGCTAGCAGGATTCGAACCTACGCATGACGGAATCAAAATCCGTTG
>NZ_JAOANA010000018.1:0-95988 GCF_032335535.1 Alkalihalobacillus sp. MEB130
GAAAACGCAAAGACGCAGCTCTAGTTCAACGTGCCTTCGCAACCATTAATCGGCCATTAGAGCATGTAAAACTATTTCATACAGATCGCGGATCTGAGTTCAAAAACGTAGCCATTGATGAACTATTAAGTGAATATGAGATTGAACGTTCATTGAGTCATAAAGGAAACCCTTATGATAATGCGGTGGCAGAAGCGACATTTAAGATTTTAAAAACAGAACTAATCAATGGAGAGCATTTCCACTCCCTTAACCACCTAGAACTTGAACTTTTCGATTATATCAATTGGTACAATAATATCCGTTCGCACAGTGCACTGGGGTATTTAAGTCCAGTAAGCTATCGAAACGTAGCCCTTAAAAAGATTGTTTGATTTAGTGTTGACATACCAACACACCCTTTTGAGGCCGTCAACACCACTCCCTCTCCCATTCACTACCGCAACCATCAAAAATGAGCCACACTCCGCACTCGCGATCATCACCATTATCACTACAAAAAAGAAAAGGCCGATAATCGGCCTTTTCTCATCTCTTAGCTCATCACTCTTTGGTTAATAGCTTGCATAGCTGTGATAAGTGAAAGTTTATAAACATCAGCAGCGTTACACCCGCGTGATAAGTCATTTACTGGTTTGTTTAGACCTTGCAAGATCGGTCCAATTGCGTCATATCCGCCAAGGCGTTGAGCGATTTTGTATCCAAGGTTTCCTGATTCTAAGCTTGGGAAAATGAACACATTCGCTTGACCTTGAAGCGGTGAATCTGGTGCTTTTTTCTGAGCAACAGCAGGAACAAACGCTGCGTCGAATTGGAATTCACCGTCAATGACTAAATCTGGTCTTGTTTTTTGAGCGAGTTTCGTTGCTTCTGAAACTTTTTTCGTCTCAATTGATGATGCCGATCCTTTTGTTGAGAAGCTTAGCATCGCTACTTTTGGATCTAAGCCGAATACTTTTGCCGTTTCAGCTGTTGCAATCGCAATTTCAGCTAGCTCTTCACTATTTGGTGCAATGTTAATTGCGCAGTCACCGAATACAAATTTTTGATTTTCTTTAACCATGACGAATACACCTGAAGTTCGCTTAATTCCTGGTTGAGTTTTAATGATTTGCAGTGCAGGACGTACCGTATCTCCTGTTGAGTGCGCCGCACCACTTACTAGTCCGTCCGCTTTTTCAAGGTAAACAAGCATTGTACCAAAGTAGTTCACATCAAGAAGAAGCTTTCGAGCAGATTCTTCTGTTTCTTTTCCTTTTCTACGCTCAACAAATGCTGAAACCATTTCATCCATTCCTGCATACGTATGAGGATCTAAAATCGTTACATTTCCTAATTCAATTTTATGCTCAGCCGCTTTTGCACGAACTTCCGCTTCGTTTCCAATTAAAATTGGTTGAACAACTTTATCTTTAGCCAAATTCGCCGCTGCTTCCAATACTCGCTCATCTGTACCCTCAGGTAGAACAATCGTTGGATTGTGCCTTTCGACTTGTGCTTTTATTTCCGAAAAAAGATTACTCAAAATAGATTCCCCCTAAGTCTTCTGCTACCTTTTATTATATGCTAAGGATACTCCTCTTGTATGCAAAAAGGAACCATATTTGTCAAGTTCACTAAAGTGTTAATTTTTCTAAAAATCACTATGTTTTCGCTTACATACTTATTACATTAGCATTTTTCGTCTTTTCTAACATTACTTATAGGATAGCCAAAGGATTCCTCTGTTATGTGTCGAACTGATATTACCAGTAAGTGAACGACCATTCATTTTTAGATAGGGGGAACGATTTTGACTAAACATATTGCCGTATTGTACAAAGTGGAAAATCAGATTGCTACTATTACCATGAATCGTCCTGAAGTAAAAAACGCCTTAAGCAAAGCTATGCTTAATGAACTTTATCAATCATTTGAAAACGCTCAAAATGATGATTTGGTAAAAGTCATTGTTCTTCAGGGGTCTCAAAATGCTTTTTCTGCCGGAGCTGATCTAAAAAGCATTCCGTTAGAGGAACTTGAAACATTTGATTATGGGACCTTTTTAGAGGAACAATACAACCGTCTCATTCGCCTCATTGTCTCTACGGAGAAACCCGTTCTTGCTTATATAAATGGCATCGCCGTTGGAGCAGGTTTAAGCCTTGCTTTAGCTTGCGATTATCGCATAGCGACAGAGGATGCCAAAATGGGGCTTGGGTTCCTGAAAATTGGCCTTGTTCCTGATGCGGGAGCCTCCTATTTCCTGCCTCGTCTTGTTGGGCTTTCAAATTCGATGGAACTTGCGCTAGGGACGATCATTTCTGCTGAGAAAGCCGAACGCATGAACTTGATCAATCAGATCGGTGATCCTGCCCCCTTCATTACGTCTTTAACCCATTTACCTCCAACTGCATTTTCACTTATGAAGCAAAACTTTCGTCAAAGTTTTGAACATAACTTAGATGATATGTTGCAAATGGAAGTAAACGCTCAACGACAAGCAGGAGAAACAAAAGAGCATAAGGCCGCTATTTTACAATTTTTAAAAAAGTAGTAACAAATTAGACACTTCTCATTCGTAAGAGGAGCTCCGTTCATGGCTTCAGCGTTTTAAATATGGTATAGTATCGTTGATTACATATTTGAAACGAGTTCTGAACAAAAAAGGAGTTGTTTTACATGAGTGAAGCTGCAATTACGTTAGATGGTTGGTATTGCCTACATGATTTCCGTACAATCAATTGGCCTGCTTGGAAAACCATCTCAACTGAAGAACGCGAGCAAATTTTAGCTGAATTCCACTCCATGATCGATAAGTGGGAGCAAACCGAAGCAAATGAGCAAGGAAGCCATGCTCTTTACTCGATTGTTGGTCAAAAAGCAGATTTTATGCTAATGATTTTGCGTCCAACGATGGAAGAATTAAATGAAATTGAAACCATTTTTAATAAAAGTCGTCTTGCTGAGTTTACGATTCCGACGTATTCTTACGTCTCTGTCGTTGAATTGAGCAATTATATGGCTGGGGAAAGCGACGAGGATCCTTATCAAAATCCACATGTGCGTTCACGTCTTTACCCTCAACTACCAAAAGCCAATCATGTTTGCTTTTACCCAATGGACAAGCGCCGTGATGGTGATGATAACTGGTACATGCTTCCAATGGAAGATCGTCGTTCCCTTATGCGCAGCCACGGCATGATCGGGCGTAGCTATGCTGGCAAAGTGAAGCAAGTTATTACCGGATCTGTTGGTTTTGACGATTGGGAATGGGGCGTTACATTGTTTACGGACGATGTTCTTCAATTTAAAAAGCTTGTTTATGAAATGCGCTTTGACGAAGTGTCGGCACGCTACGGTGAATTCGGATCGTTCTATGTCGGAAATATCCTCAACCCTAGTCACTTATCTAGATTTTTCCACATATAATTGTAAAATGACCACATCTATTTGTAGATGTGGTTTTTTCATTATTGACACCTTTCATGATGGCAGAGATATAAGGATACCAAACCGCAAGCGAACCCTTCACAAAAAAAACATATGCATACGCCCCTTTTATGAGTCATATAGTGAAGTAACTGCACCGCCTACGGCAAATCATCCTTTTTTACTTTGGATGCAGTTTTCAATTCATATCTCTTACTTACATCTAAGAAAGGTCAACTTTGATAGGAGGTGAAGAGATGGCTGTTATTAATGTCAACTCAAGTGATATCGATATGCTCGCTAGATTGATGCGAGCAGAGGCAGAAGGCGAAGGAGAACTTGGAATGCTGATGGCCGGAAATGTGATGGTGAATCGTACTAGAGTTCGTTGTATGGACTTTGGAAATGTTAATACGATTCCTCATATGGCTTTCCAATCTCCAGGTGGGTTTGAGGCTGTTCAAAAAAGTTATTTTTACCAACATGCACGGGAAAAAGATCGGCGTTTGGCACGCCGTGTTATTAATGGTGAGAGGTTTCATCCGGCTGAATTCTCTTTATGGTTTTTCCGGCCAGAAGGGTCATGTCCAGCACAATGGTGGGGGCAATGGAACACAGGTCGATATAAACTGCACTGCTTTTATCAGCCATTGCCAGCGGACTGTCAGGAAGTATTTGGTACGTTTTAATTAAAACTAAAAGGGGCGATCAATCGTGTATCAACAACCATGGTATCCACAACAGCAAGGAACAACAGGATTTGGTCAACAGCAAGGATTCCCTCAACATCAACATCAACAACAACAGCAACCACCAACTGCTCAACCAACAGGCCAACTGCCTTACCAATCAGCTCAACAATATCAATTTCAACACGTTCCCGGGATCACGCAGCAGCCACAGCCATTTCCTGGAATGACTCCACAGCAATTCTTTGCCCAACAAGAAGGTATGCTTCCACTTGAGCAATCGTTTATTGAGAACATTCTTCGCTTAAATCGTGGGAAAGCCGCTACATTTTACATGACATTTGAAAACAATCCAGAGTGGAATGCGAGAGTATTTAGAGGAATTGTAGAAGAAGCTGGTCGTGACCACATTGTTGTCGGTGACTTTGAAGACCAAACTCATTACTTACTGCTCATGGTGAACCTTGATTACGTAGAATTTGATGAACCAATTGAGTATGATTATCCATTTGGGCAAGTTGCACCTCCTCTTGCAACATATTCGCCACGTCCAAACGGCTCATAACATAACATAATAGAAAAAGGGCAACTCCTCGTGAGTTGCCCTTCAGTTCATTATAATCCTCTTAGGACAGCTAAACCTAACAACACCCATCCAACAATAAAAGCGAGCCCACCAATCGGGGTAATCGCGCCAAGCTTGGTGACTCCCGTTAAAGCCATCGCATATAAACTTCCGGAGAACAGCACAATTCCTATCAGAAAACTCCATCCAGCTCCATTTAACCCCGGAAGAGGAAACTTTAAGGCAATAACTCCAACAGCAAGAATAGCGAGTCCATGAATCATATGATATTGCACACCTGTTTGATAATTTTTCATCATGCGCTCAGTTAACCTTGGCTCTAGTCCATGTGCTCCAAACGCACCAATTGCAACGGAAAGGCCCATCACAACGCTACCTATTAAAAGAAACAATTTTGCCAATGTTCTTCGACTCCTTTTCTTAACGAACTCATGCAAATTTTACCACAAACATACCCGAAAACCGACTGAGACGTTTCTTTGTTACCTTTTCCATCGTCTTACGTGAAATCTCCTTTGTGTTTCTATACAATAAATAAAAAAGGAGGATGATCCTATGAGCAAAGTCAACGTTCGTCCATATAAAATGACTGATTTCGAATCGCTATTAGATGTTCAAAAAGAAGCATTTCCCCCTCCATTCCCTGAGGATTTATGGTGGAATCGTGAGCAAATTGAAGCCCATGTCACAACATTTCCAGAAGGTGCCCTGCTTGCCGAAATAGATGGTGTTGTTGTGGGCTCTGCCACTTCACTGCTTATCGCTTTTGACGGAAAACCTCATACATGGGAAGAAGTTGCCGATGATGGCTACATCCGCAAAAGCCATAATCCAAATGGCGATAGCTTGTACGGAATTGATTTGTGCGTTAGACCAAGTTACCGCGGCAAAGGGATTGCAGGTGCTCTGTATGAAGCCAGAAAAGATACGGTCCGCCAGTTAGGGTTGAAACGATTTATTGCAGGATGTCGCATCCCTAACTATCATGAACATGCCGACCGACTTGATGCAGAAAGTTATGTAAAGGCTGTTGAAAAAGGCGAGATCAAAGACTTGGTCCTAACTTTTATGTTAAAACAAGGCCTTCACCCCCTTCAAGTTATGCCAAACTATCTTGAAGATGACGAATCACTAGATTATGCTGTGTTAGTCGAATGGAGAAACGACCAGCTTTAGAAATCAAGAATGTTGCGGTCTTTCTCCTCTATTTCTCCTCCATTATGGACGAGAGGCTTTGCGTACGTTGCCGCTTGCGGTTGCGGTGTCGCATAATTTTGCTGGATGACGGGCTGTTGTGGTGCTTGCTTTTGAATCGGTGTCGGAGCAGTCCCTTTCAGTAACTGACAGTACGCTTCGATCACGGCTGTCGCTTCTCGCACAGCAGCCTGATCTCCTTCTGAAATGGCTCTTCGTAGTTTTGACGTTTGTCCTTCTATATGGTCGCAAATTTGATTTGCTGGAATATTCATCGTCTTCGCCTCACTTTAATTTTTTGTAGTTGAGTATATGCTTTACTCTCTCTAAGTGCAGACACGTTGTCCCCTGTTCTTCTTCCGCGCTGTGGGCCTTTGCGGACACCACAGCCGCTATTCTTCAAAAGATGTCCTTTTCACGGTGGTTCCGGACTCAGAAGACCTTATTGCGGGGGTTTCATGTGATTTCACCTATTTATTAGCTCAATAGCGAACCCTGCGTCCTTTTCTTTTACTCATCTGCTTATTTCGTAAAAATAGCGAATCTACAGTCCTTTTAAGTCTTTTAGTGGACTACAGGGACTCTATTTTCCTTTAAAAGTGTTCTTTTCACGGTAGTTCCGGACTCAGAAGACCTTATTGTAGGGGGCTTCATGTGTTATTACCTAAAAATTAACCGAATAGCGAACCCTGTGTCCTTTTCCTGCTCTCATTCGCTTATTTCATTCAAATAGCGAATCTACAGTCCACTTGTCCCAATGAAAAAACATCATCCTTCTTGTTCGCCTTTTTCACCTTATTACCTGCCAACATCCTGCACTGGCTCCACTCCCCGTGCGCCTTTTTGAGAAACCCACTCAAAAAGCCTTGAAACCTTTACGGGGGCTCCGCTCAGCGCTTCGAAGGAATGCAAAAGGAAGTTCGCCTTTTTCATTCCTTCTCATTCTAGCATAGTGCTTCCCCTAACAAAAAGAAGGAGCTGACCAAGTTCCTAGTCAGTTCCTTCTTTTTGTTCACGCGAAGCAAAAATTGCTTTGACGCCTGCGATATTTACTCCTTGCTGAATAAGGGATTTAATTTCTTGGAATTTCTCGATGTCATCTAATGAAAACATTCGTTGATTTCCTTCGTTTCTCGATGGTTTGATCAGCCCTTGTTCTTCATAATAACGAATTTGTCGGGCAGACAAGTTCGTCATCTCCATTACTACACGGATGGGAAAACATGCTTGCCGTCTTTGAATATCTGACTTCACTCGCTCCCCTCCTCCTTCGTTACCATTCTATGATTGTGTCATACGACCTTTTGCTAAATACGTGTAGACATCTCGTAATGTGTCAAAGCCTTTCTCTTTCGCAAGGCGAATGTTTTTTTGCCACAACTGTGCGGTAATCAGCGCATCTTCCAATGCGTGATGCCTTTTTTGTACTGGAATGTCGTAATAAGCACAGCACTCATCTAACGTTACTAAACTTTCTGGAACAACAATTTTGGTTAAAAAAGAAGTATCAATAATTCGATGCTGAAATGTGGTTCGTAGCGTTTGCCATGTAGCATGAGACATAAATTTTTTCTCATGTGATGCATGGTGTGCAACCAAGGTGGAATGTCCGATGAAAGAATAAAAGTCGGACAACACGTCAAGTAATGGCGGAGAATCATTCAACTCTTCTTCTGTTAGCCCTGTTAATTCCAAAATCTCTGAAGAGGGCACTTTGGAGCATTGAACAGTTGAATAAAACGTTTCTTCTTCGAGTATCTCTGACCCTTTCATTTTTACTGCTCCGATCGAAAGGATGCCGTCACCTTTATCAGGGTAAAACCCACTCGTCTCCAAATCGAAAATAATAAATGAAAGATCCGTAATGGGGCGATCAAGAACATCCTCTTGCTTTAATTGCCGCTGGATTTGACGCAAATGAGAAAGCCTAGCTGCATCAGATTGCTGTTGCAAGGATGTATAAACATTTGGACTTAACCGATTAGATAACTGCTTTACTAGCTGCACCATATTATTAATCATGTATATTCACCCTTTTAACAGCCTTTCTATAGTCTGATAAAGTCTATGCCCTTCTCTTACCCATTCTTTTATTTGCTTTCGCTCTTCCTTGCTTAAATTCTCAATGGAGAGGTGGTGAATGTTTTCGTAATGCTCAATCTCTTTTTGCCAAGTCACTCGCTTCTCTAATAATTGTTCAAACGACTTTTGTGATTGCTTAAGATGTTCGTTCGTTACCTGTTCAAACCTATGAACAGTTGAGCTTGATAGAATATGTTGTTGAACAGCAAGTAACCTTAACCCATTTACATACGGAAAAAGAACAATTTGTTTAAAATCAAATTTCCCCTTATGAACACCTTTTGTTTCAACAAGAAGTTGATTAAACAACCCTATTCCTTTTTTTAACCTACCTGTATTCTCTGTTAACCTTACTAACATTCTAGGATTGTTGCTCACAACTTGAAAAAACGTCTGTTTCAATTGGTCAACTAATTCCGTTTTTCCATAGACAGCTCTAGCATCAATAAAAGTTAATGAGTACCTAAGAGTTTCCCATTTATCTTCATGTAACCATTGTTTTAGTTGGTTCTTCCATTTTTCACTAGAGCAACACCACTTCGGATTCGATGCCATCACATTTCCTTCACAACGCTTATATCCTACTTTTTCTAAAGCATGAACGATCTCTTTACCAAGGTGAAGAAAATACAACTCATCCTCTTCATTGGTGCTCTCATACACGAGCCCATGATCTTGATCACTCCAAAAAGACTGTTCAAGTCTGCCTCCACTTCCCATCAAAAAGAAAGCAAAGTGAGCAGGCGGTTCGCCCCACTCACTTCCTGTCTTATTTAGAGCGAGACACACCGCTTTTTTTATGATCTGTTCATGCTGATCTTGAAGTGAGGCCGAGGTATGCTCCTGTTTATGAATGGTATTTATTCGTTCCTCATAGAGAGATCGAAGGCTCTTATCCCATTCGCTATCACTGAAGGCAGAATAACTCTTTGCCCCTGACATTCTTAAGCCCCTGTCTTTTCGTTTCCAGGCATGCTTTCAGGATAACCGTAGCTTCCATGTTCACTAAGATCAAGACCAACAATTTCTTCTTCCTCAGATACACGTAAGCCGCCACATACTGCTTTTGTTACTAATAATAAGATGTAAGAAGCGATAAATGCGAACGCACCACACGCTACAACACTTAATACTTGAACACCAAGTTGGCTAAGTCCGCCACCGTAGAACAAACCAGCTGTACCACCGTTCATAGCTGCAAGCTCAGGAGTTGCGAAGAAACCAGTTGAAACGGTTCCCCAAACACCGGCTACACCGTGAACAGATAATGCGAAGATTGGATCATCAATACGAGCTTTGTCAAAGAATTTCATGGAGAAGAATACGATTAGTCCACCAACAATCCCGATTACAACCGCTGCCCAAGGAGCAACGAATGCACAAGATGCCGTAATGGCAACTAACCCTGCTAATGCGCCGTTTAACATCGTTGGTACATCTGATTTTCCTGTCATAGCCCAAGCGATAAATAATGCTGCTACTGCACCAGCAGCTGCTGCTAATTGAGTATTAAGAGCCACATAGCCAAAGAATGCATCTGCAACTTCTAACGTACTACCTGCGTTAAATCCAAACCAACCTACCCATAGAATTAAAACACCTAATGCTGTATAAACTTGGTTGTGACCAGCTAAGTCATTCGCTGAACCATCTTTGTTGTATTTACCAAGACGAGGCTTTAATAAAATCGTAGCTGCTAGTGCTGCCATTGCCCCCGTTAAGTGAACTACTGTAGAACCTGCAAAGTCTTGCTTACCTAAGTCAGCTAACCATCCGTCACCCCAAATCCAGTGTGCAACGATTGGATAAACAAATGCTGAGAATAGTACTGCGAAAACGATGTATGCTGATAATTTTGCACGTTCTGCAAATCCACCAAAAGCGATTGTTAATGCGATTGCTGCGAACATTACTTGGAAGAAGAAATCAACCGATCCAACTAACCCTTCCTCAGCTGTTGAGAAATCTCCAAAGAAGAAATCAGACATTCCAATAAATGCATTTCCTTCTCCGTAAGCAAACCCCCAACCTACAGCCCAGTAAACGAGTGATGCGATCCCGACTGTGAAAATCGTTTTACCGGCAATGTGACCCGCGTTTTTCATACGCGTTGACCCTGCCTCCAAAAGTATAAATCCACCTTGCATGAAAAGAACTAAGACTGCGCAAATCATAACCCATAAATTATCCATAAGTGCTAATTCAGTCATTTCTTTTACCCCCTTCATAATGTGTACACGTTAGCGTTAGAGAAGCTAACATCTGTTGTTAGTTCTAATTATACGTACGAAATATTCTGAATCTACTCTCTTGTCAGATATCCTTACATTGTTTTAAATCAAGCCATTTCACGTGAAAGCCCTTACTATAGCAATGCTAATAGCGTTACAAGCCAATTTAAAAACACCAAATAACCTACACTCTTTTTTGTGTAGGTTAGCCGTTTTTATATACGTTGCATGTAAGATCTTACAAAATTACAAGTCCCAAACAATCTCATCATGACCATTTTCCTTTAATACAAGATTGATTTTTGAAAATGGTCTACTTCCGAAAAAGCCTTTACGCGCAGAAAAAGGGCTTGGATGGGCAGATTCAATGATGCTATGTGCAGGATTGGTGATCATGTCTTTTTTTGCTTGAGCATGTCTGCCCCATAAAACAAACACAACAGGCTCTTCTCTTTCGTTTAATGCTTGTATGACAGCATCGGTAAAAAGCTCCCACCCCTGTCCTTTATGAGAAGCCGCTTCGCCTTCCCGTACCGTTAAGACCGTATTTAGTAATAGCACCCCTTGTTTGGCCCAAGAGAGTAATGATCCATGTGAAGGAATATTACAACCAAGATCTGATTGCAACTCTTTATAAATATTTTTTAACGAAGGCGGTATTTTCTCTGCTGATGTAACCGAAAAGCTCAGTCCGTGTGCTTGGTTGGGACCGTGGTATGGATCTTGTCCTATAATGACGACTTTTGTTTTTGTATACGGGGTATATTCGAAGGCTCGAAACAAATCCTCCTGCGGTGGATAGACCGTATTCTGTTGATATTCCATATTTAAAAAGTGCTCAAGTTTTAGAAAATACTCTTTTTCTAACTCCGCACCGATTACTTCTTTCCAATCATTTGTCATTGCTCTCATATTCTAGTCCTCCTTGCCACTCTCTAGTGTAGCACATCCACCTAATACAGATGATCTTATCGAACTCATAAAAAAACTCACCTCCACACAAAGTGAAGGCGAGAATCCCTTTTATTTTTTCGTCGTATCTTCTTTCAAACCAAGGATCCATGTAGCGACAAATGCTCCAGCTGTCGCAATAAGCATTCCTACTAAATAGTTGATAATGTTCGCTGTCCCAAACGGAGCAGCAATCGCAATCATCGGAATACCCGTTAAACCATAAGCATTCACAAACACATTCATGAACACAACGTATGCTCCACCTAGTGCACCACCAATGGCGGCACCGATGAATGGACGCATGAAGCGCAAGTTCACCCCAAAGATAACAGGCTCTGTAATACCAAGGAAAGCAGAGAATGATGCTGGTAACGCAATTTCTTTCACTTTTTTATTCTTTGTAAGGAAGAATACCGCAAGACCGGCACCACCTTGAGCTACATTCGCCATCGCCCATATTGGTAGTAAGAAGTTAAAACCTAAGTCAGCAATCAGTGCTGCCTCAATCGCATGGAAACTATGATGCACCCCTGTAATAACAATCGTTGAATACAATCCACCGAAAATCAAACCAGCAAAAATACCAGCTGTATTATAGATGTAATCAAGACTCCACGTTAGTCCATTTCCTACCCATGTACCAAGTGGACCAACAAATAGCATCGCAATAAATCCTGTTAAAATGACAGTTACAAACGGAACAACAAGTAAGTCAATCGCATTTGGTACGACTTTACGTAAGCCTTTTTCAATTTTACTCATAATATAAACGACAAGTAAAATTGGAATAACCGTACCTTGGTATCCAAGTAACTCAACATTCATTCCAAAAAAGACAATCGACTCTGGTACCGCGTCGGTTAACGTCCAAGGATTTAACAATACAGGATGTGTCATAATTCCACCAAGAACGGCACCTAGGTATGGATTCGCGCCAAACTCTTTTGCTGCACTAAAACCAATTAAGATTGGCAGAATAATAAAGGCAGCACTTGAAAACATATCTAGAAACAAAATCCACGGACTATCTGGTGCTACCCATTCGAACGCCGTCATCATTCCGAGTAGTCCCATTAACAAACCACTTGCTACAATGGCTGGGATGATCGGGACGAAAATATTCGATAGCGTCCGCGCTAGTCGAGCGAGTGGATTCATTTTCTTTTTAGCTGCTGCACTGTGATCCACTTGCTTTTCTCCGCCGTCCGTATCCTTAGCACCAACCCCTGTTATATTGGCAAATTCCCCATATACTTTATTAACAAGACCCGTTCCAAAGATAACTTGAAACTGCCCTGATGCACTAAACACTCCTTTTACTCCATCGAGATCTTCAATCGCTGCCTTATTTGGTTTATCATCATCTTGTAAAACGATTCGCAAGCGAGTTGCACAATGAGTCGCGCTTACAACATTCTCTTTGCCGCCTAAAAGTTCAACTAGTTCACTAGCTACTTTTTTTGTATCCATGATGTATATGTCCCCCATTTCTAAGCTGTTTTTAATATGGTCCATGTTGGAAAGTTACAAAAAAACAATAAAAAAGACCTAAAATGGGCTCAAAGTACATACGTAACAACACATACGTATGGCGTTTGTCCATTTTAGGTCTTGCCTGCTTGATCAGTAACAATCCCACATATTCTATTGATTCCGCTTTCAGTTTACAACTTTCATAAAGGAACGTCAATTATTTTTTCTTTTTTTTAATTAGTAAAGATTCCCTTCACGATACGAACCAATAATCTTGGGGCATAGATGATGAGTTCAATACAGAAGCCAATTACATCCGGCAGCCATAAATGTTTATCATCTTGCTTTTTCTTTTTTTGGCTCATGATTCTTCCGACCTTTCTCGTTTGAAATCTAGCTCAAACTGCAAGTTCATTGGTTCGTCAGCGAGATCTTGTATTGGATTAGTCGATGTTACTGCTACTGTATCATCGACCTCTTCAAATGTGATATTATCGATCCACACTGTACCCGAGCCACAAAGAAGTAAACCAATACTAATAATTGATCCTTCCGTCGGTATATCAAGTACAATTTCATATTGGTTCCAATTCGTTGTTCCTTTGATTGCTCGTGATTCCATATTATCAAAGGCTAGTATCTCATCCGCTTCCCCATCTACTCGCATCCAAAGTCCTGCCCACTGCTCTACATGGTCTGATTTGACAAAAGCGGCAAATCGCATTCTTTTTTCACGGTATTTCTTCGCCTTAAACATTTGCATCATCGTACCAAATCCACTGATTTGATCTTTCTTTGAGCGAATCACTCCTGATGCTCTTCCACCATGAGCAACCTTCACATCGATGCCCATCTCATAATCAAAGGGGTTTGATCCACTTGGCAGCCACCCTTTTGGCATCACGTTTTCCATTGGAATAGCCTCCTTTTCGAAAATGAAATTTCTAGTAAAACGCCGATATTTAGCTGGACTAATTTGAAACAATTGCTTAAATGCTCTAGTGAACGATTCCTGTGATGAAAAATGGTATGTAATAGCGATAGTGATAATTTTTTCGTCCGTCATCACTAGGTCGCACGCAGCATGAGTGAGACGACGTCGTCTTATATATTCCGCTATCGAGATACCTGTTACAGATTGAAAGATGCGATGGAAATGGAAAGGAGAATAACCGACATAATCAGCAATTCCATCAGGTGAAATATCTTCTATCAAACGTTCTTCCATGTAAGAAATGGACTGTTGAACTACTTCTACATAGCGATCTCTCATTCCATCTGCTCCTTTCTTCTTTATGATAGCATAGAAAATTTATCCATTTTTGATATTATTTGCGGTACTACTTGAGAATTAATGCACAAAAAGGTTTACCCCAAAAGGTTGTAACCTTTTGAGATAAACCATAAAAGCACATGCTAACGTGTCCCTTTATCTATTAGATGATCTCTTCTCCCTTTATTTTATCTTCCAAGCTTGAAGCTTTACTCTCTCAGTCCCTTCTGCTCCTGCTGCAAAAGAGATTCCTTTTTCTTCTACGTTAGGATAAAAGCGTGCTGTAAACACTTCTTCTCCGTCATTAATAAATACTTCAATCGATGAGATATCTAAGAAAATGCGGATATTGTTTAGTTGAGAGATGTGACAGAATCGCTCTTCAACCGTTTGATGATCAACATAACTAATTCGATCAAGCTTAAACAACTTATCAGTAGGATTGTATACGAGATTCACATCATTCCGAATATGAACTGCAATCGGACTCGTTACGGTATCTAACGTCTCCAGATAGATTTCAAGTGCATCGCCTTCAATCCCTTGAAATGCTTGTGCCTTTTCGTTAAGCTCGACTACCTCATACGTTACTTCGTCTTTACGTAACTCTTTTAATTCTTCTACTGGTCGTTGATAGAGCTTGCCATTTACTAGTTTTAGTTCTCTAGGTAACGTCATCGCATGAATCCATTTATGTTCAATCGTTGGGTGATCCTCTTCTCGTTCTTCCGGCATACCGAGCCAGCCAATCATAATGCGGCGGCCTTTTTCATCGACCGTCGTCTGTGGTGCATAAAATTCAAAGCCACGATCCAGCTCTATAAAGTCACCATGATTATATTCAACTGAATCATAATCCAACGTACCTACAACATAGCCAGCTTGATAGAGATTTTGATAATAAATTCCACTTGGTTCTAACCCTTGAGGAGAAAAGACGAGCACATCTTGTCCATCTAATTCAAACAAATCTGGGCATTCCCACATATAACCGAATTCTCGGAAAGGACCGATATGCGCTCCTGCAAATGCTCCTAAATGCTCCCAGTTTGTTAAGTCCGTTGAACGAAACAGTACCGCTTTTCCCTTGAGGTCTTTACTCTGTGCTCCGATCACTAAATAAAAGTGGTCCTTGTGTTTCCATACTTTCGGATCACGAAAATGTGGTGTATACCCTTCTGGTAAGTTGATGACCACTCCTTCTTTCGTAAACTTATAGCCATCTTTAGAAGTTGCCATCACTTGGTATGTCTCACGGTTGTTATTTTCATCTTTTACATTACCTGTGTAAAATAAGTAAAGCGTTCCATCATGTTCAATGGCACTTCCTGAATAACAACCATTTTTATCAAACCAATCACTTGGAGCTAACGCAATATCATGGTGCTCCCATGTCACAAGATCCTTTGTTGTGTAATGACCCCAAAACTTCGCACCATGACCTGTGTTAAATGGATTCCATTGATAAAATAAATGGTATACCCCATCAACTTGAATAAATCCATTCGGATCGTTTAAAAGCCCTACAGGAGGCATTACATGATAACGTAAGCGATAGGGGTCGGCTTCAACCGTATGTTTATGTTTTTCTACCTCAGCGTAAGCTTGTTGTCGTAATGTTTGATCAAGATCTGCCATTTCTCCTAGCTCCTTTTTTCTTTTTTCGTTAAGCAATCGTACCGTACCTCTTATTGTTTGGCAAATAGTCTTACTTTTTCACTAACAGTACAAGGTCTTTTGTTGTTTCTGTAATGCTTCTTCTAGTGAACCTATGGTTAGATACTCGGTTGAAGAGAGGGTAAAATCAGCTCTTACTAAAGAAGGTTCCCTGCCTACACCTACTGAAAACATTTCCGTTTGTAAAATCGCCGATAGTCCCGCTTCTCCATCTTCTATCGCCACACACTCAGAAGGATCCACTCCTGCTATCTCCGCTGCTTTCAAAAAGATTTCTGGATCTGGTTTCCCTCTTTTTAATGTTGTAACATCAACGACTCCAGCAAAGTAAGAAAGAAGGTCAAGTTTTGATAATACGAGTGAGGCGTTTTGACTTGCTGAGGCCACAACCATCGTGACTCCCAGCTTTTTTACATTTTCAATAAAGGCTGAAATGCCAGGCTGCGCATCGTCTGGGGTCATGTTTTGAAGCAACTGTATGTAATGGGCATTTTTCTTATCACAAACCCGCTCAAATTCTTCCTCTGACAACACAACCTCAGCTTTATCAATGATGGCTTGAACCGTCACTCGTCTGCTTAATCCTTGCAATTGCTGATTCCATTGCCGGTTAAAAGGGACATCAAACTGATTAGCCACCTCTTTATTCACTTCATAGTGTAAAGGTACGGTATTGGATATCACACCATCCATGTCAAAAATCACTGCTTTCATTTGTTTCATTCTGATTCCCCTTTTTATTTAGTAAAACGAAAAGTTTTCATAGGCTTTTTCTGTTAATTTGTGTAAAATAAAGCTACATAAATGGAGAGGAAGTAGAGATATGCAGCAATCAGAGCATCAAATAGGTGTATTTGCGGCGGTTGGGGCTTATTTAATTTGGGGCGTACTTCCTTTGTATTGGAAGCTTTTAGAACCCGTTTCAGCTGGTGAAGTACTTGCTCACCGAATTGTTTGGTCATTAGTGATTATGATGCTTATTTTAACTGTAAAAAGACAATTGCATTCGAGTTGGAAAGAGCTTGTCCATATATTTACTCATTACCGAACAGCGTTAGGAATTATTTTAGCATCTTGTGTGATTACATTAAACTGGTTTGTTTTTATTTGGGCTGTCAATAGTGATCGAGTGATCGAAGCAAGTTTAGGTTATTATATTAATCCATTAATTAACGTCTTGTTAGCGGCCATTTTCTTAAAAGAACGTTTTACACGCTGGCAATCTCTTTCCGTTGGATTGGCTTTCGTCGGAGTGGCCACTATGACGTTTTTCTACGGAGTCGTTCCATGGGCGGCGCTATTTCTTGCATTCAGCTTTGCTATTTATGGCTTGATTAAAAAGATGGTCAATGCAGGCGCCATGGTCGGGTTAACGATTGAGACGTTATTGATGACACCTTTTGCCTTACTCTTTCTCGCTTGGTTGTACAATCAACCAACGTACAACCAGGCATTTGTTTCATGGCAAAACGAAACAACTTGGCTGTTAATAGGTGCAGGAGCTGTAACGGCGATCCCACTGCTTTTATTTGCCATTGGTGCACGTCGAATTTCATTTTCATTAATTGGGTTTCTTCAATATTTGGCTCCGACCATTATGCTGATGATTGGGATCTTTTTATACAATGAGCCATTCTCTCAGATTCAATTTCTAGCCTTTTCTTTTATTTGGCTTGGGTTGTTTATCTTCACCACATCAAAGACAGTGATCTTCCAAAAAATCACCAAGAGGCTTTTCAAAAAGAAAATGGAGCATGAACCAAAAGCATCGTAATGCAAAAAGCAGTTGAGAGTACTCTCAACTGCTTTTCTCTATGTGTAACCTATTAGAATTTGTTTTGGTAAGCCTTAACTTCCCAATCTGTTACCGCTAAACGGTAGTCATCACACTCAGCACGTTTTAATGCTACGTACTCATTAAATGCATGCTCACCGAAAGTTTGTTTCCCAATTTCACCAGACTCGAAACGCTCAAGAGCAGATTCTAAGCTAGTAGGTAGGTTTTCGATGCCACGAGCTTCTAACTCTTCTTTGCTCATATGGAAGATATCAGCATTTGTAGCAGGAGATACTGTTAAGTCACGATCTACTCCGTCTAACCCAGCAGCTGCAATAACTGCAAATGCAAAGTATGGGTTAGCTGATGGATCTGGACAACGGATTTCTACACGAGTACCTGCGCCACGAGTTGCAGGGATACGGATTAGTGCAGAGCGGTTAGATGCTGACCATGCAATGTAACAAGGAGCTTCATATCCAGGTACTAAACGCTTATAAGAGTTTACTAATGGATTTGTTACCGCAACGAAATCCTTCACATTATCCATTAAACCAGCGATGAACTGATATGCTTTTTCAGATAGTCCAAGTTCGTTAGACTCATCATAGAATGCATTTTCTTGTTTCTCATCATCGAATAATGAGATGTTCACGTGCATTCCACTTCCATTTTCACCAGCTAGTGGTTTTGGCATGAATGTCGCATGGTAACCAAATTGTTGAGCAACTGTCTTAACAACCCACTTGTACGTTGTCGCTGCATCTGCTGAACCTAGGGCATCTGCATATTTAAAGTTGATCTCGTGTTGACCAATCGCAACTTCGTGGTGAGAAGCTTCAATTGTGAAGTTCATCATTTTCAAAGCTTTATAGATTTCAAGACGTACTTTTTCACCTAAATCTTTTGGAGATGGCTCGAAGTATCCGCCTTTGTCTTGTGTATCTAATGTCGGTTGACCATCTTCGTCTGTTTTGAATAAGAAGAACTCAAGCTCTGGTCCAACACTAATTGAATATCCTTGATCTTTTGCACGCTTAACTGTTTTCTTTAAAACGTTACGCGGGTCGCCAGCAAAGTCAGATCCATCAGGCTTTTTTACGCTACAAATGAAGCGAGCTTCTGAGTAGCCTTCTTGCTCCGTCCAAGGTAGGACAGCAAATGTAGTTAAGTCAGGATCTAAGTAAAGATCAGATTCGTTAATTGGTGTAAATCCAGCAATAGATGAACCGTCAAACATCACTTTTCCATCGATTACTTGGTCTATTTGTTCAGCTGTAACTGTAACATGTTTAAGTGTTCCCTCAATGTCGACAAATTGTACGTGAAGAAGTTCAACATTCTTTTTCTCGATTGTTTCCTTAATAGTAGCAACTAAGCTTTCCCTTGTTGGTGTAGATACTGCCATCTTTAAACACTTCCTTTTCATGTAATGATATGTGACATCCACTTGTTATGTTTTACTTTATGATGTTACGGGCTTTTTCGCAATGGGTATGTCAGATAATCTCACATAGTTTATGAGAGTGCAAAATCTAGCAAATTCCTTAAAGGGTGCATAACAAAAGCAATGAAAAGGCTTACTTATATATTGAATTTTCTTATAATTTTTTATCTCTTTTTTCTATATTTTAAGACTTTTGACGCAAGACTAAAAAAAGAAGCAAGAGATTTCTCTCAAGCCGAATTAAAAGCTAAGGGGGTATACAATAATATATTGTGATGTAAGTCTTCTTTACTATAACAATGACATGAGTCTTGGACAATATTTCTAAAGAATACTTAATGAGAATCTAATCAATTTTACAATTCATTCACATTACTATCGTATTTATTCTTTAATCAAAACAACCTCAAAAAAAGCTGACTCTTGTTTAGAGTCAGCTTTTTAAAATTAAGCATTTTTCGCTTTTCTTTGTCCGCCACTGCGTCCACCTTGACGACGAGATCCGCGATCATCTTTGCCACGGAATTGTCCTCTACGGCGGTCATCACGTTCACGACGGCCTCCGCCTCCGCGATAAGGTTTTCCGCCACCACTTCCACCGCCATGACGTTTTTTCACACGTAATGGTGCTTCGCCTGTTAAACGAATTGGTGTTGTATCTGGCTCTTTTGTCAGAAGCTTCAAAGCAGCTGCAAGAGCAGATGTTGCATCTGATTCTTGTAGTAGATCTTTCGCAGCTTTGCGATAGCTATCTGCATCGCCACTAGCAATTAGAGAACGTAATTGTTCAACTGCCAAGTCTTGCTGCCCTTTAATTGCTTGCTCAAATGTAGGCTTTTGAACTTTGTTCATTTTCTTCTTCGTGATTTGCTCAATGGTGCGAACATGGTCCATCTCACGAGGAGTGGCAAATGTTACAGCTAATCCTGATTTCCCTGCACGACCTGTACGTCCAATACGGTGAACATAGCTTTCAGGATCTTGCGGAAGATCAAAGTTATAAACGTGAGTAACACCACTAATATCTAATCCACGTGCAGCGACATCAGTTGCTACTAAAACGTCGATTAACCCACCTTTAAACTTACGAAGAACACTATCACGTTTTGCTTGGTTTAAGTCACCGTGAATTCCTTCTGCACGGTATCCACGTTTGATTAATGCTTCTGATAGCTCATCAACACGACGTTTTGTACGACCGAATACGATAGCAAGTTCTGGAGATTGGATGTCCATGAAGCGACTTAGAACATCAAACTTCTCTTTTTCATGAACTTCTACATATTGTTGCTCGATGTTTTCCATCGTGACTTCTTTTGCCTTTACCGCAATTAATTGTGGGTTAGACATGAATTGCTGAGCTAGTTTTTCAATTCGTTTTGGCATAGTCGCTGAGAATAAAAGAGTTTGACGTTCTGTCGGTACTTCTTTTAAGATCGTCTCAATGTCTTCCACAAAGCCCATATTTAGCATTTCATCGGCTTCATCTAGGACAACCATGTTGACTTCGTTTAAACGAATCGTCTTTCTTCTCATATGGTCCATTAAGCGACCAGGTGTTGCTACTACAACGTGTGGCTTGCGTTTCAAATCAGTGATTTGTTTACGCATGTCCTGGCCACCATACACGACAACCGTACGAACGCCTTTATGCTTACCAAATGTAACGAGGGACTCTGCGACTTGATTCGCAAGCTCTCGTGTAGGGGCAAGGATAAGTGCTTGAACATGTGCTTCTTCAACATTAATACGGTTAATTAGCGGAATACCGAATGCACCTGTTTTTCCTGTGCCCGTTTGCGCTTGCCCAATAATGTCTTTTCCTTCTAATGCAGTAGGAATGGTTTCAGTTTGAATTGGTGTTGCTTCTTCAAATCCCATTTCTGTTACTGCTCGAACCACTTTCGGGTCCAAGTTAAAATCATAAAATGTTGTCAAATATATAATCCCCTTTTTCTGGTGAAACTCACCATGTTACTTAATTTTAAACATCCTTCAATATTAACATGCCCAGACCAACAATACAATATGTATTTTTTTCGGGGTCAGACCCCTCTGCAGTCCGGCACCGCGGTGAACATCTACAGAGGGGTCTGACCCCCCGCTAGTTCCCTCACTAGCTAGTTTATTCGATATACTCTTGCTTCATACGCGTTGAGCTTTGTTTTGGACCTGCCTTTTCCTCCACTTACTAGGAGAAGTTCTGCTTGATCAGCTTCTGTTAATAACGGGAGCTCAAATGTCGTTTTGCTGTCGAACATATTGACGATAATTAAGAATTGTTCATGATCAAGCGTGCGTGTATAGGCATAGACTTGGTCATGGTCATCTAAAACCAAATCATATGCTCCATATATAAGAGCTTCATGCGACTTTCTTAATTTGATCATCGATTTATAATGAGACAGAATTGATCCTTTTTCTTTTTGCTGCCTCTCGACATTAATTCTTTTGTAATTCGGATTCACACCTAACCATGTCTGTTCTGCAGATGAGAAACCAGCTTGTTTTTTTCGATTCCATTGCATAGGTGTTCTTGAATTATCACGCCCTTGCTGCCAGACAACATTCATCACGTCTTCATGACTGTTGCCCTGTTCCATCTGAATCCGATAATAATTTTTCATACTAACATCATCGTATTCATCAATAGTATCGAATCGAACGTTCGTCATGCCAATTTCTTGTCCTTGATAAATAAAGGGAGTACCTTGCATAAAGAAAAACATCGTCGCTAACGCCTTGGCACTTTCCTTCCAATAATCATGATCATCTCCCCATGTAGAAACACTTCGCGGTTGGTCGTGATTTTCTAGAAACATCGCATTCCATCCTCGTCCTTCTAACCCTTTTTGCCACTTTGTTAACGTCTCTTTTAAAGCAGGTAAATCAAGATGTCCTCCCGTTTCTTTGCCCCACAAACTAAGATGCTCAAATTGAAACACCATATTAAAAGCACCATTTTCTTCCCCAACCCATAAATCGGACTGATCGACACTCACACCGTTTGCTTCTCCGACGGTCATCACATCATATTGTTCCAGGGTTTCATGTTTCATCTCTTGAAGAAAATCATGGATTCCTTCACGATTCATATGCCCTTCAAACGAAGGAACAACATCTAGCCCATACGGATTGGGCAAATCAGGAAGGCCCTCTATTTTCTTTATATGGGAAATGGCATCAACTCTAAATCCATCGACCCCTTTGTCCATCCACCAGTTCATCATGTTATAAAGAGCATGACGAACGTCTTTGTTTTCCCAGTTCAAATCTGGTTGTTTCGTTGAAAAGAGATGCATATAATATTGCTCTGTCAACTCATCATATTCCCAGGCTGGTCCACTAAAAATGGATTCCCAATTATTAGGCTCACTTCCATCCGGCTTTGGGTCACGCCAAATATACCAGTCTCGTTTCGGGTTATCTCGTGAGGACCTTGACTCAACAAACCATGGATGTTCATCTGACGTATGATTAATAACTAAATCAATAATCAGTTTCATCCCTCGATGATGAACTTCTCTTAGCAATTGATCAAAGTCATCCATTGTCCCGAATTCATCCATAATATCTTGATAATCACTAATGTCATAGCCATTATCGTCATTAGGTGATCTGTACATCGGACAAATCCATATAACATCGATGCCTAAATCGCGAACATAATCCAGCTTCTGAATAACACCTTGAAGATCGCCAATCCCGTCTCCGTTGGAATCCATGAAACTCCTTGGATAAATTTGATACGCAACTGCTTCTTTCCACCATTTTCGGTTCATCCTGTCACCCCTCTGTGATTTTATTTGCTCATGTTCATGATTTCATTCGACTCATACACGTTAATGTCACGCTTTGAAGGAGTGAGTGCTGCATGAATCATTGCCTCAGCTACGGTCTCACCAGAAATAGCTCCATATTTGGCCCACTTTCCCCGTAAGATAGGCTTCGCTAGTTTCGCCCCCCATTCTCCCATCTTCTCTCCTACTCGTATTTCACTCCTTTGACCGAGTAATAAAGATGGACGAAAAATATGTATGTGGGAATAGGCTAGTTTCATGACTTCTTTTTCCATCTCTCCTTTTACTCGACTATAAAAAAAGGAGGAACGGCTGCTTGCCCCAATTGAAGAAATAACTAAAAATTGGGTAGCACCCTTGGCTAGCGCTTCCTTTGCAAATTGCAGCGGGAACTCATAATCCACTTGTTTGAATGCTTCTTTCGTTTTTGCCTTTTTCATCGTTGTCCCTATGCAACAAAATACATCGTCAACAACCGGGAAATCGTCTGAACTTACGTGCTCGAATAGGCGTACGTGTACGATGATCTTTTCATCGTGATACTCTACTTCTTTTCGAACAAACACATAAATTCGTTTGTATTCATTTCGTTCTATTAGCTTTGATACAAGAGAACGCCCAATTAACCCCGTTGCCCCAATAACTAGTGCTGTTTTTTGATTCATGTTCATACCTCCTAAAAACCCCCATACATGAAACTCCCTCAAATGGAGATAATATGAAAGGAAATTCCAATATCGGAGGGATACATATGTCAGATGAATATACTTTATCCGATTCTTCCATGCCTAATCAACCAGAACCTTACTGGCGCGACTCTGTTGATCTACCTTCCTTTCCTTCTCTTGAAAAAGATGAAGAAGTGGATGTTGCCATTGTAGGCGGAGGAATATCGGGGCTAACAACAGCTTATCTTCTTTCAAGAGAAGGAGTAAAAGTTGGATTACTAGAAGCGGATGTTTTATTAAACGGAACAACAGGTCACACCACAGCAAAAATAACAGCGCAACATGGTGCCATTTACAACGAATTTATTTCGCATTTAGGCGAAGAAAAAACTCGACTTTATTATGAAGCAGCAAAGGACGCCCTCCAATTTATTCAAAATCTCGTTAATGAAGAACAAATTGATTGTGATTTTTCAAATGAAGATGCTTATTTATATACAACCATGAATCGTGGCGTAAAAAAGTTAGAAAAGGAAAACGATGCATATCAAAAGCTTGGCATTGAAGGCGGGTTAGTTGACTCCATACCATTAAACCTCCCTGTTAAATCTGCTCTCGTCATGAAAAACCAAGCTCAGTTTCACCCATTAAAATATCTTTCTTTTCTCGTAAACAAGATTAAAGAAAATGGCGGAAAGATTTTTGAGAATACGGTAGCCGTCGATATTAAGCAACAACCGAAACCTGTCATCATGACCAGAAACGGTCCAAAGCTAAAGGCAAATAACGTAGTCGTTGCGTCTCACTTTCCTTTTTATGATGGCGGAGGACTTTACTTCTCACGTATGTATGTAGAACGTTCGTATGTATTAGCTGCAAAGGTGAAAGGTGAATGTCCTGATGGGATGTACTTAAGTGTAGATTCTCCTTCTCGTTCGCTACGTTACACGATGAGAGATGGGGAGAAACTTGCGATTATCGGTGGCGAAGAGCACAAAACGGGTCAAGGTGTGAATACGCAGTATCATTATGAAGCACTTGAGCAGTATGGGATGGAGCTATTTTCTGACATCGACATTCAGTATCGCTGGTCCGCACAAGATATGGTCACGTTAGATAAACTGCCCTACATCGGGAAGATCTCTAGAACTCATCCGAATATCTTCGTTGCAACCGGTTATCGCAAATGGGGCATGACTAACGGAACGATGGCAGGACTTCTATTAAGCGACTTAATTTTGAAGCGCAAAAACCGATACGAAGTGCTTTACAGACCTTCTCGTTTCATTGCCGATCCAAGTGTAAAGAAATTTATCACTCATAACGCCGATGTAGCCAAGCAACTACTTCAAGGAAAGTTTGACAAAAGCGAACTTCACCCTGATGATGTCAAGAACGATGAATCTGCCGTTGTAACCGTAAACGGCAAACGCGCAGGCGCCTATCGAGACAAAGAAGGACACTTACACGTAGTCGACACTACGTGTACGCACATGGGATGCGAAGTTCATTGGAACCACGGAGACCGCACATGGGATTGTCCATGCCACGGATCACGTTACTCCTATGAAGGAGACGTCATCGAAGGCCCTGCCAAAAAACCACTAACCAAAATCGAGGGGTCAGACCCCTCTTTATCACAGTAAAGCAAAAAGAACCAGCCCGTGCCTTGTGCACTTAGCTGGTTCTTCGTTTTGTCTTGTCTTATTTACTTTGGTTGTTCCACGTGTAACTCGATAATATGTCCATCAGGATCGCAACAGAAAATTTGAGCAAAGCCACTTTTGCTATGTGGTTTTTCAACAATTGTCACTTCATGTTTCCTCAACCATTCCACCGTCTTGTCATAATCGTCCACACGTAAGGCAAAATGAAGACCTCTTGAGCTAATTACTTGCTTAGCCTCAAGTGGCAACGTTTTATCGAGAATAAGGTGAAGCTGTCCCTCCCCTATTTGATACCACGCACCTTCAAAGTCAAAGGCAGGACGGTTGGTTTCTTTTAGTCCAAGAACCTCTCCATAAAACCATTTTGACCTCTTCAAATCAGCTACCGGTAAACTTACATGATGAAGAAACTCTGCTTTCATGTCGCATTCCCCCATTGAAAATATCTATATTCAACTACTTATCTAAGTTCAACTTCGCCAAAGCATCCGCTAACGCATTGTTCGAAAACTCTTCTTGTTTGTTTTGCTTTTTCATATAATTGTTCACTTCACGTTTTGATACTTTCTTGTTTTGATTATTTTTTCTACGTTCTTGGAACGTCGAAAGCTTTTCACGATGGCCACAAGCACATGCAAATGTTTGCCCTTCTCCTTCTCCCCAAAGCTCTAACTTCTTCTTACATTTCGGACAGCGGGCATTCGTCGTTTTTGAAATGTTTTTCTTATAGCCGCATGCCGGGTCCTGACAAACCCGTCTTTTTCCATGCTTAGATTTCACTTCAAGAAGCATTTTTCCGCAATCAGGACAAGGGCTCCCGGTTACATTATCATGTTTAAATTTCTTCTCACTTTGCTTAATCTCACGTACAATTTCGGTTGCATATTGCTTCATATCGGCAACAAATACAGACTTTTCAAGCTTGCCTTTTGCAATTTGTTCTAGTTTTTGCTCCCACTCAGCCGTCAATGCCGGTGATTGCAATTCAGCAGGTACGAGCTCAAGCAACTGCTTTCCTTTGCCAGTCACATGCAAATATTTATCGCGTTTTTCAACCAGGTGGGTATTTAATAGCTTTTCAATAATATCCGCACGCGTGGCTACCGTTCCAATTCCACCTGTCTTACCCAATGTTTGCGCTAATTCTTTGTTATGATTTTCTAAGTACGCAGTCGGCTTCTCCATCGCCGAAAGCAATGTGCCTTCGGTTAGTCTCTCTGGTGGTTTCGTTTGCCCTGAGAAGACATCGATATTTCGAATCGCCATCTGATTCCCTTTTTCAAGCTTCGGTAAGGTGTTGTCACCATCTTCCTCTTCAGAAAAAGAGGCATCTTCGTTATACACCACTTTCCATCCTGCACTAGTCATTCTCTTCCCTTTTGCTGTGAATTGTTCTGAACTAACAGTTGCGCTAACCGTTGTTTGTTCAAATTCATGTACGGGGAAAAAGGCAGCTAAAAAGCGACGAACAATTAAGCGGTATAATTTTGCCTCTTTGTCACTCAGTGCATTCGGTCCAGGAGATTGCTCTGTTGGAATAATCGCATGATGATCAGACACTTGTTGATCATTAATACACGCTAAACTTTTGTCTATCTTAACCCCTTTTAACTGAGAAACGAGCTTTCGAAACGGCTGAACATCACACGCCTTTATGCGATCGGCTAACGTGTCAACCATATCCGATGACAAGTAACTCGAATCGGTTCTCGGATACGTAATTACTTTGTGCTGCTCATACAACCTCTGAATCGTCGACAGAGTTTCCTTAGCTGAATACCCGTACCTTTTATTAGCTTCACGTTGTAATTCCGTTAAATCATAAAGCTTTGGAGCAGGTACTTTTTTGGTTGATGCTTGAATATCGGTTACCGTAACTTGTTTATTTTCAAGTGATTCCCGGATGGTCTCTGCTTGTTTTTCATCAAAAATTCGACGTTCTTTTGTTTTTGAATCAACCCAGTGCAATGTCATCTCGTTTTCTGTTTTAATCGATATTTGCTTAAAAGGAACAGGCTTAAACGTTTGAATATCTTTCTCCCTTTTCGCAATCATCGCAAGTGTTGGTGTTTGAACTCGTCCACATGATAGCTGAGCATTAAATTTCGTCGTTAATGCTCTCGTTCCATTCATCCCCACATACCAATCCGCTTCTGAACGAGCAACGGCTGAATGATAGAGGCCTTCAAATTCTTTCGCACTCTTTAACTTTCCGAATCCTTCTTTAATGGCCCGGTCCGTAACAGAGGAAATCCACAATCTCTTTAACGGCTTATCAACATGGGCTTTTTCAAGAATCCACCTTGCTACTAACTCTCCTTCTCGTCCAGCATCGGTTGCAATGATGACATCCTTGACATCTTTCCGTTGAAGCTGCGCTTTTACAGCGTGAAATTGTTTGCTTGTTTGCTTCATAACAACCAATTGCAAACGCTTTGGAAGCATCGGCAAATCTTCCAAATTCCACGTTTTGTATTTCTCACCATAACTCTCAGGCTCCGCTAATGTCACTAAATGACCCAATGCCCACGTGACAATATATTTATCTCCTTCTAAAAAACCATTTCCTTTTTTTCCACAGTTTAGAACTCTGGCTATATCACGAGCAACAGATGGCTTTTCTGCTAAGACAACTGACTTTTGCATCGAAACATCCTTTCCACTTTCTGATTCTTACATGATAGCATCGAAAAACAAAAAAAGATATGACACCTCCCTGTCATATCTCATTGCCCTACTAGCTTCGTCTTCCACCTTGAATGGACTCCAACTCCATCCCAAATTCGTTCACTTTTTGCTTCGCGTCTTTTCATATCTGGCTCTTCCAATAGCAAATAAAAATTCTTAGTAGGCAAAAAGCCGAGTTGGTGTTTTCTCGATAATCTATCTAAATGAATGCGCATACTATCCATTTTTTTCGATTCATTCTCACTTGATTCAGAAAAGTTATAAATGACACTTGCAACAGGTAAACGTTTCACGTGAAACATTTCTGTTACTCGCAAGTAAAAATCCCAATCCCAATAGTGCTTCATCTCTTTATCAAAATATCCTATTTTTTCATGAATTGCTTTACGGTAGAGGCAACCCGAAGGAACAAAAGTCGAGAAAACCTTCATATCGACTGCGTTATCATGATAAGCAAAAAGTCTCCGTCCAACCGGAACCCTTCTATTTTCTTCTATTATATAGTCAACAATTTCTACATCCGAATGAACAAGATCAACCTTTTCCACAGCATGAATCATTCTTTGTATATGCGTGGGTACAATCCAATCATCGTCATCGATTAGCATCACAAACTCCCCTCTTGCATGCTCAACACCTGTATTACGGGCATGAACATGTAGCTCATTTGTAGGCAAATCTATTACCTTACATGGAAGCTCAGGATAAAGCTGCACGACCTCATCAACCGATTGCCCAGCATCATTTACAATGATCACTTCAAAATCTTGAAATGTTTGCTGGCACAAAGACTCAAGCAGTTCTGCTAATTCTAGTAACCGATTATAGGTTGGGATAATAATAGAAACGATTGGACATGTATTCAACTGTTCACCACCTTATTTTGTTTTAGTAATGTTATAGCATAACTGTAAAATGTTGTATAGAACGTAATGAGTTTTTTCTATTTTTATACAAAAGAGGACATTCCCTGAAGGTATGATTTGACCTTGTAGGAATGTCCCTTTTGTTATTTTACTTTAACAAAGACTACCTTCAAATAATCCCCTTCTCGATAAGACTTTGATGTTCGAAAGTCATCAGGTAAAGAATACTCTTCTACAATTTCATAAGAAGACTTCTCCTTTTTGAAAGCATCCTTGATAAAACCATGAAACTTCTCCATTGAAAATGTACTGCAGTTCGTCGAAGCGACAATGACGCCATTCTTTCTCGTAATAGCGATCGCTTCTTGAAGCAACCCTGTATAGTCTTTTGCTGCACTAAATGTATGTTTTTTAGAACGCGCAAAACTTGGAGGATCTAAGATCACCACATCAAACGATTTTTCCTTCTTCTTAGCAAACTTAAAATATTGAAATACATCCATAACGATAATGTCCTGCGCTTCATAATCAATGCTGTTAACACTAAATTGTTCGATTGTCTTTGCTAGACTTCGTTTTGCTAAATCTACACTCGTCGTATGCTTTGCCCCCCCAAGTGCGGCTGCAACAGAAAATGCACCCGTATACGAAAACGTGTTAAGAACATTTTTCCCTTTTGCATATGTATCTCGTATTTTTTTACGTACATCACGTTGATCAAGGAACACCCCTACCATCGGGCCATCATTTAAATAAATAGCAACATTCATCCCGTTTTCTTTCACAAGCAACGGGAACTCACCACGCTCTCCCATAACAAAATCGTCATCTTCTACATATTGACCTTTCCCAGCAAAACGTTTTTTCTCATAGACACCTTTAAATGAAACAACTTCCTTTAACGCTTCATATATATCACGTCGAAAGTGATAGATTCCTTCGCTATACCATGTGCAAACATAATAACCATCATAATAATCAATTGTTAAGCCACCCACTCCATCGCCTTCTCCGTTAAAAACACGAAACGTAGTTGTTTCCGCGTCTTGGTAGAAAGACCTTCTTCGATTGATGGCCGCTTGTAGACGATTCACAAAAAAGAGTCGATCAATTGACTCCGATTGATTATTCGTCAATATCCACCCTATGCCTTTATTTTGTTTTCCATAATACCCTTTTCCAATAAAAACTCCTGCCTCATCTGTAACGGATAAAATGGACCCTTCTTCCATTTCTATATTCGTTAAAACGGCTGCTTTTTCAATTAATGGAAATCCTTTTTTCATTTTCTCAGCTGTTTGCTTTTTCACCTTAATCGTTGTTACATCTGCCACACTTATCATCCATTCTTCCTTGAATTTCAACCGTTACGTTGAACCTTTTTCCATCATGGTCACTTTTCATCAAATCATTTCACCTTATTTAGAAAACGTTACACTAAAAAACGAACCTAGGCAAACCCAAAACCACTGAGAAATTTCTCGAAAGCAACTCAGAAGCCGCAACGGTCTCACACTTTTCACACCTGCTAATTAGAACGCGCTCATTGCTAGAAGGACACTGAGCAAGTGAAAAATCAACCTTTTTCAGTACCCTCCAGAAACCCCTGGGTCAGTTTTCAGTTTTAAGTAAATTCCATTGTTCCTTTGCTTGCTTTGCTACTTTTCCCATCACTTCATTTGGTACCGGCTTTCCAAATAAGTACCCTTGTAGTTCATCACAAGATGCCCGTAACAACATTAGAGCCTGCTCCTTTGTTTCTACTCCTTCTGCTGTTACCTTTACTCCTAATTTTTTTGCTAAAGTTAAAATCGACGTAATAATGTGAAATTCTTTAGTGCCGCACTGTAAATTTTGAACGAACGCTTTATCTATTTTAATTTTATCCACTGGTAACAATCGTAAGTAATTAAACGAGGCATGTCTCATTCCAAAATCATCAATCGCCACTTTAAAGCCAGATCTCCTTAACGACCTTAGTTTTTCAATTAACACTTGCTCATCTTCTAACAACGTATGCTCTGTTAACTCTAATTCGATTAAACTCGGATCAATATGAAAATTCATGCACGTTGTTAACAGCATCTTTTCTAATTCTTTCGATTCAAATGTTTTTGTTGACAAATTAATAGAAACTCGGATTGCTTCTTCTTTTTGTTTAGACATGTGTTCACAAACCTTTTCAATGACCCACGCATCAATTTCCTGAATGAACCCACTTTCTTCAGCAGCAATAATAAAAGCATCTGGAGGTACAGGACCTAGTTTTGAACTAAACCAGCGAAGTAACGCCTCATAATGAATAGTTCCTGTACAAGTATTTATAATTGGTTGGAAATACACAACAAACTCGTTATTTTTAATCGCATTTTTCAATTCACGCTCTATACTAGGTTTTGCTTTCATCATTTCCGTTTGTCGGTTTAAATCAAACACTTTAATGGAATTTCCCTTTTCTTGTTTCGCTTGGAGCATAGCATGATAGGCTTCATTTATTACATGACCTTCAGAATGAACTCCTATTTCAGGCGTCGTCACCCCAATTGATGTCTCCATCGTTACTTCACAGTCATTTACATAAAAAGGGGTAGAAATGGTTTGTTGCACCTCTTTTAGCCAAGCAATTGTATCTTGTTGCACGGGGCATACCCAAATGAGTTCATCACCTATGACACGAGCTAATTCCACATCTTGTTCTGGTAGTGCATGTAAAATTCGTTTAGCCAGTTCGGAAATGACGATACTTTGGTCAAACTCTTTTGGATAAGGACCTTGATTGGAAGCTTGTCCAAGCTTGATATAACAGACAACGACCGGATTCTGTATCCTTTGTAACTTTTCTTTTAATTTATGAACAAACACCTGATAACTTGGTAAGCCGGTCACGATATCAACAATGGATTCTTGAGGAGATATGATCCTTTCTGTGTAACTAATAAAATAACGTAACTCCCCTTTTTCCTGGATAACAGGAATAATTACTAGCTTGGCAATCTCTTCAACTAATTTCATATTTAATTTATCTTGCACAACAACGGGATTTCTTGTTCGCCATGCTTGATCATATAAATTTCCTAAATGAGCAGATATGTAATCCGGATATACATCTTTCAATGTCTTTCCAACAAAGTTCTCATCAAGGGAGGCCAGCTCTTTCGCCTCAGAACTTATGTAACGATAAATAAATTGGCCATTTTCCCGTTCCATTAAAAAGACCACTCCGTACATATGTTCAAATGTTCGTACCATACTCATTATCGGAACGACACTTTTGTTAGTTACCAATACGAAACCCTCCCTTCTACTATTTGCTGCATTTTTTAAAAACTTGAAAGACTGTTCATTATTCCTATTTTATTTGAACTTTATGAAAAAAGAAAACCAGCGGTGGCTTCGCTCACCGCTTCGGCTAAGTCCCAAAAGGAAGGGCACCTTCTTCCCCTGTTACGTGCGAACATGGGCGGTGGCTCCGCTCGTCGTGCGCCTTTTTGAGAAGTTCGCTCAAAATGGCTTAAACCATTACGACGGCTTCGCTCACCGCTTCGGCTAGTTCCAAAAGGAAGGGCACCTTCTTCCCCTGTTACGTGCGAACACGGGCGGTGGCTCCGCTCGTCGTGCGCCTTTTTGAGAAGTTCACTCAAAATGGCTTAAACCATTACGACGGCTTCGCTCACCGCTTCGGCTAGTTCCCCAAAGGAAGGGCACCTTTGGGGAACTAGCCTCCTAAATACATTCCTCCGTTTACGTGGAGGATTTGGCCGGTTACGTAGGTGGAGTCGTTTGAGGCTAAATAGACGAAGCTTGGTGCGCATTCAAATGGTTGGCCTGCGCGTTTCATCGGTGTGTCGGTTCCAAATATTTTCACTTCTTCTTTTGGAAATGTTGCTGGGATAAGTGGTGTCCAGATCGGGCCAGGAGCGACAGCATTTACCCTTATTCCTTTATCGGCTAATGAAAGAGCTAACGACCGTGTAAACGTAGTAATGGCCCCTTTCGTTGCCGAATAATCAATTAAGGTTTCATGTCCTTTGAAAGAAGTAACAGATGTATTATTAATAATGGAATCCCCTGCTTGCAAATATGGAAGTACGGCTTTTGACATAAAGAAAAATGGATAGACATTCGTTTCAAAAGTCGTCATTAGTTGTTCTTTTGTTATGTCTAAAATGGACTTTTGAACAAATTGAACAGCATGATTATTAATCAAAATGTCAATTCTGTTAAACTTGTCAATCGTTTGCTTCACCACTTCCGTTGAAGCTGCTTCTTCTCGTAAATCAATTGCAATTGATAAGCAATCTCGACCAATCTCCTCTATACGCCGTTTTGTTGCCTCCGCATCTTTATGTTCATTTAAATAGATCATCACAATATCTGCGCCTTCTTTAGCAAAAGCAATGGCTGTCGCTCGACCAATCCCGCTGTCTCCCCCTGTAATAATAGCTACTTTATCTTGTAACTTTCCCGATCCTACATAGTGAGGATTTTCTGCGATAGGATTAGGAATCATTGGGTACTCCAACCCGGGTTGTTGTTCTTGCTCTTGAGGTGGAAAAGTAATCGGTTGCTCTTCGCATTTCGTTTCTTTATCATAATAAGGATATACTGGATACAAGTTAAAAAACCCCCTCATCCATTTTTGCCATAGCCATATAGCCTATTCAATCAGAAGTCTTAACGTGTTTGTTTTATCGTCAAGAAATCACAACCCATATGTAACTAAGACTTGCTATAATAAAAGTTATATGTGAAAGTACACAAGCCTTTTAACGGGAGATGATCTTCATGAGTTCTATACTTAAACTCTTTCGAACTGTTAGTTACATTGAAGGACTTTCTTTTATCCTTCTTCTCGGGATTGCTATGCCATTGAAGTATATGTTTGATATGCCTATGATGGTCACTGTTACTGGATGGATTCACGGTATTTTATTTATGCTATATTTTGTCGTATTAGCGATTGTTATGTTTACAGAAAGATGGACATTTAAAAAAGGGATTTTAGCCTCCATTGCTTCTGTTATTCCATTTGGCCCATTTATTTTTGACGCAAAGCTGATAAAAGAACAACCTATGACAAAAAGCTTCTAAACAAAGAGGAATCTCAGGAGGAATGACCCTTCTAGAGGCTCCTTTTTTTTACATATATATAAGAAAAGATAAAAAGATACATAATTCTCCCAAAACCCCTTTATTAAATGAGTCATTCGTATTATACTCAAGTTAGTTCTTTAAAAAGAACAAAACTGATTCGTTTGTACTTAATATAGTTCTAGTTACAGAAGGGGTTGAAGGATGTGAACAAGCAATCAGATCTATTAGACGAAGAATGGGTAAAATTGCTTCAAGAAGCGAAAGATCTCGGTTTTACATGTGACGAAGTGAAAGACTATTTGCAAACGCACATAGATCATACCAAATTAGAATAGCCCAAATTTTCATCTTCTTTCCAAACTAAATCTATTACTTTTTATGACTATTACGTAATAAAACCGGTACTTTTAGACTAGTCTTATTCTATTTGTGTACTGTAGATTTTAGGCATGTTTTGGCGAAATTCATCGTCCTCTGTAACGAATGGAATGGATCAAAAGCTGTATCCTTTGTACAACAAGCTTTCAGAATTTTTCAATAAATGAACTTACCTATTCATGGTTTATGACTTTCAACATGACTGAAGTAACTAATGAAAAACACTTTATCCATGTAATATAGAGAAAAGGTTCTTAGTATCGAACATGTCAATCTTCTACTTGCCTTAACGGAACTAATATGAGAGGGGTTTGAATGGATGAATTCGAAAGAGGTTATCATTCTTGATAAAGAATGGGTTCAGTTAGTAAAAGAGGCCCAAACGATCGGTTTATCATTAGAGGAAGTAAGAGCTTTTTTACACCAACAAGAGGGAAAACTAGTCAAAAAGTAGTTCTATTTACAGAACACACTCTGCGCTGTTATAATTATACTATTACATAGGCAGAGAGGAAAGATACGTATGATTGGTGAACGCGTCAAAAAGTATCGTCTTGAAAAGGGTTATTCGTTATCCGAATTAGCAGAAAAAGCTGGAGTAGCTAAATCTTACTTGAGCTCTATCGAGAGAAACATCCAATCAAACCCTTCTATTCAATTCTTAGAAAAAGTCTCCTTTGTACTAGGGGTTACAGTAGAACATCTATTAAATGAAGATCAAAAAAGCGACGACGTTTCATTAGACAGTGCTTGGGTCGAATTAGTAAGAGAAGCGATGGATTCTGGCATTACAAAAGAGCAATTTAAAGAATATTTAGAGTTCAATAAATGGAGAAATACACAAAAATAGAACAACATAGGTGACTTTATTTTAGCTTTCTCATGCTATTACGTGTTGTAGGCCTACATAAATAGAGTCACCTTAGGACTATTTTTTTGAAATTTCGTTTACAGACTCTATTAGCTCTAAAAATTCAATCCCCAGTGCAACTGATATTTTCTCCAATACAGCGATGCTAGGATTTTTTTGCATACCTCTTTCAATATAACTAATATACGATTTGGACACTCCTGATAAAGTAGCTAGTTGATTTAAGGTCATTCCTCTTTCTTCCCTTAATAACCTTATATTCTTTCCATTCATCCTCATATCTCCTTGTTTGCTTTATTTGCATTTTTGTTTCCTCCCCCCAACACGGTTTGAAGTTCAGAAAAGTACGTAATTGCGCTTGGCTCATTCTCCATAATGTAGTCAAATTGATAATGATGACTGTTACTATGTACATTGCTAACAGACTTCAAGATGAGTCCAAAAAGTTGAATTTCATTATCTGATATTTTTGTGTCTATTTGGTAAATGACAGACTCTGACAAGGGGAACTTTAACTGACTTACAAACACAATTGACTTTGTCTTAATTTCTAAAAGGACAATGGTAGACAGTTTGGAATTTACAATGTTTCCGTTTACTTGGTGAATAGAAATCTTTCCTAACAATGGCTGCTCATAAATAATAGAGTTTTTCATTGCTTCCTCCTACTCGTTGTTCTCCAATAAGAACATTATACTCTTATATATCGATAAGGTAAATAGTTTTGTTCTTTATAGAGAATATTAATTGTCTAAAATCCCCCTTTTAACACAAAAAAACTGACTTGGTTTTCTCCAACTCAGCTACAACGTAACGCTTCCTTTATGGCTGTAATTTACTTAAATAAATAATCGCTTTTGATCGATCTTTTACTCCTAATTTACTATAAATCTCACTTATATAATTTTTGACTGTACCTTCACTAATAAATAGCTTCTCTGCTATTTTTTTGTTTGCTAATCCTTTTGCTAGTAGATTCGCTACTTCTCGTTCTCTTTCTGAGAAACGGATTCCGTCTTTTTTTAATAGTTCGACAATGCGGTTCGTTTCATGTGACATATTGTATTCAGAAAGAAGGGCCGCAACCCTTTTTCCAATCACTTGAGGAAAAATCATTAAATCATGTAAAACGACTTCCCGTATTGACACAATTAATTGGTCATAGTTCATATCTTTCAGTAGAAATCCATCTGCTCCGTTTGCTAATGAATCAATCACATATTGATCTTCTGAAAATGTCGTTAAAATAAGGACCTTCACTTTAGGAAGTTTCTTCTTTAGCTCAGTTAAACTAGCTATCCCTCCTAATACTGGCATTTGTACATCCATTAATATCATATCTGGTTGAAACGTAACAGCCTTCTCTACAGCTTCCAACCCGTTTTCAGCTGTCGCAACGACATGCATATCTTCTTCTAAATCAATGATCGTTTTGATCCCTTCTCTCATCAACGTTTGGTCATCTACTATTAAAACCTTGATTTCATCCATAACAAGCCTCCCTATATATAGTAGAAGATACAAACTCAAACAACTGTATGTAAAGTTATTTCATAACAACTTTACTTCCTTGAAACAAAACGGTTACCAGATAACCAAAAACGCCATGGATACTCTCTCGCTTCTCCACTATTATCGATCCCTATTCTAGGTCCACTTTCAATCTGAGAAGGAGTGAATCCTTCAACAATATATAAAGGAGGTTCATAGCAAGGAAGTCCATAATCGAGGTTTGTAATCCCAAGAGCTTTTGTTAACTTTCCAGGACCATTACTTAATTCTACTTCTTTCTTATCTTTTCCTCTTCTAGAATACATTAAATTGATTCCTTCAACAGGCTCAATGGCACGAATTAATACCGCCTCTGGCTTTTCCAATTCTCCACTTACGATATTAACTAAGCAGTGCGTGTGCATCACATACGTATAAATATACCCAGGCGGTCCAAACATCACTTCCGTTCGCTTCGTCCTACGATTACCAAAACTATGAGCCGCGCGATCTTCAGGTCCTTTATATGCCTCTGTTTCCACAATCCATCCTGAAGCAATCCCCTCATCCGTCTCTTTTATGATCTTCTTCCCTATTAGAGCTTGTGCCAATTCAAGAGTTGGTTGTTGAAAAAACTCAGGCTTCAGTCGCTCATCACCCACTCGATTCACCTCACTACTAATTTTCTTTTTTACAAACCTAGGCTACAGAAAAAGCGTCCCACTTTTTCTGTAGCCTTTTATTGTTTAGCTGGCTTAAACGTATGATCGATCACTATCATGAAATTTTAAGCGGACAGACGGTTCGCTATTTTCCAATTTAACACCTTTTGAAGCTCTATCCGGACCCTACGTTCGCTATTTCGATAAAATCGTGTCAAAATACGTGCGATCTTACTAAATAGAGGATCGCCTGTCCACTTCAAAGACGGAATGATCATTTTTGTGACAGATAGCGTATTCTCTGTCCACTTCATTTCCTTATACGTATTTTAGCTACTCTTTATCTTTCCCTTTTGGAATGAATTTGAAAATTTCCTTCGTTTCAATGCTATCGATCAATCGGTTAATCCAATGATAATATTCTAGCGCATGCTCTAACTTCTCTTTATCAATGCGTGCTTCGGCTTTCAATTCTTCAGAAGTAGTTTGATCTTCAATTAGCTCATTAATTTCATCTAACGACTTTCGAAGAGAACTTATATTTAATGATACACCCATTCTCCATTTCACCGAAAACAAATCAGAGAACGTTTCGTACCAATCATCTATCGATTGATATAAGTCTTTGCGCACCCCTTTTTTCCATACCTTTTCCACCATTTTCAGCTCTTGTAATTGCCTGACAGATGTACTCATGCTTGTTTTGCTCATGCCAAGTTCATCCTTCATACAATCTAACGTCATCGGTGTTTCACTAAAATAAAGCAACCCATATAACCGACCTACAGATGGAGTAATTCCATAAAGGTTCATATTCTGCGCCATTGAATCAATAAAACGAGCCCTCGCCCGTTCTAGTTGTTCTTTCTCACCCATTCCATCACTTCCCCGTGACTGTTCTTTTTTTATATAGACTACCATATTGAATTCAAAAGTTGAAATTGGCAATTGCTAGGTAATTGGAGGATTAGAGAGCAATTGTAAGAATACGCTTCGGATAGTTCGTACAGTTTTAACTGTACGAACTTAACGTGGTGTTTTTGACCTATTATGCCCTTTGTGTAATGAGTTCATCCATTTATATAATTAAGAGGTGCTTAAGGAAGAGGTGGAAAAATGAATGAGAAAACAGTAAAAATAAACGTGGATAACGTAACGAAAATCTTCGGTAAAAATGTGAAACAGGCATTGAACCAACTCCAGACTGGAAAATCCAAAACGGAAATTCTGAAAAATACGGGTTGTACAGTTGGAGTCAACCAAGCAAGTTTCCAAGTTCATTCTGGTGAGATTTTTGTCATTATGGGACTTTCCGGAAGTGGTAAGTCAACACTTGTCCGTTTGTTAAACCGACTCATTGACCCGACAAGTGGAAAAGTAGAAATTGATGGCGAAGATGTTGTCAAAATGTCAAGTGAGCAACTTCGTGAAGTAAGACGAAAAAAAATCAGTATGGTTTTTCAAAAGTTTGCTTTGTTTCCTCACTACACGGTTCTTGAAAACACGGAATATGGATTAGAAATTCAAGGTGTACCAAAAGAAGAACGAAACAAGAAAGCACTCGAATCTCTTGAACTAGTTGGCTTAAAAGGCTATGAAGATCAATACCCAAGCCAATTAAGTGGAGGAATGCAACAACGTGTGGGTCTTGCTCGTGCCTTAGCGAACAATCCCGATATTCTTCTGATGGATGAAGCATTTAGTGCGCTAGATCCACTTATTCGAAAAGATATGCAAGATGAGCTACTTGATCTACAATCTTCCGTCGAAAAAACGATCGTGTTCATTACTCATGATCTAGATGAAGCTTTACGAATTGGTGACCGAATTGCGTTAATGAAAGATGGAAATATCGTTCAAATTGGAACACCTGAAGAAATTTTAATGAACCCATCGAATCAATATGTTGAAAAATTCGTAGAAGATGTAGATTTATCAAAAGTTCTTACTGCTGAACATGTGATGAAGCGAGCGGAAGCCATTCAAGTAGAGAAAGGCCCTCTCGTTGCCTTAAAGCTAATGAAGGAATTAGGGATCTCCTCTATCTATGTTGTTGACAAACAGAAGAAATTACTTGGTGCTATCTCAGCTAGTGAAGCAAAACAAGCAGCAGATGGCAACCAAACACTAGCAGACGCCATGACAACCGACGTTACAACGGTAAAACCGGAGACATTCTTAACTGATTTATTCGAAAAAGTTTCTCATGCAACGGTGCCTGTTGCCGTCACGGATGATAACAAGCGCCTGAAAGGCGTCCTTGTCAAAGGTGCTGTTATTGGCGCTCTTGCAGGAGACGAAGAATATATTAATAGCTTAACAATGAATTCTGCTAGGGAGGTGAAGTAACATGGAAGATTTTATCCCTAGATTACCGTTAGCTGATATTATTGATAGCTTTGTTTCGTGGCTTACTAGCAATTTAAGCGGATTATTTCAATTTATTAGTGTTATTTTACGAGGGGTAGTAGATGGAATTGAATGGGTATTACTATTACCTCCACCTATTCTATTAATCTTACTTGTTGCATTGCTAGCATGGAAGACTAGCAGATGGAGAATGGCTATATTCACAGTCGCGGGGCTTTTACTCATATGGAACCTTGGATACTGGGATCAGATGATTCAGACGGTTGCCCTCGTTCTCACGGCTGTCTTCGTTACAATAGTGATTGGAATTCCCATTGGGATTTGGGCATCTCAAAATATGGTTGTTAGGCAGATTGTTACACCGATTTTAGACCTTATGCAAACGATGCCTGCATTCGTTTATTTAATCCCAGCTATCTTTTTCTTTAATATTGGAGTTGTTCCTGGAGTCTTTGCATCTGTTATTTTTGCGATGCCACCGACAATCAGGTTAACGATCTTAGGTATTCAACAAGTACCTTCTGATCTGATAGAGGCAACAAACGCGTTTGGTTCGACTACGAAACAACGTTTACTAAAAGTTCAATTGCCTATTGCCATGCCAACCATCATGGCAGGCATTAACCAAAGCATCATGTTAGCTCTTTCTATGGTTGTTATTGCTGCCATGGTAGGTGCACCTGGGCTTGGAACCGAAGTGTATCGTGCTGTTACACAAATTCAAACTGGAGTTGGTTTTGAAGCTGGTTTGGCTATTGTAATCATTGCGATTATCCTAGATCGAATCACTCAAAATATAGGAAACAAAAAACAAGGGGGAACACAGTAATGTTAAAGAAATTGTTAGGTTTAACAACTGCATCTGTTTTAGCTTTAGGGCTGGCAGCATGTGGAGGAGAAGAGGCTTCAAACGAGGCACCTGTTGATGACGTAGAAGGAACAGAAGAAGCACCAGCAGAAGAAACCGCTACACATGTCGGAGAAGATGTAGACTTCACGATCGTAGGAATCGATCCTGGAGCTGGTCTTATGAACATTACGATTAACCGAGTTTTACCTGAATATGGTCTTGAAGATGACTGGACAGTAGTAGAAAGCTCTGGTGCAGCAATGGCTGCTTCATTAGCAAGTGCCTATGAAAACGAGGAGCCAATCATCGTAACTGGTTGGAGCCCACACTGGAAGTTTTCTGATTTCGATCTTAAATACTTAGAAGATCCACAAAACCTTTATGGTGGAGCGGAAGACGTTCACACTATTGCTCGTCTTGGTTTAGATGAAGACCATCCAACTGCGCACCAAGTATTGGATGCATTCAATTGGGAGCCTGAGCACATTGAATATGTGATGGCACTTATTAATGAAGGTGCAAACCCAGCGGACGCTGCAGAGCAATTTGTAGATGAGTACTCAGATTTAGTAGCAACATGGACAGAAGGCGTTAACTCTGTTGAAGGTGACGACCTTACATTGCTTTATGTTGCTTGGGATGATGTGATTGCAAGCACAAATGTAGCAGCTACCGTTTTAGAAACAGTTGGTTATGATGTAACGTTAACTCAAGTAGACGCAGGTCCAATGTGGGCTGGTGTTGCTTCAGGTAGTGGCGATGCTGCTGTAGGCGCTTGGTTACCAACTACACATGCTGATTACTATGAGCAGTATGAAGGTGACTTTGAAGATCTAGGTTCAAACCTTCACGGAACAGCACTTGGATTAGTAGTTCCAGCTTATATGGACATTGATTCCATTGAAGATCTAGCAGTAGAATAAAAATGAAGAAAAGGATGGTTCTATTTGAACCATCCTTTTTCCTATTAAGCTTCCGTTGATATTTGAAACGTCACACCAAATTTATCAATGACAATTCCGTATGCTGGACTCCAAAATGTTTCTTGAAGCGGCATTGTCACTTGCCCGCCTTCTTTCAACGCCTCATAAAACTCTTTTGCTTGTTCCTTTGTATCAGCCATTATACAAATGGTTACATGGTTGCCCTTTTCATGAGGTGTACCTGGAAATGTATCTGACAGCATCATGTCCGTTTCTCCAACTTTAATCATGGCGTGAGAAACACGATTTTTTGCCTCTTCTGGCAAAGGATAGTCTGGGTTGGCCGGCATTTCGCCAAAAGTCTGAACCCCAAATACACTTGCCTTTAATGCTTTTTCATAAAACTCGACAGCTTCTTTTGCATTGCCGTCCATTACTAAATACGGAAGTAAACGAGTCATTTGCTAGTCTCCTTTCTTTGTTCCAAGACAAAGACCTGTTTTATTATTTAATAATTAAGTCACCATCATACGAAGTGATAATTTTATATAGATCTGGACGGCGGTCGCGGAAGATCCCCCACTCAATACGTTGAATATCTAATGCATCCAGATCAAATTCAGCCACCAGCACCGCTTCTTCTGTTCGGCCAGCTTCAGCCACTTTGTTTCCTTGAGGCCCAGCAATAAAGGAAGAACCATAGAACGTAATTTTCGAGTCTTCATCTTCTTCAACCCCAATACGATTAGAAGCAACAACCGGAACTAAATTTGAAGCAGCATGTCCCAGCATACACGTTTGCCAGTGATCTTTTGAATCAATTCCCTCATCTTGAGGCTCTGAACCGATCGCCGTTGGATAAAATAAAATTTCCGCTCCCATTAAAGCCATACAGCGAGCTGCTTCTGGGTACCATTGATCCCAGCAAACTCCTACTCCAATCTTACCATAGCGTGTTTCCCACACTTTAAAACCTGTATCCCCTGGATTAAAGTAGAACTTTTCCTCATAACCAGGTCCATCAGGAATATGACTTTTGCGATAAACACCAAGCACTTCTCCGTCTGCATCAATAACAGCTAACGAATTGTAACGAGCATTGTTCTTTTTTTCATAAAAGCTAATAGGCAATACCACTTCAAGCTCTTTTGCGATTTCTTTAAAATGAGCAATTGCTTTGTTTTTCTCTACTTCTGTTGCATAAATATAATAGTCCGATTTTTCTTTTTGGCAAAAGTAAGGTGTTTCAAATAGTTCTTGAATTTGAATAATTTGAGCTCCTTGACTTGCTGCTTCTCGTACAAGCTTTTCAGCATTTTTAATGTTGTCCTCTACTCCACCAGAACAACCCATTTGCGTTGCTGCTACTTTTACTTTTCTCAATTGAATTCACCTCTTCTTCTAGTTTCCGACAGCCGGCATCTGCTGAGTCGTACAGTGAACATTGCCACCTTCTTTAATAATGGCCATTCCATCAATGGTTCGTATTTTCCGATCAGGGAACGTCTTTTGCAATACATCTATTGCTTTTTGGTCTGCTTCTTTAGCTGCACCGCCAAACACAGGCAAAATGATTCCACCATTTACAAAATAAAAATTTAAATAACTAAGCGTTAATCTGCTATCTTCAAAGTGAGAAGCTGGAGGCTGTTCAATCTCAATGATTTCGAGTTTTCTCCCCTTTGCATCCGTCGCTTGACGCAAAATGGCCAAGTTTTCTTGCGTAATTTCATAGTTGTCATCACTTGGATCATGACACACTTGAATGATCACCTTGCCTGGCTCAGCAAAGCATGCCACATTATCCACATGTCCATCTGTCTCATCGCCACTTAAGCCTTTATTTAACCAAATCACCGTTTCAATATTTAAATAGTCTTTTACATATTGTTCTACCTGCTCTTTTGATAAATCAGGATTTCGATTTGGGTTCAGTAGACATTCTTCTGTTGTGAGCAACGTTCCTTCTCCATCTACATGAAAGGAACCGCCTTCCATAACAATTTGTGCATCAAAACGCTTAACATTAAATTGTTCTAATAACTTTGGTGCGACGTCGTTATCTAACGTCCAAGGAGAATACTTTTCGCCCCACGCATTAAAGATCCAATTAATCCCGGCAATTTCTCCTTCTTCATTTTTCACAAACGTTGGACCATTGTCACGGAACCACGCATCATTATGCTCAATAGACAGAAATCCCACTCTCTCATCTACAAAAATCGCTTTTAACTTCTCTATATCATCCGGATTAGCCACAATGGATACCGGTTCAAATTCAGCAATTGCACGAACGAGCTCAACATAACCATCCCAAACTTGCTCATAATCATCAGGAAACACCATTGAATCTTGAACAGGCCAAGAAATGAATGTACGCTGATGGGTTGTCCACTCTGCAGGCATTTTATAATTTAGTTCTCTTGGATACATCGTTTCCATCACTCTTTTTATAGTTATTTTTTGAAACATCGTATTACAAATCATATAACAAAATGCTGATGTTCTCAAATTGTGAATACCTAAAAATAAAGCCAACTTTTACAAGTGCGTAAAAAAGCAAAAAAAGTCGCTATGAATGATGGAATTATAAAAAGTGTTTCTTAGAAAAATAAAAAGACATTCTTCAATAAAATGTCTTTTCATTCTTTAAAGCTCATTTTTTTATAATATGTTTCACATGAAACATATTTAGATCGGCCTTTCCATTATAGTCGATACAGCTTTAAACCCCAATTGATCATACAGTTTCTTTGCATGATTCCCTGCAAATACATTAAGCTGTACTTTTTTATAGTTCTTCTGTTTAAAATAGGAGATCGCATTTGTCATTAGTGTATGTCCACAACCTTTTTTTCGATAAGATGGCAAGACAAATAATTCTAAGATCATCCCAATCGGATCCGGCTCAACAGGTGAGTTCGTTTCACCCACCAAAATCCAACCACATATTCTATGATGATCAAAAAGTGCTAAATATTCAGCTTTATGGAAGTAAATCATTTCTTCGTTCATCACAAGGCTATTCCCATTCATATAACCTAACGTAGCTTCTTGCTGAACAATCGGTGCATAACTTTTGATAAATCGAAGTTCCTCCCCTGTAACCCTACGAACAATCACCCTTATCCCTCCCCCATCAAACCTCATACTGTATACTATATTCATGACTATTCAAATTGTTATTGATCCTGCTTACTAGGATGGTTCGTAATTGAAATATATGTATATCATGATATGCTTGAAATAGAAGAATAATAGAGGGTGGTGTTTATGAGAAACTGGGTGTCATCAGCAGAAAAAAGTAATTTTTTAAAATGGTTTATCGATCAGCACCAACTCAAACATAAAGATGCGAGAATGTTGCTTGAGTACATATGCAAAAATCATCATATCCTTGAAAACCTCACTTTTACTGAATCCGTTCCTTCAAAAGGAAGAACGTTTATCATCTCAAGTATGCATTCTGATAAACCGGGCTTTATTTATTATTACAATAAACGAAAAACAGAAGATGTTTCAAAAGCCCTTGGAGATCTTATGAGTAACCCTTCTGATAAAGTGTTTTTGAAGCTGCATTTTTACGGAAAACAATCCAATCACAGATATCTTCAACTCGTTGAATCACAAATCAATTCCTTTGTCCAACATAAGCAGTTTAAAGAATATGAAAAAGAAACAAACATCATTTTAGAAAAAGCGCTTCTCGACCAAGAGATAGAAAAAGTGAGAAACCAAATCGACGAAGCTTTGGACCAAGGTGACAAACCACTTTTCAACCAATTAGTGGAGAGATTACAAGAATTGAAGAGTATGCAGTAGTTTCTCTTGTCGACCATTGCAATGTTTCACGTGAAACTTATATTGCTTATAAAAGAAGAAAACATTCGCTTTATTAAGGATGTTTTCTTCTTTTATTTTTTTCGCAAATGGTTCTCACATAAATGAGGCATAATACAGGTGAATTTTCAAACTTAAATGAAAAGAGGCACAACAATGGAAACACATGATAATCAAGGTTTTTCACATGATGAATTTAAACTAAACAAAACTGGTTTTGACCCAATGATGCCAGGTCACCAATCTAATCATAGTGGTGATATGGTGTTACGACAAGAGCCAAGAACAGCAAGACAGGAAGGTTCCGGAATCTCTTTGCCCTATGAAACAAGGTTAGAAATGGGACTAATGCTTGATGAGCACTTATGTGCGTTAAATGTTGCTCTACATCAGTATACAAAGCATCATTGGTTAACTGAAGGGGCCGAATCGTTTGGAAGCCTTCATCATATTCTCGATGAACATATTGAAGTTACTCAAAAACATATTGACGATGTTGGAGAACGCGTTGCTCGATTAGGAGTCGTTCCTACCGCACACCCTGTCACTCAACATGAGATTTCCTATATTAAGCACGAGGTTGAAGGAAGATATACGATGCGCGACTACTTACGTAATGACCTTGAGCATGAAATTAAAATTCAAGGTATGTTAAGAAAAACGATCAATCGTGCTCATAGCTTGAATGATTTCGGAACGGTTCAAGTTCTTGAAGAAGTCTTATTAAAACGTGAAGATTTAGGCTACCACTTATGGAGCTTACTAGAGGATGATACACTCGTTCGAGGAATGACGCATCTGTTAGACGGCAATCAAGACATTGCTAGTAATAGGCCGTTAAACAACAACTTAAAACAATAATTGCTTCGTCCCTAAGGGGTAATTCAAACCTTAGGGACTCCTCTTTCTTACTTACATAACAAAAGAAAAAAAGAGACCTCCTTGAATGTTTTCTCAACTCTTCAAATGGGTAAAAAACATTCAAGGAGTGTTCCACATGTCTGCCTATATATTAGGAGTTCTATTTATTATCATTCACTTGTTTGCAAATGAATGTATTCCAGCGAACAAAATTAGGCGAAGAAAATGGCTTTCCTTTTCTGGTGGATTAGCTGTTTCGTACGTGTTTGTCTATGTTCTCCCCTCCCTTCATAGAGAGCAGCAATTAATTGAATTATATAGTGACAATCTTACGATGGAGTCTGAGCTTTATTTTATTGGCTTACTCGGCTTGCTTCTTTTTTATGGGATCCAAAAAACTTTTCACAACCAAAGCAAAAGTCACGTTCCACTTCTTTGGTTGCAAATCGTTTTTTTCACGATTTATAATTTATTAATTGTTTATATTGTTATGGCTTCAGATGTATCTGGAATTCAAGCTGTCTTTTATGGCATTGCCATCGGACTTCATTTCGTGGCTGTCGCCCATGACCTTTGGAGGGAAAATCCCGAACAATATAACCGAGTCGGAAGATATGTGATTGCATCAGGAATTATTTTAGGTTGGATTTTAGGTGTATATGTGACGTTGTCTTCTTTTGCACAAGCGTTAATTTTTGCTTTTGTATCCGGAGCTATGGTGTTAAATGTATTGAAAAATGAGCTCCCGCACGAAAGACAAGCCCACTTCCCCACCTTTGCTTTTGGCGTTGTTTTTTATACAACGATGACTATTGCTCTAAAATTCTTTTTTGAATGGTAAGAAACGCCCAAATACCTGCATGTTTTTGGCGTTTCTTATTTTGATTGAAAATCCTTAGGTGACAGAGTGTACTTTCGTTTGAATTGTTGAACAAATGCAGACATACTTTGATAGCCTACTTGCATCGCTACGTCTGTAATCGTCATCGATTGATTGCGCAGGAGGAGTGCTGCTTGTTCCATTCGAATCATCGTTAAACGTTCCATTGGAGACATTTGGACATATTTTTTATATAGTCGGTTCAAATGGGACTCACTCACGTTCGCGACATCTGTTATATTTTTTATGCGTATTGGTTTATGATAATGTTCTAATAAATAGCTTTCTACTTTTCGAATCGATTCAGGATAATAATACATATCTAATATGTACGAGATTTTTGAAAGCATATGTTCATTTGGGAAAACATCATACATGATTTCACATAGTGTTAAGTGAATGCGATAATCATCATTATTCAAATAATTGGAAAGTACGTTCTTAAGTTGTGCTTCAATCTCGTTTGTCCACTTTGCTTGCATAATGCAAACTCTCGTAGGCGTTTCGAGCTTCTCCGGTGAAAAGTTTCGGTATTGTCTAAGCAAATCAACAAAGTACTCAACAATTTTTTTCGTGAGTGGAAACACAAGGTGGGTACTCCCCTTTTTCATTTCTAGTTGAACCGTCACACCTTTGGGATAAAAAAGATACTCTCCATGCGGCAATGTACGAAATTCATCATCTCCAATTTGATAATCTAGTTCCCCACTTAACACAAACAAAATGCCCGGTTCGTCACTAAAAAAAGTATGCTCCTCTACTGATTCAGAAGAATGAAACTGAACTAAATGAGAGCTTTGTTTCATATAAGTCTTCTTCACTTTATCTATGATTTCTACAAGCTCATTTGACCTCATGTTCATCCCCACCTTTTTTAGTATAGTTTCCATGATATATAAGTTTATTTTTTTATTCAATAAAGATTGGGTCGTTAATCCATTAAAATTCGGCTTCATACGTAGACTAGACAACAAAAAGCACAGTAGATTAACAACCCACTGTGCTTTTTAACTATATTAAAGTGGCAGAAGCAATACTTCTTCACGCTGACCAAGGTCAGAAATCATGTTATGCCACGCTTCAGGTTTATTTGATAAAATAGCATAATACGTAGAAATAAACTCACTAATAAAACTAGCCTGTAATGAGTTCACATTTTTAAAAGGCAAGAAACAAAGATCTAACTCCTGCACCGCTTCCCCTTCATTCGTCCATGCTGGGTGAACATACGGAAAGTCTAAGCGTTTGTATCCAAGGTGTGATAACACTTCACGTCTTACGTATGGGTCCATTACTTTGATTCCGCCAAATGAATGATCCTTTGCTCGATATGGATCATAAATTTCAGCGAACATTCCGAGTAGATCAAGATTATGTTCAGCTGCTAATTGTTGTAAGTCCTCTTCTCGCTTTTTGGCAATAAAGGGTCCAATTCCAAGTCCTTCTCTAGCAATTATCGTAAAATCGGTCATTGCGACTTGAAGCTCTTTGTTATAGCGGTATTCTGTTACCCCGACAACTTCCCCTTCGTGAACAGCAGCAAACACACGAATCGTTGGATCTTGTAAAGGCTCTGCCCACAAATCAAATTCTAGTACTTCCTCTGCCGGAAATACTTCTTGCATCAACTTGTGTAACTTTGAAAAAAGTGGATCATGAGTACTTGTTATACGAACGTATTCCATAAACTTCCCCTTTTCTTTATGAAAATTAAACAACCGTTTTTGTAACGAGCTCCAATCGATTAACACCTAAGTCAGGATACAAATCAAAACGACGATCTCTCCATGTCGTAACCGATCCTTTTTCACGAACTTTATACAACAGCTCTAAATCAAGATCTGACGTAATGATCATATCGTTGTTAATATCGCCTTCTGTCATAATTCCATTTTGTGGGAAAGGAATGTCGTTAGGCGTAATGACGGCTGCTTGACCATAATTCGCTCTCATAAAATCAACCGTTGGCAAAGAGCCAATCGTACCCGTTGTCACGACATACACTTGATTTTCTATCGTTCTTGCATGACAGGTGTAGCGAACACGATGAAAACCGTGGCGATCATCCGTACAAGATGGACAAAAAATCACATCTGCTCCCATACCTCGAACAATTCGAACGACTTCTGGAAATTCAATATCATAACAAGTTAGTAAGGCAATCTTCCCTTTCGGTGTATCGAATACTTGTATCGATTCTCCTGGAGTTAACTGCCACTCCTCTACTTCTGTAGGAGTTAAATGTAATTTCGCTTGTTCCCCAATTCGACCATCAGGGTAAAACAGATGAGCGACATTATAAAGTTTTCCTTCTCTTCGAATAACATGTGTACCACCAATAATGTACATTCCTGTCTCGATCGCTAGAGACGTAAAAAGAGAATAATATTGCTCTGTATAATCTGGTAAATCGTTTATAGTTTGAACTCCTTTAAGAGTTGGAATCGATAATAATTGTGTTGTTAAAAATTCTGGAAAGAGAATGAATTCTGTTTCATACTCCGCCGCATTTTTTACATAATGAGTTACTTGTTCGGCAAACTCATCAAAACTAGAAATAGAATGAAGATGATATTGAACAGCTGATACGCGCAGTCTCATCTGTATACCCCCTTACGAAAATTGATGAATACGAGATGAATCGTACCACAAAATCCAGCTCAACCTATACGTAATTCACGCAAAAAAAGATGCAATTCAACCATTTTTATGTTTTATCTTTTTCTAAAAGTGGTACTCAACAAATAGAACACATTAAAGGAGGAATTCATTATCCTATACAAAACAACGTCGGTAGAATCTTGTATCGTTCAAGCAACTGATGGTGAGTTAGGAAAAGTGAAAGATATGTATGTTGATAGCGAAAATTGGGCCATTCGTTATTTAGAAATTGATACGTTAAAATGGCTGCCAGGAAAAAAAGTATTGGTATCCCCGATATCTTTTGATTCTGTGGATTTACTAGAAAAGAGAATCTCTATTTTTGCGACAAAAGAACAAATTAAAAATAGTCCTTCCGTTGATGAACCAATCACGAGAAAAGTGGAAGGTGAGTTGTTTAACTATTATGGGTGGTCACCGTATTGGATCGGAAGTGGTCTTTGGGGAGATTGGTTTAGTCCGAACCAAATTCCTTTAGAAAGTACCTCTATCGAAGGGATGGGCCCAAGTGATGATGAAGATCACTCTTATTTAAGAAGCATGAATGAAATGAAAGGGAAAATAAATGGCTATATGGTAACAGCCAAAGATGGGCAAATAGGAAAAGTAATCGACTTTATTTTAGATGATGAATCTTGGGCTATCGACTCCCTTGTGATTGATACAGGTGACTTGTTACCAGGAAAGAAAGTCGTTGTTTCTCCAGAAGCCATCGATTCGGTCAATCGACTTTCACAAGAGATTTATCTTAATGAAAAGAAAGAAGAAATTTTAACGAAATCAAAGCGGTCTTTAAGTGGCCGTATTGATGATATTGGAAAACGAAACACGGGTTAATGATAAAAGAAAAATATAGCGATTATGCATAACAAATAGCACCGCATTTGCGGTGCTATTTGTGTCCCTTAACATAAATGCTATTTTCGCATACTTTGTTGTTTTTATGGGGTACGTGTTCTCTCCTCATGTCCATTCCATTGCGCTCCAGGTTTCGAGACCACTGAAAAAGATCTTTTTAGCAAATTCGGGGAAGTGCAATGGCTTCACACGTTGCGCGCCTGCTATGAGAAACCCACTCATAGCAGGCTTAAAAGAAGGCAACGGCTCCGCTCATTGCTTAAGGCCACTAAAAAAGGCGAAAAACGTACCTTTTTCAGTGGCCTCCTTGCTTTCCGCGGGGAGGAAGCCAAGCCCCCACGACGTTCCGTCTGTGGTGTCTTGCCTTTCCCTCTTTTTCCCGCAGGAGTCAAGTACCTTCCGCTCCATTTCACTATAGCTGTACTTTAGGGGAAACATATTGGAAATCAATATAGGAACTTTACTGATTAATATCATAGACCATTGTTATCAACCTGTATTGACTAACCCAGCAGCTACGCCACTAATTGTTAGCAACACTTCTGTTAGTAACTCTTCAGAACGTTCTTCTGACTCGCGCATTTTTTGAATTAAATCTACTTGCAAGAAGTTAAGTGGGTCTACGTATGGATTACGTCTATGAACAGATTCTTGAATCGTTGGTGTTTGATCAAGCAGTTCTTTGTTTCCTGTAATCCGAAGAAGGATCTCCTTCGTATATTGATATTCTTCTGAAATATTACTAAAGATCCGTTCGCCAATCGCTTTATCTTCCACAAGGTTAAGGTATTCTTTTGCTGCAACTAAGTCCGCTTTCATTAACGCCATTTGTAAGTTGTTAATCGTCGCTTGGAAAAATGGCCATTTTTTATACATCTCTTGTAGCAATGCCAAGTTTTCTTCCTTTTTTGCGACGAACGATTGCAAACCAGAACCAGCTGCGTACCAAGCTGGAATCATTTGTCTTGATTGCGTCCAAGCAAAAACCCAAGGAATGGCACGTAAATCTTCAAAACGTTGACTCCCTTTTCGTTTCATTGGACGCGAACCAATGTTTAACGCACCAAGCTCATTTAACGGTGTAGCTTGTGTAAAGTATGTTAAGAAGTCTTTATCTTCAAATACAAGCGATTGATATTTCTTTAAGGAGACTTTTGAAATTTCCTCCATCGCCTCTTCCCATGTTTTATCACGAGAATGACCTTGAAGTGGGTTCTTCAACGCTCTTGTTGTCCCCTCAAGCAAAGCAGAAGTTGCCTGTTCAAGATTACGGTAAGCAATGTCTTCTAAAAGATAACGAGAAGATAGTACTTCTCCTTGCTCCGTAATTTTCACGCCATCACCTAATGTTTCAGATGGCTGCGAAAGAATGCTTCGGTTAAGCGGACCACCACCACGACCTAATGAGCCCCCGCGCCCATGGAAAAACTTCAAGCGGATATCAAAGTCTTTCGCCATATTATGAATTTCTTGTTGTGCTTTAAAAAGTTTCCAGTTGGCTGTTAACGTTCCTCCATCTTTACTTCCGTCTGAATATCCTAACATGATTTCTTGGTGGTTGCCGCGCTCTTTAATATGATTACGGTACACATCCATTTCAAACAATGTCTTCATGATTTTCGGACCTGCCACTAAGTCATCAATGGTCTCAAGAAGAGGAGCCACATGCATATGGCTTTCTACTTTCCCATCAACATGTAGACGATAAATGCCTGCTTCTTTTGCCAAAACAAGCACTTCAAGAAGATCACTTGGTGACTGGGTCATACTAACAAGATACACTTCAATGGAACGACGACCAAACTCTTTATGCGCTTGTTTAATCATCTTAAACACTTTGAATATTTCTTGTGTTTCTTGTGTATAGTCTTCTTCAAGAAGCAAAAGAGGTCTTGGTTCACTTAATACTTGTTTTAAGACTTCAATCTTTTCTTCTTCTGGCAAAGACGAATAATCGTCGGAAATTCCAACCACTTTTAAAATTTCAGCCACTGCTGCTTCATGTTCACCGCTATGATTACGAATATCAAGCGTTGCTAAGTGGAACCCGAATAGTTCTGCTTGGCGAATCAATTTGCGAATCGTTTTTAACTTGCGATTAGATGGCTGATGCTTTTCTGCACTTACCTTCACTAAGTTCAAATCTTGTAAAAACTGCTCTGCATTTTGATAACCTACTTCTGATTCACCGACTTGACGTAGACGCTTTAAAATAACAGCGAATTTACGACGGTAAATTTCAGATTTAATTGGCCACTCTTCTCCAGATTCCATATAATTTCGTTCATCTTCTTCTACTGACTGAATTAATGTGTCACTTAAATCCACACGGGTTGTCGTTTGACTAAAACGCTTCATTAATTCAATAATGGATTCCTCGTATTTTTTCAAAGCAACTTGACGTTGTAATTGTAACGTTTCCCATGTTACTTCAGGCGTAACATTTGGATTTCCATCACGATCTCCGCCAATCCAAGAGCCGAAGTGTAAGAAGTTTGGAACCTTCCACGTATGTTCAGGAAAATGTTGATCCAACTGGGCTTCTAATTCCTGATGAATGTCCGGCAATGTATCAAACAATGTTTCATTAAAATAATATAATCCATTCTTTACTTCATCTAGTACGGTTGGCTTCCGCTGACGTAGTTCATCAGTTTGCCACAATGCTGTTACTTCATTAAATAAACTATCTTCAAGTGTTCTTCTTTCTTTCTTTGTAAGCAAAGGATTATCAAATTCTTGTAAAATAGTAAAAATTCTTTTTTGGATTTCAAGTACAGTCCGTTTTGTTGCTTCAGTCGGATGTGCAGTAATGATTAATTCAATTGATAAATCATTTAACACTTTTTGAATGATATCATCAGAAAATTGACTATCTTTAATCGACAACACGGCACTTTCAAGAGATACAGGTTGTACTACCCCATCTTCTTGAAGTTGGTATTGACGTCTACGACGAATTCGGTGATTTTGCTCTGCAATATTAATTAAATGAAAGTAGATTGAGAAGGCACGAATGACCTGCTGACGTACAGGTGGTTGTAGTGTATTAATCTCGTCTTTCAGCTTCTTATAATCTTCTTCATTATAGTTTTTCCTTAAATTCTTGGTCATCTCTCGTATCGTTTCTACTTTGTTAAATAGCGAGATACCTCCATGATGAACAAGAATCTCTCCTAAAATGTTCCCAAGTTTCTTTACATCATTTCGTAAAAGAGAGTTATTGTCTGCTACATTAATCATTTCTTATCCCCCTATTTAAATCTAAGATGCACAACTAGAACCTATTATATCACAACAACTAGGGACCCCTTAAGTCCCACAAGGTCATTATATGTCCCCTTAAAGTGCATACTATCTATTTTAACAGAAAACGCTGATAATAACTATTTTTTTCTGATAATTTCGTATTTTGAGAGCCTCTTCATTATCATATCTAGTCCGATTTTTTAAGGTTTTTTACAAAATCTTCTTTTCCTTTACGTTTTGTTTACACGATGAAAAATGGAAAGATCATTGGTCTAGTTTTTTCGTCCTTCTTCCTTTTTTTCAAATGATGTCTCCTGACTGTTATCTATTACTTTCCAACTACTTTTTTATTTTTCCAGTTTGGAATGAAGAATATGAACCAAACTTTCCTACCAAAAATACCCTTCTTACAAAATACTTACAGTTCGTTTATATCTCCTACATACTTTCTTGTTACTTTTTTTATAGACCTTACTTCTAGACAACTTCTTCAAATAAAAAGTGGAGGTACGAACATGAATTCTAATAATGGTGGCATGAACAGACGAGAATTTTTAAAAGTAGGTGGAATGGGAACATTAGCGCTGACTCTTGGGACTACAGGTGTTTTCTCATTAGGCAACTCCCCTGCCAGCGCAGCTGTAGCTAATCCGACTAGTGGGTTTGGTGGCTATGGGCCTCTTGTTGCAGACCCAAATGGAATAGTTGATTTGCCAAAAGGGTTTCAATACAAAATCATTTCTAAAACAGGTGACAAAATGACAAATGGAGATTTAATTCCTGGCGTTTTGGATGGAATGGCTGCTTTTAAAGGTCCGAAAAATACAACCGTGTTAGTCCGTAATCATGAAATTAGTACAAACCATCAATATCCGGTAAATGGGAAAAACCCATGGAGCAAAGGTGCAGCCGGCGGAACGACAGCACTTGTTGTAAGTCCAAATCGTGAAGTCATTGACGAATATGTAACAAATTCAGGAAACATCCGTAATTGTGCCGGTGGCCCTTCAACTTGGGGCACATGGTTAACTTGTGAAGAAACACGTAATATGGGCCATGGTTTCGTCTTTGAGGTAGACCCACTTGATCCAGAAAATGATCGGTCAAAAACACCGATTAGAGACATGGGCTATTTTTCACATGAGGCATGTGCCGTCGATCCTGCAACAGGAATCTGGTATTTAACAGAAGATGATAACCCTAGTTTCCTATATCGTTTTACCCCACACGATCGTAGCCAAAAGCTCGGCTCCTTGCAAAAAGGAGGAATTCTTGAAGCTGCTGCATTTGATGAACTTCCCTCTAATCAAGCTAGTCAGTTCTCAAGTGGACAAAAAATGGGAGTCGTTTGGAAAGAAGTGAATCCTGAGCGAGCGAAGGAAGATGCTGCTGAACTAGGTTGTATTCGCTTTAGTCGATTAGAAGGTGCTTGGTTTTCAGAAGGTGCTTTCTGGTTTGACGATACAAACGCTGGAGAAACTCGTCATGGACGTGTCTACCGCTATTTCCCAGCTACAAATACATTGGAACTTTTCTATGAGTCATCAAGTTCAAATGATTTACGTGCTCCTGACAATATTACAATCACACCATGGGGAGATCTTTGGATTGCAGAAGATGGTTCAGGCCCTGACCGGATCATCGGACTTACTCCAGAAGGAGAAGTCTATCCATTTGCTTATAATCGCCTAAATGGAGAAGAGTTTGCAGGTCCTGTCTTCTCACCAGATGGCAATACGCTGTATGTTAACATCCAAAATCCCGGCCTCACATTAGCCATTTGGGGACCTTTTGCAAGAAGAAATGCAGCTCGCAAGCGTGCAATGAATCATGCAGCGCCTCCTGCAGGTTTTGCTCCAATAGTTTCGGACAAGCTCACTGCTTTTGCACAAGAGCAAGGGATTTCCACACTAGAAGCAGCTGCCCTTGATCGTCATGGTTTTACCATCTAATTTTACTGGAGGTGTTTTCTTTTGTTATCAGGCATTGGTATACCAGGTTTAATTCTTATTTTGGTTATTGCTCTTATTATTTTTGGTCCTTCCAAGCTCCCTGAAATTGGTCGGGCATTTGGTAGTACGTTAAAGGAGTTTAAAAAAGCGACTCATGAACTTGTGAATCATGAAGATGAGCAAAAAACGAGTCCAGAAGACCGACACAAGCTTCATACTGTTGAGCGAACCGAGAGCAAGACAGGAATGTAACAACGTGAAAGATGTAGGCTTCTAATTGCTTACATCTTTCCTCTTTCCTTCGAAAGGAGCTTAACCTATGCAAAAAACAGATACGCAATTTACCGAGCATTTAGGAGAACTTCGAAAAAGGTTGATCGCCACGATCTTATTTTTCCTACTTGCGTTCATCACATCATTTTTGTTTGTTACGGATATTTATCAATTTCTTGTACGTGATTTAGACGGGCAGCTTGCCTTACTAGGACCTGGAGATATTCTTTCTATCTATATGTTACTTGCTGGTGTTTGTGCGATTGCTCTATCCATTCCATTTGCCGCTTATCACATCTGGAAGTTTGTAAAACCAGCTCTAACAACGGATGAGCAAAAGTTAACGCTCGGGTTTATTCCTGGTCTCTTCTTCTTGTTTCTCGTTGGAATTGCATTTGGCTATTTTGTCTTATTTCCGATCGTTCTCACGTTTTTAACAAGCTTAGCTGGCGAAGAATTTCAAATGTTTTTCACTGCTCAAAAGTACTTCACGTTTCTGCTTCATTTAACCTTGCCTTTTGGCATTTTGTTTGAAATGCCTGCGGTTATTATGTTTTTAACGAAACTAGGGATTCTTCACCCCGATCAACTTATCAAAGGGAGAAAAGTGGCCTATTTTCTATTAGTGATAACGTCTGTCCTTATTACTCCACCTGATTTTATTTCAGATATATTGGTTATCTTTCCTTTGCTTCTTTTGTATGAAGCAAGCATTACATTAAGTAAATTAATGGCACGCAAATCATCGCTACATACTACCCTTTCCAATTAGGAGGAGGAAATCAAAATGGTTATTTCATGCCCAATAAACAAAACAAAGGAAAACGAGGCAACTGAAGAATCTCAAGTAAAACCACCTTGTAAAGCATGTCATACTTGTCAGTTCAAACAGTTGAGAAACAGCGTTCAAACTAACAAAGAGGCTACCTACTCTTAGATATTTTTCTTTAGAGAAAACTTTGCATATAAAAACATGCTGTATCGCACATTACTATACAGAAGGAGGCGATACAAATGAAAAATAACGTTTCTAGTTTACAAAGTCAAAATCAAATTTTCCAAGCCCAACAATCTGTTGAGCATGCACATCAAGCTATTAATGATGCTTTATCACATCCAGAAAAGCAAACAATTGAAAATGCCAAAAATTCAATTGAAAAAGCAGAACATGCCCTAACACAAGCAGCTGATTTTGAAAATCAAGATGCCGTACAACTTGTCCGTGAAGAATTTGAACAATACAAGAAATCTTTTCAGGACGTTAAAAACAATACTTACGAATAAAGTCAAAGGCTATCCAAGGAGTTTCTCTCTCCTCATTGGATAGCTTTTTTACGTTTTGACCCCTTTTTCTTCGGGTACATGAGAGTATGATTTGAAGAAGGAGTGAACGTAGTGTCTTATCAATACAAACAAGAAAAAGCTGGGGTTGTTTTTCCTATCTCTGCTTTTTTTGTCATTGCCTTTGTTCTTTGGGGCTTCTTTGCTCCTCAGCATATGGAAGACACAACGTCATCCATGCTTTCCTATATTACCGAATCAATCGGATGGTTTTACGTGTTCGTAACCACTGTTATTGTCGTCTTTTGTCTCTATATTGCGTTTGGGCGCTATCGGCATATGAAATTAGGGAAAAATCACGATGAGCCCGAGTTTAGCTATTTTGCTTGGATAGGCATGTTGTTCTCAGCAGGAATGGGAGTTGGTCTTGTTTTTTGGGGTGTGGCCGAACCCATTTCCCATTTTTCGAATCCACCTCATGGAATGGAATCAGAAAGTTCAGAAGCAGCTCAATATGGCTTATTGTATGGAATTTTCCACTGGGGAATGCACCCATGGGCCGTCTATGCCCTCGTTGGAATGGCGCTTGCTCTTGCCAAGTACCGAAAAGATTTGCCTGGACTCATTAGCTCAATTTTTCATCCTATTTTTGGTGATCGCATTTATGGTCCTCTAGGAAAAAGCATTGATATAACAGCTACAGTTGGAACATCCATTGGAATTGCAACTTCTTTTGGATTAAGTACGCTGCAACTAAGTGGAGGCTTAGAGCAGATCTTTGGTTTTTCTACTAATAACACGCTGTATATAACGATTATTGCTATCATTACGATCATTTATTTGATTTCAGTTTTGTCGGGACTTAATCGCGGGATGAAATATTTAAGTGAATTTAACTTGTCCTTAGCAGGCGTTCTGCTTCTTATTATGCTTATCGTTGGACCTACAATTTTCCTGTTTGAACATCTCATTTATACAACAGGAATGTATATAAGCCAGTTTGTATCGTTAAGTTTTGAAACAATGCCTTACAGTGACAATGAGTGGCTCGGTGAATGGACATTCTTTTATTGGGCTTGGGTAATCGTTTGGAGTCCATTTGTCGGTACATTTATCGCACGAATTTCACGCGGGCGTACTCTTGGACAATTTATTCTTGGTGTTCTATTTGTTCCAACAATTGGAACGATTGTTTGGTTCGTCGCCTTTGGAGGGTCTGCTCTTTATGGTGAGTTAGTTGAAGGAGCCGATCTAACAAGTTCCATCTATTCTGATCCTGAAGCTGGATTGTTTCTCTTTTTAGATACACTGCCATTAGGGACTGTATTAAGTTTGTTAGCTTTGTTGTTAACAACCATCTTTTTTATTACATCGGCTAATTCAGCAACCTTTGTTTTAGGAGTGTTAACATCAAAAGGCAGCCTAAATCCAAAAAATTCAATTATGACCGTTTGGGGTTTATTAATTGCTGCTGTATCAGGAGCATTGCTTATTAGTGGTGGGTTAGACGGCTTACAAAGTGCTGCGATTATTGCCGCACTTCCATTTACATTTCTTATGCTGTTAATGATTGTTGCTGTTTTTCTTCATGTAAGGAGTGAAGGACGCGACGGTACAGATTGATTTTGTCAGCTAATCGAGATTCGTCTCCCTATTGACATTCTTCGTTGTCGCAAAAGCTGAATGTCGATATAATAAAAAGAAACATTGAAAAAGGGAGAACCTTTCTATATGAAACGTCAGCCTCTATCCTATTTTATTACGATTATGATTTTGTCTTTTACTATCCTGAGCGCATGTGGCAATGATAATAGCAACCAGGAGTCACAAGATGAACTTCTCATTGCCGCCGCATCTGATTTAACGTTAGCATTCACAGAATTAGGTAGCTTATTTGAAGAAGAAACGGGAATTGCCGTCACATTTTCATTCGGGTCAACCGGACAGTTAGCAGACCAAATTGAAAACGGTGCTCCATTTGATGTTTTTGCAGCTGCAAATGTTTCCTTTGTAGATCGTCTACAAGAGGCTGGATTGCTCTTTGATGATACCCAAACAACCTATGCTTTTGGAAGAGTTGGAATGGCTACTTTGCCAAATAGCTCCGTTCAAATCGAATCATTGGAAGAGTTAACCGATCCTGCCGTGAAAAAGATTGCGATTGCCAATCCTGATCATGCCCCTTACGGATTAGCTGCGAAACAGGCGCTAGAAACTGCTGGGTTGTGGGAGGAAGTTCAAGAGAAGCTTGTTTATGGTCGGAATATTTCTGATACTCTTTCCTACATCGAAACAGGAAATGCCGAAGCTGGAATTATCGCTCTATCTTTGTATCAAGAAGGATCCGTCCACTTTTCTATTATTGATGCGAGTATGCACGAGCCACTTGAACAATCCATTGCCGTTATAAACCGGACAAGCCAAGAAGCGTTAGCTCGAGAATTTATTGACTTTATTTTAGGACCTATCGGCAAACCGATTATGGAACAATATGGATTCAGCGTACCTGAGGAAAATGAGTAATGGCTGATGTGAATTTATTTCCGCTTTTTCTATCGTTACGAGTTGCTGCTACAGCAACTCTTTTAGCGATTATAATCGGAATACCAATTGCCTACTTATTACATAAGTCAGGTGGCAAATTTGCTGATATTCTCGACTCTTTTCTAACGCTTCCGATTGTGTTGCCACCAACGGTTCTTGGCTATTATTTACTCGTCTTGTTAGGGAGACAAAGCACCATTGGTCAGTTTTTAGAAACTCGCTTTGACATGACAATTGTCTTTACCCCAACTGGTGCTGTCATTGCTGCATTAGTTGTGTCCATTCCATTTTTAATTAAATCATCTAGGTCCGCTTTTTCAAGCATTGACCCAACGTTAATGAAGGCAGCGAGAGTTTTAGGTCGCTCTGAACTTAGCATTTTTTTCACGATTATCGTTCCACTTGCTTGGAGAGGGATTGCTGCTGGCATTACGCTTGCATTTGCACGAGCATTAGGTGATTTTGGGGCTACCTTAATGGTGGCAGGAAGCATTCCTAATGAAACGATGACGATGCCCATTGCCATCTATGATGCCTTACTTGCAGGCAATCGTGAACTAGCGAACCTCCTTGTCTTAATCATGACCACTGTCTCCATCATCGTACTGTACATTCTAAATCGTCTTGAGAAAAAAGGAACGCCAGAAAGCAGGTAACACCATGCTCAAAGTATCGATTACAAAAAAACTTCATCATTTCAAGCTTACAAGTCAGTTTGAAGTCGGTAGTGGCATTACGGGTATAATCGGCCCCTCTGGCTGTGGGAAAAGCGTAACCTTACAATGCATTGCTGGGCTTCAAACCCCTGATACTGGTGAAATCGTACTTGGGAAAGACCCGCTCTTTCAAGCAGACCAACGAATCAATGTGAAAACAAAGAACCGAAAGATTGGTTACGTGTTTCAAAACTATGCGTTATTTCCTCATTTAACCGTGCAACAAAACATTGCTTACGGTTTGAAAATAAGGAACAAAGAGGAGAAGCAACGAAAAGTAGCTGATATGTTAAAGAAAGTCCAACTAACGGGCTATGAAAAACATTATCCGAACGAGCTATCAGGTGGGCAACAACAACGTGTCGCTCTTGCTAGAACGTTAGTAACAGAACCTGAAATCCTCTTGCTTGATGAACCTTTCTCGGCTCTTGATCATCATGTGAAACACTTGTTAGAAGAGGAGTTGCTTCACATTATTAAGAAGCACTTTACAGGTGTGGTGTTACTTGTGACACACAATATGGAAGAAGCATACCGACTTTGTGATCACTTGCTTTTATATCATAATGGAACGATTGTCCAAACCGGAACGAAGGATGAAGTATTTAAAAAACCTACTAATATAGCTGCTGCCACCATAATTGGATGCAAAAATATCCTTCCTGTTCATTCGTTCAAAAAGGTCAACAATAATCACATTCTTTGTGACCTTAATGGCATCAACCTTCACGTGAAAAATCAGCCATATCCCCCTCATGCAAATGCAATAGGCATTCACGCTGAAAATATTCAATTTGTTGAACAAACAAACGATACTCACAATACTTTCGATTACAAAGTCGTAGACATCGTGAGAGGAATTCACCACTCAGATGTAACCATACAAGTTAACAAACTTTCTTTAAAAGCAACCATTTCCAATCATCAAGTAGCTTCTGTTACAAATGGAACGATGAAAGTGAACATACCAGAGGATGATTTGTTTATTCTTGAATGAAAAAAGGCACAGTAGGTGAATGGATCACCTACTGTGCCTTTACCTTTTCTTAAGGTTTATTTCATCTGCTTGCTTCGTAATTGACCACACGCTGCATCAATATCTGTTCCATGTTCAATCCTAATTCCACAAGTAATGCCGTTTTTCTTTAATGTATCATAAAAAGCTAATACTGTTTTTTCTTCACTTCTTTGATACTGACTATGTTCATCAACTGGATTATACGGAATCAGGTTCACATACGCACGACGATCGCCAATTAGCTCAGCTAACTCCTCAGCATGTTCCTTTTGATCGTTCACATCTTTTAACAAGATATATTCGAGCGTAATGCGTCGGTTTGACTTTTCGATATAGTAATCAATCGCTGGCATGAGTTTTTCTAAAGGAATCGCACGGTTGATTTTCATAATTCGTGTTCGTAACTCATTATTTGGTGCATGCAACGAAATCGCTAAGTTGACTTGAAGCTTTAAATCAGCGAATTCATATATTTTTTGAGCAAGACCACTTGTTGAAACCGTGATATGACGCGGACCAATCTCTAATCCTTTTTGATCTTTAACAATTTCTAAGAAGTCGACCATGTTCTCAAAATTATCAAATGGTTCACCAATTCCCATTACAACAATATGACTGACACGCTCCCCTTTTCCTACTTCGTCAAGGTGAAGTTGGACGTTCATAATCTGCTCAACAATTTCACCGCTTGATAAGTCACGATCTTTTTTCAATAATCCACTCGCACAAAAACTACAGCCAATGTTACAACCTACTTGTGTGGTGACACAAACTGATAAGCCGTATTTATGTCGCATTAACACCGTCTCAATTAAATCACCATCTGCTAACGCAAATAAGAACTTTATCGTCCCATCAGCAGATTCTTGTTTTGTATGCTCAGTTAATGTTTGGATTGTGAAGTTCTCCGACAATACCTTTAGACAATCTAAATTCACATCAACCATATCAGTAAATGTTGTTACACGTTTTCTATATAGCCACTCCCATACTTGAGAAGCGCGACCTTTTTTATGCCCACGCTCTAGAAGCCAGGCAGACAATTGTTCAAATGTTAATCCATATATGGACGTTTTGCTCATTGGTTACCCTCTTTTCACAACATAAAATACTTACCTATTTTACTGAAACATTGCATTTCTAGCAAACGTTTCTGTTTTCTTTATCTTTCCCATTTTGAAGGAACTAAAGAAGTTCTACGAGATATTTTATCACGAATTAGCGTCATTCACGAATCTGTGTAAAAATTATAAAGTGTTAATTTTCACAATATTTCCAAATGAACTGCATAACTATGAGTACGAACCTTTTTATTTAGGAGGTAATCATGTCAAAATATCAAAAGCCTACGCTCACAACTCGTCGTTTGCAACCAGAAAATCTAGAAACACCCATTTCATTTTTGGAAACAAACACCATGCCCCCAGAGCTCTTCTATAAACGAAATCATTTTTCGTATCCATCACTTACCTACTCAAATTATTGGTTACCTATAAATGGCTCTGTCGTCACACCAAAAGTGTTTTCTCTCGAAGAAATAGCCAAACTGCCTGCCAAAACGTTAAAAGTCATTTTGGAATGTGCAGGAAACAAAAGAAGCTATTTTGAGCCAAAAACTTACGGTGAGCAGTGGGAAAAAGGGGGAATCAGCCAAGGGTATTGGACTGGAGTACCATTAAAAACATTCCTTGAATCAACAGGAATCACTCAAACAGCAAAAGAAGTTTTGGTTGAAGGATACGACAAAGGAAAACGAACGGATATGAAAAATGAGTATCCATATGCGAGAAGCCTACCATTAGACAAGGCACTTCATCCAGATACATTAATTGCCTATGAATATAATTACCACCCCATCCCTTTTGAACATGGCTATCCGTTACGATTAATCGTCCCAAGTTGGTATGGCATGGCCTCTGTAAAATGGATTAAACAAATAAGTGTGATTAGCTCTGAGTTTAAAGGCCCTTACCAATCCGTCGATTATGTCTATTATCCAAATAAAGAGAACGAAGATAACGCCTTTCCTGTAACAAAAATGAATGTGAATTCGACCATACAAACACCATTAAATATGGAAGAACTTAATACCGGCTCACATATCATTAAAGGCATCGCTTGGACTGGCGTCGGTAGCATTTTAAAAGTCGAAGTAAGTCTAGACGCCGGACAAACGTGGATAGAAACGGATTTACAATCCCCCTCCGACAACTACAGCTGGACTGAATGGTCTTATGAGTGGTCCACCTATGAAGCGGGTGAATACACCATCATGTCCAAAGCAACAGATTCTTTCGGAAGAACACAACCAACTGAAGCATTTTGGAATCAAAAAGGATATGGCTATCATGCGATTGATCAAATAAAGGTGAAAGTAGAATAAAAAAAAGTAGAGGAAGCCTCGAATTTTCGATGCTTCCTCCATGTTACTGCCTACTTATACTTTAAATCTCCCTATTAAGCCTTGCAATTTCTCAGCCATATCCGATAACGCTGTTGCAGATGCTGATACTTCTTCCATTGTTGCCATTTGTTCTTCTGTTGCTGCAGATACTTCTGTCATTCCTTTTGATGCATCCAAAGAAACTTGGTTTACGGTCTCCATCGTCTGTACCATTTGATCTGTACCATTTGCAACTTGCTTTACCGAAGATGAAACTTCTTGGATTTGGCTGTTTACTTCATTAATCTTAGTGTAAATATGCTCAAATGATTGCCCTGCCGATTCGACAAGGTCCAATCCTGAGACCACTTCTTGAGTGGTTTTTCCCATCGATGTTACAGCATGACTTGTATCCTTTTGAACATTTTCAATTAATTTTGAAATTTGTAATGCTGAGGTTGATGTTTGCTCAGCGAGTTTCCTAACCTCTCCTGCCACAACAGCAAATCCTTTTCCTGCGTCCCCTGCTCTTGCAGCTTCAATAGCTGCATTCAAGGCTAATAAGTTGGTTTGTTCCGAAATATCGGTAATCACTTTCACAATCTGAGTAATTTCCTTTGAATTATCGCCCATTCCTTTTACTACTTCATTTAAACCTGAAACAGAATGATTAATCACCGTCATTTGCTCTACTAACGTACCAATCACTTTCTTTCCTTCTGCTGACCTCTCAGACGTTTCCATTGAAGTAGCCGAGGCCTGTGTTGCGTTAGTTTCTATTTTCTTTACTAGCTGTGCCACACCTTCAACTGTCTGATAGGTGTGCTCAACTTTCTCTGCTTGATTATCAACACCTGCCGTAACTGTTTGAATCGTGCTAACAATATGTTCTGTTACTGTACTGGTCTCTTGTGCACTAGCAGTCAATTGCTCAGAGGAAGCAGCCACTTGATCTGCATTATGACCAACTTCTAAAATTAACTTACGAAGATTATCAACCATCAAGTTAAATGCTTGAGCCAAATCTCCAATCTCATCCTTATTTTTCAATTCAATTGGTTCAATTGTTAAGTCTCCACCTGAAATGATCTTAGCTGCATCTGCTACCTTTGAAACAGGTTTTACAATACTTTGCGAGAGATAGAGCCCAATAAACACTAATAAAAACAAAATAATGATACAAACAATACTTACAATCCACGTTACTTGAGTAAACATAGCTTCTGTGTTGATAATTTCCTCATCAACCGTTAATTGAGTATATGTCGAAAGTAGGTCAGATTCATTTACAATTGCTGTTGACATATCACTTGCAAGATCGGCATAAGAAGCAATCAATTTCACTTGCGCTTCACCATTTTGGTAAGGGATAGCTGTGTTCGCAGCCTCAAGGAATAAGACGTTCATGATTTCAATTTTACGAAGATGATCTAGTTCTATCTGACTTAGTGGAAACGTTCTAGATTGTTCAATAAGGTGATCAAGCCTGTTATTTGCCTCTTCCATTTCTGTAACTAATTGTGGGTCACCTGAAATGAGAAAAGATCGCAAACTGTTAATTTGGTTCATAGCTTCTAGTTGAATAGTACTCGCGTTTTGCAAGACCGTCATTCTCTCATCAATTAATTCAGAATGAGAATCATTCATATGGGTAAGTTGATAAAAGAAAACTCCCACTGTCGTAAAAAATAGTAGACCAATAAGCAGAAAACTAAAAAATACCTTTTGTTTGATTGTTATTCTTCTCTCTTTACTATTTAGCGTTTTCAACCAATCATTTTTCTTTACTCTCGACACATTACGCACACCTTTCCTGAAAGAACATGATACAAACACACAGAAATGAAAATGCAAAAATACTAATTTGCTATTTTCTTACTCCTTTTTGGGTACAATCTATCGCCATCTATCTTTGAACGTTTTTGCATTGTTTTTATTAACAATTTCGGCTGGAATATAGGTATTTTTCTCCACTTGCTTTCCTTTTGCAAGTTCAATTGCAGCCTCTAAACCCGTTTCTCCTTGTCCCTTTGCATCTTGAAACACGGTTATCGCTAGCTTGCCAGCTTCAATAAATTCTAACGCATCTGGAGTTCCATCAATTCCTGCAAACAAGATCTCATCTAATATCCCAGCCTCTTCTGCTGCCATAATTGCACCAATTGCCATTTCATCATTATTAGCGACAACAGCATCCATTTTGTGCCCCGATTCTATCCAACTAGTCATCAATTCTTTCCCTTGTTCCCGACTCCAAGCCGCCGTTCCTTCCATCACCACATTCATCTTTGGATACTTTTCCACAACATGCTTATTTCCAGCCGTGCGCTGTATTTGTGCTCGTTGCCCCATTTGACCATTCATAATAGCAATGCTTCCTTCCCCCCCTAATGATTTGGCTACTTCTTCCATTTGGACAACGCCAAAATCGAACAAGTCTGTAGAAATATAGGCATCTTCTCTTTCAACATTATCTCGATTTACAATGACAATAGGAATACCTGCAGCTTCTGCTCGATCAACGGCAAATTCCGCTGCAATTAGGTCAACAGGCAATGCTAAAATGGCATCGACACCTTCAGCAATAAATTGATCAACTTGTTTAATTTGGGTATTATGATCATTGCCTGTATCCATATAAATCACTTCTATATCCGTTTGTTTTTCACTATATTCTTTCATCCCATCTAATAAAAAACCAAGAAACATATCTACACTAGGATGTGTAACACCAATAACCAACTTCCCATCGTCAGCCTTAGTTGTTACTCCTTCTTCCGTTGTTACTTTTGAACTACAACCTATTAGCAATGCACTGAAAACGATTACACACAATACCAGCAATCTACTTTTGAAATTTCTCCCCATCTTACTAACCCCTCTTCTATAATCTATACCTTTAATATTATCTATTTTCTGAAAAAAGTAAACGATTTCATTAATATTTTAGTTATAAAGTTGCATGATTATTTTCACAACCTATATTCTTACAGTATGTAACTTATAACTTCAGAAAAACTACGTGTGATTTTCTTACATTCTTTACTTCTTTTATAACTCTACTATAAGAGCCTTTATTTCTACCTTCTCATATTTCTATATGTTTAATGTAACTAAAACCATGACAATGTTTTGTATAATCTAAACCTGCAACTACATATTTAATATGTGATAGTCTACTCCTAACATTAATGAATCCTTGATACGAACCTGTTATAGCAAGCGCATATAGAAAAGGTACTTACTCTATCGACATCAATGTACTCATAATTTTTAACATAGAATAGAAAGGACTGATTTTCATGAGCTTAGAAGCCTTACAAGAACGAGTAAAAACCGACCTCTCGTACCTAGCTTTCGGTGGCGAAGATTGGGTCCGCCCGCTTACTCACCCTAAAGGTCATGTGTACGATGTTGTCATTGTCGGTGGTGGCCAAAGTGGGTTAGCGACAGCTTTTGGGTTATTACGTGAACGGGTCTCTAACATTCTCGTAATCGATGAAAATCCAGAAGGTCTAGAAGGACCATGGGAAACGTATGCAAGAATGGTTACTCTACGAACACCCAAACATTTAACTTCAATCGACCTTGGAATTCCGTCTCTTACATTTCGTTCTTGGTGGGAAGCTCAATTTGGTGAAGAAGGATGGGAAAAAGTCGAGAAAATTCCACGCGGCGATTGGATGAATTATTTGCGTTGGTACAGACAAGTTCTTAATCTGCCTGTCGTCAATGAAGTAACTTTACAATTAGTCGAACCAATCGAAAAAGGCATTCACCGCCTGCATCTAGGTGGGGCAGGCGCTCCATCTGAAAAAATACTAGCTCGCAAAGTGGTATTAGCAACCGGCATTCAAGGAGGAGGAGAATGGCATGTTCCTTCCATGATTGCCGATAACATTCCAAGCCATTTATATGCACACACATCAAAGATGATTGATTTTGAATCGTTAAAAGGCAAAAAAGTTGCCATTCTAGGTGGCGGAGCCTCGGCATTTGATAATGCCAACTTTGCTTTAACCGAAGGAGTGGCAGAATCTCATGTTTTTATCCGTCGTAAAGAAATGCCGCGCATCAACCCGATTCGCCAAATGGAATTATCGGGCATGATCGAACGCTTTTCTGCTTTATCCGATGCGGATAAGTATGCAGCGATTGCCCATTTCTTTAAACATAATCAACCTCCAACGAATGACACATACGAACGAGCCGCATCATGGGATGGCTTTCACTTACACTTAGGTTCTCCTTGGCTCGATGTAAAAGCAGAAGGAGATCAAGCCGTCGTATCGACACCAAAAGGGACGTTCACCTTTGATTTTCTCATTATTAGTACAGGGTTAATAACCGATCCAGCGCTCCGTCCGGAATTAAAATTGGTGGAAGAGCATATCTCGCGCTGGAGTGACCACTATATGCCACCAAAAGAAATCGCCAATCCTATTCTCGATGCCCACCCTTATCTAAGCTCTGGCTTTGCATTCATCAGCCGCGATCAAAAGGGCATTCAAAATCTCCATGGCCTATTCGCGTTTAACTATTCAGCACTAATTAGTTGTGGCATCTCCGCTTCAGCTCTCTCTGGAATGAGATTCGGAGTTCCTAAGCTCGTATCAGCTATAGCTGACCAACTGTTCCTAGATGATCGCGATGAGATCTTAACCAATTTCTTTGAGTATGATGTCGTTGAATTTGTAGGAGGATTAGAAGAAGAAAGCAAGATGAAGGCGTAGATAGTTTTGAAGCTAGATTTAGTCAAGCTAAATCTAGTTTTTTCTTGTTAATAGAGAAGCAAAAGCCTATTATAAACGTAATATCATAGATTGGAGGCAAAACATGATCATAAAGCCACGCCAAGAATTAACTGAATTAAAGATCTTAAGATCATTACACGCACGCATGAAATTCGAAGCAAAGGAAGAAAGTTACTACCAAAACCTTGAAAGAGGTTTTGCAGGAGAGTTAAAGTTCGATGAATGGCTCGAACCGATTAGCGCGGACAGCATCATAATAACCGACTTATTATTAGAATGGAACAACACCGTCTTCCAAATTGATACACTTCTTCTCTCCTCAAACACCATCTACCTCTTTGAAGTAAAAAATTACGAAGGCGACTTTTATATCGACTCCGATCAATGGTACTCATTTTCAAAAACCGAAATTAAAAATCCTCTCTTACAAGTAAAAAGAAGCGAATCTCTACTTCGCAGGCTGCTACATTCCCTCGGCATTCATGATCCAATTGAACCCTACCTGATTTTTATTAACCCTGACTTCTACCTATATCAAACCCCAATAGACGCTCCTATTGTTTTCCCAACACAACTTAAACGCTTTATTAACAAACTAAAAAAGACCCCGTCACACATTAGTCAATCAAACGTAAAATTAGCCGAAAAGTTACTTTCTCTTCAGCTAGATGACACCTTGTTTATGCGCTTGCCTTCATACGATTATGAAGGGTTGAGGAAGGGGATTTTATGTCCGGGGTGTTTGGGGGTGTACGATGTTTTTTATAACCAAAAAACATTGCATTGTTCCAAATGTGGGTGCCATGAACATTATATTGGAGCGGTTTTGCGATCTATAACAGAATATAAACTTCTTTTCCCAAATAAAAGAATAACTACAAGATGCATTCATGATTGGTGTAACATTATTCAATCTAAAAGAACTATACAAAGCATTCTTCGAGATAATTTCAAATTAGTTGGCCGAAGCACCGCATCTCATTATATAAACGAAAAGTAGATATTCGTTATATTGATTACTGACTCTTTTTAATACCTTACCCGCATGTATTTAAAATGCTACTCCATTTTCATTTCCTCTTTTTTTATTCGGCGGCGTTACTTCCTCCTTCTGATGCTCCCATTTCTTCTTTTTCTTTTCTCGACGATGTTACTCCCTCCTTCTAACGCCGTCATTCCTTCTTCCTCTTCTTCTCGACGGCGTTACTCCCTCCTTCTAACGCCGCCATTCCTTCTTCCTCCTCTTCTCGACAGCGTTACTTCCTCCTTCTAACGCCGTCATTCCTTCTTCCTCCTCTTCTCGACAACGTTACTCCCTCCTTCTAACGCCGTCATTCCTTCTTCCTCTTCTTCTCGACGGCGTTACTTCCTCCTTCTAACGCCGTCATTCCTTCTTCCTCTTCTTCTCGACGGCGTTACTCCCTCCTTCTAACGCCATCATTCCTTCTTCCTCTTCTTCTCGGCGGCGTTACTCCCTCCTTCTAACGCCGCCATTCCTTCTTCCTCCTCTTCTCGACAGCGTTACTTCCTCCTTCTAACGCCGTCATTCCTTCTCCTCCTCTTCTCGACAGCGTTACTTCCTCCTTCTAACGCCGTCATTCCTTCTTCCTCCTCTTCTCGACAACGTTACTTCCTCCTTCTAACGCCGTCATTCCTTCTTCCTCTTCTTCTCGACGGCGTTACTCCCTCCTTCTAACGCCGTCATTCCTTCTTCCTCCTCTTCTCGACAGCGTTACTTCCTCCTTCTAACGCCGTCATTCCTTCTTCCTCCTCTTCTCGACAGCGTTACTTCCTCCTTCTAACGCCGTCATTCCTTCTTCCTCTTCTTCTCGACGGCGTTACTTACCCCTAAAATCCTCCTCTCCCTCAAAATCCCCCTTACTTTCTCCGATTTCCTGCCCCAAAAACAAAAAAGAAGAGGACCCGACTTCCGTCTCCTCTTCTCATTCCACATTTTCATCATAAATAGGCAACCTAATCGTAAAACACGTACCTACATGGCGGGTGCTAGTAACAGAAATCGTACCTGAATGCAATTCTATAATCTTCTTAGATAGAGACAACCCTAATCCCGTTCCCATATCCTTCAACGAGAAAAATGGATCAAAAATGTGTGCCAACGTCTGAGAGTTCATTCCTCTCCCCGTATCTTTAAATAAAAACACGACTTCACTCTGATCTCTCCTACATTCGAGCGTAATGACTAAATCTTTATCTTCTCTTGATTCAACAGCATTATTAAATAAGTTTACAAACACTTGGAGCAATTCATTATGGTTCACCATAATCAAGGTGTCAGCAAGATTTTCCGGTAAGGCAATGTTTAACTCTACCTTCTTTATTAATGATTCACTAAACAAAAGCTCCTCAAAATGAGTAACAAAACGCTTAACCGTCTCTGGTTCTTTTTTCATCGGTGACGCTTTAGACACCGTTAAAAAGTCCGTAATAATCTTATTCGCTCGGTCTAGTTCCGGTATTAACAGACTATTGAATAGATCTGGTACGTTCGGTATCATGTCTTGACCTATTAATTGAAGGTAGCCTCGAACGGTTGTCAATGGATTTCTAATTTCATGAGCAATGCTCGCTGAAATTTGCCCGATCATATTCATTTTTTCCGCTTCCTTCAGATGATTTAGAAAATGAAATATGCCAATCACCCGTAAGATGTTTCCTTTTTCATCGTAAAGAATTCTTGTATTAATAATTCCATAATTAGAATCTAAAATTTCTTGATCATACAATTGTTTCCCTGTATTTAAGGTTTCAAGCAATTTGATATCTTTTTTATCAATCTTTAATAAGTTTGATATAGGTTGACCAATTATGCGTTCCTTAGTTTCGTTTAAATCTTTTAACGCTTGCTTGTTACATAAAGTCACATTTCCCTCTCGATTAATAAAAACAATGTGATGAGGAATGACATCAAACAGTGGTTGTAGAAACGACTCTACTTCAGTGAGTTGACATTCTATATGAGGAAGAACCATATTTTTTTCATCATCCACACTACTATGTCGGTTTGCATCTGTTATCGTCAGCATTTTCTCGTCTTTCTTTTTCACTAGCCTCATATTGGACGTAGAATCAATATAATCAATGTCAAAAGGCATTTCCGCTACCGCCCTTTTGTAAAAAGCTAATTCTTCTTCTAAAGAAGGAAACGCATGAAGGTTTACATCATCTTTATCAACCAAAATATCACCTCACTCACCTTAAAAGCTATTTACCAAATCTCTTCCGATACCCACACTTCCTACAAAGCTCTTCTACGGCTACCCTTTGGGAAAATCCATCAACGAGCTTCTTCGCTCGGTCTCCTTCAATTATCTCAGAAAACGATGTGTCATTAACATTCCCAAGGTTAATCACTCCTTCGCCATCTAAGCAGCACGGGATCACGGTACCATTGGCTAAAATTCCTGCTTGCGTTCGAAGACCATAGCAAAAACCTTTCCCATCATCCTCTTCTTCATGAAGCGCAGGCCATTTAAATTCATAATCTTGATTAATGAAGATGCGTTCAGCAATTTTGACCCCTTTTCCTGGGGCAACTTTCTCTTCAATTTTATAATCTAAATCAAATTCTTCTTCTATTATTTCCAGGATATTTCGGTTGCGCTGTCTCTCGAGATTGGTCGCATTGTCTTGTGTGAGATTCCACAATCGTAAAGAAACAATCATATCAGATTGCGCCGTTGCTTCTTTAATAAAAGAAAGAACACTTTTTACATACCCTTCCTTATCAACAGACCCCTCATGGCCATCAAAGCTATGAAGAGAAAAATTCATTTGTCTTAAGGCAGGTTTATTCATTAATTTGTCTCTTTTTTTATTAATAAGTGTTCCGTTTGTTGTAATATTTACTTTAAAGCCTTTTTCATGACATAGATCCAACAGTCGATCTATTTTAGGATGAAGAAGAGGCTCCCCTTTTACATGTAAATAAATGAAATCCGTGTGCGGCTTTACTTGGTCTAACCTTTTAGAGAAATCTTCAACAGAAATGAACTGTTTCGCTCGTTCTGTTGGTGGACAAAAACTACAGGCAAGATTGCATACACTCGTTATTTCTATATAAAATTTCTTGAATTTCTTCAAATTGACTCCTCAATTCTTTTCCAACTTTAAAACAGTGTTTTCTCCTTATTAGAGCATAATCTTTTCTAAATGGAAACATCCTATTACAGGAAACGACCGTCACTGGTTTTTTTAGGAAGTTAAGAACTATAGCCTCACTTAAAAAAGAAGCCAAATTTTTCTTCTTTTTTAGAATTTTATTCTCTACAATGATTGTCTATTTGAGAATGGCTCTATCCTAGAGTTTATCGATATTACATGATTTTGTAGAATATTATTTCTACTGGGTATGCTTTTAATTGACTATAAACTGAAAAACAATACAGTTGTTTTCACTTGACAAAAAACAGCTCGCATATAATAATTGATATATATTTAGAATTATTATTGTTAATCCTGTATTAACGTATTCTAATCCATTACACTACATTCTAGGAGGAAGATTTATTATGTCTCTAATTGGTACTGAAGTAAAACCTTTCAACGCAAAAGCATTCAAAGATGGTGAGTTCATCGATGTTACAAACGAAAGCCTAAAAGGTCAATGGAGCGTATTCTGCTTCTATCCTGCAGATTTCACATTCGTTTGCCCAACTGAACTTGAAGATCTTCAAAATGAGTATGAAACACTTAAAGCACTTGGTGTAGAAGTATACTCTGTTTCAACAGATACTCACTTCACACACAAAGGTTGGCACGATAGCTCAGAAACAATCGGTAAAATTAAATACGCTATGATTGGTGACCCTTCACAAACAATCACTCGTAACTTCGAAGTTCTTGATGAAGAAGCAGGTCTTGCTGATCGTGGTACTTTCATCATCGATCCAGATGGCGTTATCCAAACAGTTGAAATTAATGCTGGCGGCATCGGTCGTGATGCAAGCATTCTTGTTAACAAAATCAAAGCTGCACAATATGTACGTAACAACCCAGGTGAAGTTTGTCCTGCTAAATGGCAAGAAGGCGGCGAAACACTTAAGCCTAGCCTTGACCTAGTAGGAAAGATCTAAGGAGACCGGTAAATGGTACTTGAAGCAGAAATTAAAGCACAATTAAATGAATACTTAAAACTTCTAGAAAGTGACATCCTTCTAAAAGTTAGTGCTAGTACCGACAGCGTTTCTAAGGACATGCTTGCTCTCGTTGAAGAGTTAGCAACGATGTCTCCAAAAATCACTGTTGAGAAAGCAGAATTAACGAGAACTCCAAGCTTCAGTGTTAATCGTATCGGTGAAGATACAGGCGTTGAATTTGCTGGTATTCCGTTAGGGCACGAATTTACTTCATTGGTATTAGCTCTTCTACAAGTAAGTGGACGAGCTCCAAAAGTAGATCAAAGTGTCATTGACCAAGTGAAAAACATTAAAGGTGAATTTCACTTTGAAACATACGTCAGCTTAAGTTGTCATAACTGCCCTGATGTTGTACAAGCTCTAAACATGATGAGTGTTCTAAATCCTAACATTACGCACACCATGATTGATGGTGCTGCATTTAAGGATGAAGTAGAATACAAAAATGTTATGTCTGTTCCATCCGTTTATTTAAATGCAGAGTTCTTTGGCGGCGGTCGTATGACAGTTGAAGAAATTCTTGCAAAAATGGGTAGCGGTCCAGATGCATCTGAGCTTTCTGATAAAGAACCATTCGATGTTCTTGTTGTCGGAGGCGGTCCTGCTGGAGCAAGTGCAGCAATCTATGCAGCACGTAAAGGAATTCGTACCGGTATCGTTGCGGAACGCTTTGGCGGACAAGTAATGGATACAATGGCTATTGAAAACTTCATTAGCGTGAAACAAACAGAAGGTCCTAAGCTTGCAGCAAGCCTTGAAGAGCATGTAAAAGAGTACGACATCGATATCATGAATCTACAGCGCGCTAAACGTATCGAAAAGAACGATCTTTTTGAACTAGAACTAGAAAATGGTGCTGTTCTAAAGAGTAAAACGGTTATTGTATCAACAGGTGCTCGTTGGCGTAATGTTGGCGTTCCTGGTGAACAAGAATTTAAAAATAAGGGTGTAGCATACTGCCCTCATTGTGACGGTCCATTATTTGAAGGAAAAGATGTAGCCGTAATTGGTGGTGGTAACTCTGGAATCGAGGCAGCAATCGATCTTGCTGGTATCGTGAAGCATGTAACCGTGCTTGAGTTTATGCCTGAGCTTAAAGCGGATGAAGTTTTACAAAAACGTCTATACAGTCTTCCGAATGTAACGGTCCTAAAGAACGTTCAAACAAAAGAAATTACAGGTACAGATAGTGTAAACGGAATTTCTTACATTGATCGTGATACAGAAGAAGTGAAACATGTCGAGTTACAAGGTGTGTTTGTTCAAATTGGTCTTGTTCCTAACACAGACTGGTTAGAAGGAACGGTTGAACGTAACCGCATGGGTGAAATCATTGTAGATAAGCACGGAAGTACCACACTTCCTGGATTATTTGCAGCTGGAGATTGTACAGACAGTGCTTATAATCAAATCATTATCTCAATGGGATCCGGGGCAACTGCTTCATTAGGAGCATTTGATTACCTAATCCGAAATTAATAAAGAAAGAAAGTCGCTATCTGATACGAGATAGCGACTTTCTTTTTACCAAAAAAAGGATAAATCCCTGATTGGAATTTATCCTTCGAGTAACATACGCGTGTTTCTGTTTAGATTTGCTTGTTCGATACAATCTAATCTAAGTGTTTCAGCGGTTGAAGCATGGACCTCTTGTAAAAGGTCTGGATTTTCCATTAATGACAGGCCGTAGGAAGGAATCATCTCTTTAATTTTCGGCTCCCACTCTTTCACCTGCTCAGGGAAGCATTTCGAGATCACTTCAAGCATAACATGAACAGCAGTAGATGCACCTGGAGATGCTCCTAATAACGCTGCTATTGAACCATCAGCAGCCGTGATAACTTCTGTACCAAACTGAAGAGTCCCTTTTCCGCCTGCTTCGGTATCTTTAATCACTTGCACACGTTGACCAGCTACGACTAAATCCCAATCTTCACTTTTCGCATTTGGAATAAACTCACGCAACTCGTCCATGCGCTTTTCTTTTGATAACATGACTTGTTGAATCAAGTATTTCGTCAATGACATATTTTTTGCGCCTGCTGCCAACATCGTAACAAGATTATCCGCTCTTACAGAAGTTAATAAGTCAAATACTGACCCGTATTTCAAAAACTTCGGTGAAAAGCCAGCAAACGGTCCAAAGAGCAATGACTTTTTATTATCTATATAACGTGTATCTAGATGCGGAACAGACATTGGTGGAGCCCCAACCTTAGCTTTTCCGTACACTTTTGCATGATGCTGTTCTACAATATCTGGATTATTGCAAACCATAAAAATTCCACTTACCGGGAATCCGCCAATATGTTTTCCTTCAGGAATACCAGATTTCTGGAGCAAGTGTATACTTCCCCCACCGCCTCCGATAAAGACGAATTTTGCAATATGATGTTCTACCGTACCACTATCGAGATTTCGTACCTTTAGCTCCCACTTACCGTCACTAGTACGATTAATATCGATGACAGCATGATTGTAATTCATTTGTACATGATTTCGTTCTAACTGATCAAATAGTTTTCGTGTTAAAGCACCAAAATTAACATCCGTTCCAGAGTCAATTTTTGTAGCTGCAATCGGTTCACTTGTTGTTCGTTCTTGCATAATAAGCGGAATCCATTCCGCTAATGTTCCCGGATCTTCAGAAAACTCCATTCCTTCAAAAAGCGGGTTCTCTGAAAGCGCTTTAAAGCGGTTTTTTAAAAACTGAACGTTTTGTTCACCTTGAACTAAACTCATATGAGGCAGTGGCATGATGAAATCTTCTGGATCATCTATCAGTTTGCTTTTAACAAGATGAGCCCAGAACTGCATGGACACCTGAAATTGTTCATTAATGGTTATAGCCTTACTAATATCTACCGAACCGTCTGGTCTCTCAGAGGTATAATTAAGCTCACACAAAGCGGCGTGCCCAGTTCCCGCATTATTCCACTCATTTGAGCTCTCCTCTCCTGCTTTTGAGAGCTTCTCAAATACTGAAATTTCCCAGTCTGGAGCTAATTCTTTAAGAAGTACCCCCAAAGTCGCACTCATGACACCGGCACCAATTAAGATAACATCTGTTTCATTAGATTTGTTGGTCATGTTTACCATCCTTATGTCCTAAGATTTACAGAAAGGATGTCGGCGCTTCTACTTAGGCGCCACAGCAAAGGGTTCGACCTAGTCACACATCTTTTCTGATCAGTATAACCTTTTCACATTGTAACATTTTTTTTAAAAAATTAAAATATTTATCTATTAGTATGCGTTCATTGAAGACTAGATATGGGCTAGTAGTCAAGTTCAAAAAGCCTAAAAGTAGCGGGATAATCCTGAAATCTCCACTCTTCACATTTTATTCTAATTATTTAAATTACTCTCCCTTTTCCTAATCTTATCGAAATCTTTAAGCTTTGCTTCCTCCCTTCTTATTGTTTGTCCACTTTTTTACACTATGAGTACAAGTTTAGATAAATAACTACTTTTAAAAGTAAGCAACCACTCGTAGTATGCTCACGTAAAACTAAATGAGGTTTTTGATTCACTATTGAAAATAAGGTATATTTGATACGCTACTATACAATTATCAACGTAAGGTCGTGATTTTTATGCGTATTAATAAATATATAAGTGAAGCAGGAAAAGCATCAAGGCGCGGTGCGGATAAACTCATTAGTGAAGGAAGAGTTACAATCAATGGCAAACGAGCAAACATAGGCGATCAAGTCCAACCTGGCGATGATGTCCTAGTAAACGGAGCACCGATTCGGGTTGCCAGAAATAATGTCTACCTTGCTTTAAATAAACCTGTAGGAATTACAAGTACAACAGAAAAGAAAGTAAAAGGAAATATAGTTGATTTAGTGAATCACCCGTTAAGAGTATTTAATATTGGAAGGCTTGATAAAGATTCAGAAGGCTTAATCCTCCTAACCAACGATGGTGATATTGTGAATGAGATTTTACGTGCTGAAAATCGGCACGAAAAAGAATATATCGTTTCAGTGGACAAGCCGATTACACCTGAATTTGTAAAGAATATGTCAGAAGGTGTGAAAATATTAGGTACAAAAACGCTTCCTTGTGAAGTAAGACCGTTATCGAAATATGATTTTCAAATTATTTTAACACAGGGGTTAAACCGCCAAATTCGCCGCATGTGTGAAGAGCTAGGATACAACGTCTACAGACTGCAAAGAACTCGGATCATGAATATTCATTTAGGAAATCTCCCTCCTGGTCAATGGAGAGATTTATCCAAGAAAGAGCGTACCCAATTATTTAGAGAGTTGAATTATGAACCGAAGGAATGGTAATTCAGAAAACTAAATAAAAGAAAGAAACACTCGTTGCCATCAGACATCGAGTGTTTTTTCTCGTCTACCATACTCTTAAGTAAGCATGCTTAAAGACAAAGTTGAAACTGCTTCCTACACTTATCGTCAAGTTTCATCTACTTTTTCCCCCACTATTTTTCATTTTATTAATAAATCCATTACATTATGGCAATTATGATAAAAAAAGAGAAAGGATTACCTAATGAAGCCATCTAAAAGTCTTTTTCATGAATTCAAAGAATCTTTAGCTTCTTTAGTATCAAACCAATCATCTTCTTTATCGCAATCAAGACCCATACAATTACCATTACCTACAAACCAAACGAGTACGGCTCATACTCGAGCGACCTTTATGGCTTTTGCAGATGCTGTCATTCCTTCCACCAATGGAGCACTAGACTTACGGCTAGATGATTACCTTATATGGGGGTTAGACCATTATATTTCCATTCAAGGTCAATGGGGAATGAATCATATTCAGCTATCTGCTGTAACTGCCGAAGTACTTGATGCTGGTGCTACGCAACTTAGTCTCTCACAAAAAGTTAAGGAAATGCCCAATCCATCTATATTCCCAGAAGGAGGACCATTCTCTTCTCTTTCAGTGAACGACCGCTTCGAAGCTATTTATTTATTAGAACAAGGAGAAGTTGATATGGAGAGTCTTCCCCCTCCTTTTCAAGGAAATTTAGGTTTAGTAGAAAATATTTTAGGCAACCTTCATCAAATGATTTTACTTGGTTACTATTCTGAATGGTTTTCTCTTGGTACAACTCGCTTATCCCCCCCAGAAAACAGGAGAATTGAAAGACCCTTTGTGACATGGGATTTAGTTCATTATCCAGGTCCTGCGTATGGTTATCGCGACCTGCGCGGATTTCTTGTAAAAAATTTTTCTGAATGAAGGTAAGGTGTACAAAATGACTGTTGATGTTGATGTACTTATCATTGGAGCTGGGGGTGGAGGAGCTGTCGCTGCCAAAGAGTTAGGAGAGCTCGGAGTAAATGTTTTAATTTTAGAAGCAGGTCCTTGGTATGGAAATAAAAAGTGGAGCCATCCTAATCAAAGTCGCGGATCTAAGAGTAGTTCTAGTCCTGATGACTTGGATATTAACCTCTTTCGACAACAATATACTAAGTTCGAACACTCTATGAATGATACGATTTCCGGTCGTCTCCGTTGGGGACCCGCTGACCGCAGGCGTGCTCCATGGCAGCGGATCATTCCTGCTGGCGGGAAACTCTGGCAATCAACAGGTGTCGGTGGAACGACTCAACATTATTGGGCTAATTCGCCACGAGCTTATTCAAAGGCAATTGATGATGTTTGGCCTATCTCATACCGTGAGTTACTTCCTTACTATGAAAAAGTCGAAGCTACATTACCTGTTCGCCCTGCACCAACGACTGCAAAAGAAGAAATGTTCTACTATGGAGCAAAAAAAGCCGGTTGGTCATTTATTAATACATTAAACCCATCAGAACCTGGCTATCGTCCACAACCAAATGCTATTTTACATCCAAATAAAAAGCTTATGGATAAAAACCATAGTTTAAAGGAATTATCTAAATTAGAGGGATGCACTTTATGCGGTCACTGTGTAAATGGCTGTCCGCATGGCCCATCAATGGATAAAGTAGCAAAACGCTCGACTAACGTCAGTTATATTCCTCTTGCACTTGAGACTAGAAAGGTAGAAATCCGACCTAATACATATACGACAAAAATACTAACCGAACAAGATCCAAGTGGAGAGTTACGAGCTGTGGGAGTAGAATACAGAGATACATGGACAGGTGAGAAAGGTGAATTATATGCCAAAGTTGTTGTCATGGCAGCTGGTTGTATTGAGACTCCAAGGTTATGGCTTAATTCACAACTTCCCTATAATTCATGGGTTGGACGTGGATTGACAAACCATTATTGGGATTGGATTACTGGCGTATTTGATGAAAAAGATATTCTCGGTATGTTAGGGCAGAAACATATTAATCCTTTCGTTGGTCCAACTTCTGGCGGCAGGTTAGACTACCCCGGCTTAGGGTGTATTCAGCCTTCTGGAGTTAGCCCTGGTTTGTTTTCGGCTTTGACTTTTGGTTTTAGTCAAAGTGGTTATTCTTTTAAACAAGATCTTTCATCTCAAGATCCATGGGGATTACAGGGACGGTTGGTTGGAGATGAGCTAAAAGAGTGGATGAGTAATTATCAGAACACGTTAAGTATTATGATTCTAACTGATGACCAACCTCATAAAAGAAATGGAGTATCACTTGATCCCGTATTAAAAGATGAACACGGTTATATTCCGGTTATTCGCTATTCACCAAGCAAAGAAGATAAGAAAAAGAGAGATCAACTGTCAAAAATTTCCGCTGAAATTTTACTTAAGGCTGGAGCAAAAAAGATTATTCGTACAAACTGGCCAGCTCATTTATTCGTCCATATTGAATCAACGATGCGCATGGGTCATGTGGTTGATGACTGTTGTGAAGCATACCAAGTAAAAAGATTGTTTATTGCCGATAACAGTGTTCACTATAATGGCATCGGTGGACCAAACCCTACTCTTACTACACAAGCTTTAGCAACAAGAACGGCAGAAAAAGTAGCAAGCAAATACTTTTAGTTGAAATTTTAAAATGTACAATCCAAACAATAATATTAGAGCCATTGAATTCTAACGATGATAAAGGAAGCGGTTATATGAAAGAGAGAAAACTACTACATATCATTACTTCAGTAGGCATGGCCGGTTGGGCCTTATTATTCCGTCGAAAAGGTGATTTTAAAGATTGGTTTCTCATCTATCTGTTTAAAACATTGGTTTCTACACTAATTGATGGACCAGTTACCAAAAGAAAATATGTACAATATCCAAATAGATATTTTCCGAAGCTTTTTGATTCCAACATTGTGTTTTTATATATTCTGTTTCCCCTATCCTGTGTTATGTACAACCAATTTACTTATAAGATGAAACCAATGAAGATTATTCTCAGCGTATTTCTATTTAGTATACCAATGGCCTTAATTGAAAGTGTACTTGAAAAAAAGACAAATCTCGTAGAATTTAGAAAAGGATGGAATGGGTTTTACACTGTTGCAGTCTTATCAGTTACATTTTGGATTGTTCGATTATTTATTGGAGGCGTTCGCTTCATAGAAAAAAAACGAAAGCCTATTAAAACAGAAACAAAAGAATTTAGTAACTATGAGTTCTATTAATTTTTCGAAAAAAGGAATATAGATCAAATAAGGAATCCTGCTGTTTTTCAAACAGGGTTCCTTATTTCATTATTTCTATAACAAGATAGCACTCTCTAATTAAATCAACATCCAATTTTACTCTTACGTCATTACCCCAGTATCCCTCGAACCAACTCACGATTTCGCTCCTTAAACACTTCATTATGAGAGGAAACCATCGCCACTTTTTTGGCACTAGGCTCTATGTATTGCTTCGCTTTGTTCACAGCATTGGCTGCATCATGAAACGCACCAGCAATTAAGTTGACTTTGCCTTCACACATTAAAATGTCGCCTGCTGCATACAAGCCCGGAATCGAAGATCCTCCAGAAGAATCGCCTTTAATAAAAAAATCATCAACTAATTTAATATCAAGCTTACTGTTTCCAAGTAACGTTGAGTCTCGTTCGAACCCATGGTTAATAATGACTTCATCTATTTCAAGAGTAGTCGTCTCGTTATTTTGTTGATTCGTTAACTCAACCGATTGAATTCTATCTTGTTCTGGTGCTGCTAGTAATTTCGTAATTTCTGTTTGAAACAAACAGTCAACTGAACTATTTAGCAATTGCGTTACTTGTGCTTCATGGCCTTTTAACGCTTCTTTCCGGTAAGAAAGGTACACTTTTTTCGCAACGCCTTTTAATTCATTAGCCCAGTCAATGGCCGAATTTCCCCCACCAGAAATGATGACGATCTTATCTTTAAATTGCTTTAATGATTTAACCGTGTAGTTTAAATTGGAAACCTCAAATCTTTCTGCTCCTTCAATTGGCAGCTTATAAGGATTTAGGATTCCACTCCCAACTGCAACAATAACGGTCTTTGATACGTGTTCTCTTCCGGATGAAGCTTTCAGGAGGAAATGTCCATTCTCCTGTCGGCTGATCGAATCTATTTTTTCATTTAAAACAACAGTCGGATCAAAGGTTAACCCTTGTTCGACAAGCTGCTCGATTAGTTTTGATCCTGGAGTCGGTATCAAGCCACCAACATCCCAAATCATTTTTTCAGGATAGACATGTACCTTGCCACCTAGTTTGGGTTGATACTCAATGATTTTCGTTTTCATCTCTCGAAGTCCACTATAAAAAGCTGAATACAATCCAGCTGGTCCACCTCCAATCACTGTTACATCATACAAATTGGTTTCCTGTGTCATATACCTCACTCCTTCATCAATAGTTGTAAATAATTATCATTCTCAATTAAATATACAGTAAGACTTTCATACTTACAATAAAAACCATCAATAAAAAAACGGATATGATTACACTGTTAAAGATCACAAAACGATAAAAACACTGAAAATGTGCATCATCTCACACTTATTTTTTTATTTATTGACAACCCGAGAAAGAGGGGCTATATTAACGATAATGATAATTATTCTCAAAATAAAAATGATAAGGTAGGTCACACAAATGAAGACAAAACGGAAAGTTTCATTACTTACAGCACTACTGGTTGCTATTCTTATGTTCGCACTGGTAGGTTGTTCCACCCAGCAATCAAATTCACAATCTGAACCAACTTCAACTGAAGACCCTAATACTGAGATAGCTGATACCGAAGTAACAACATCTGACTATCCGATCGTGATCAATCATGCATTGGGTGAAACGGTCATTGAGGAAAAACCTGAACGCGTTGTTACCATTTCATGGGCAAACCATGACGTTGTTCTTGCACTTGGTGTAGTGCCAGTTGGTTTCTCAGCTGCAAACTATGGAGTTCAAGATGATAGCGGCATGTTGCCTTGGACTGCTGAGAAATTAAAAAAGCTTAGTGCAGAACAACCAAATATTTTCCAAGATACGGACGGGTTAGATTTTGAAGCCATTTCAGATGCTAAACCAGATGTTATTCTTGCATCGTATTCTGGAATTACTCAAGAAGAATATGAAACGTTAAGTCAAATTGCCCCAGTTGTAGCATATGAAACTGGTCCTTGGGTCACTTCGTGGCGTGACCAAATTACACTAAACTCTATGGGAATGGGAATGGCAGAAGAAGGAAAACAACTTATCGCTGATACAGAGCAATTAATTGAAGATAAAGCAAATGAACATCCTGAAATTAAAGGAAAAAAAGCTGCATTTGCTATGATTAACGCAGCAGACTTATCTAAGTTTTACGTTTACACACCTGCAGATCCTCGTGGAGAGTTTCTTGGTGAGTTAGGAATGGAATACCCAGAAAGTATTATGAGTGAAATTGCTGACTCAAATAGTTTTTATATTGAATTAAGTGCTGAAAATGCAGATGCGCTAAATGATGTTGAAGTATTAATTTCATATGGAGATGAAAATTCGTTAACTGCCCTACAAGCTGACCCAATTCTTGGGAAAGTTCCAGCAATTGAAAGAGGATCTGTTGTTATTATTGGAGATAACACCCCACTTGCAGCAGCAGGAACTCCGAATCCACTTTCCATTCAATATTCAATTGATGAATACGTAACTCTAATCTCAGAAGCTGTTAGCAAGTTAGAGTAGATGATTCATCCATCCGTTTCCAAAAATAAGCAGTTACATCTTCCGAAAAACTTTATCAGAGTTTTTATACTCTCTCTAATTTTACTCGGTTTATGTGTATTGGCTTCTCTTGCCTTTGGCTCTCGTACCATTGGTTGGAACGAACTCATAATTGGTTTATTCCAACCAGATGTACAGACTCACGAAGCAAGTGTTGTTCGCCAAAGAATCGCTAGAACTGTATTTAGTTTTATGTGTGGTGCAGCATTAGGTGTTTCTGGGGCTCTAATGCAATCAGTCACACGCAATCCTATTGCAGATCCTAGCATATTGGGAGTTAACACAGGTGCCGCCCTATTCGTCGTTTGTGGCATTTCCTTTTTAAATATCAGTACTGCTAGTCAATATATTTGGCTTGCACTAGCGGGAGCCATCATAACTGCCATTTTTGTATTCGGAATTGGTTCAATGGGGAGTGGCGGTGCCACACCCCTTAAACTAGTTCTAGCAGGCGCTGCTACAAGTGCTGCATTATCCTCGCTTGTAATGGCCATTATGATTCCCCGCTCAAACGTTATGGATCAATTTAGATTTTGGCAGGTAGGTAGTGTTGGAGCAGGAAACTGGAGCTCGATCTCTATTTTTATTCCTTTTCTCATTGTAGGAATAGGAATCGCGATATTTACAGCTCCAGCACTAAATGCATTAGCATTAGGTGATGAAGCTGCTACAGGTTTAGGAGTACGTACTGGCACGCTTAGACTTATTGCTGCTTTTGGTGGCGTTCTATTGTGCGCTGTAACAACAGCACTAGCAGGTCCTATTGGTTTTATTGGCTTATTAGCAACCCACATGGTACGACTTTTGATTGGTCCTGATTTACGTTATATTATCCCGATGTCAGCTCTCTCAGGTGCCCTTATTTTAACAATCTCAGATATATGCGGCAGGCTTGTCGGTAGACCTGGTGAACTTGAAGTTGGTGTAGTAACAGCATTTATTGGGGCTCCCATTTTAATCTTACTAACTATGAAAGCGAAAATGCGATCGTTATGATAAAGGAAACCGTCAATCTAATTATAGTAGGTAGAACAAAAAGGCGTCGTCGCTATCTGTTTGTCACAACATTGCTAGCCATCATTGCTGTTGCACTATGCTGTGCGATACTTATGTTAGGAAATACAATGTACCCGGTTCAGGATGTCATACGTGTTTTGTTAGGTGAGGAAGTACAAGGGGCATCATTTGCAGTCGGCACCATTCGATTTCCGAGAATGGTGGCAGGTGTTTTTGCTGGATTCGCTTTCGGAGTTGCGGGAACCGTATTTCAGACTATGTTACGAAATCCTTTAGCAAACCCTAATGTCATCGGAATAACAGCTGGTTCAAGTGTAGCAGCTGTTTTTTGTATCATTGTTCTTCAGGCAAGTAATACGGTTGTTTCAATTGCTTCTGTTGTTGGTGGACTGGCTACAGTGTTTATTATTTTTCTCTTATCAAAAGGACACTCTTTCTCAATAGGGAGATTAATATTAATAGGAATTGGAATTCAAGCCATGCTGAACGCTGTCATTTCCTATCTATTAATGATTGGTCAGCAACATGATATTCCTACTGCCATGAGATGGCTAAGTGGTAGTCTAAATGGAGCGAAGATGGAGACTCTTTATCCGCTTATTGTGATTGTTCTTATTTGTACACCCATCATTATATTACTGGGCAAACGATTAGATATATTAGAGCTTGGAGAGCAAGCAGCAACTTCACTTGGAGTGGATACGAATAAGACAAGACTAATACTTATTATTAGTTCTGTCCTTATTATTGCATTAGCTACCGCAACAACAGGACCAATTGCATTTGTCGCATTTCTTTCTGGACCTATCGCCAAAAGACTAGTTGGTGTTGGGTTTTCAACTATTATTCCAGCGGGTCTTGTTGGGATCATTTTAGTTTTAGCATCCGATCTTATTGGCCAATTTGCATTCGTTACTAGATATCCTGTAGGCGTCATTACAGGTATTCTTGGTGCGCCTTACTTGATCTATTTGCTAATCCGAATGAATCGAAAGGGAGATTTATAATGAAACCGACACATATTTTTCAATCTGAAGGCATCACGGCAGGATACGATCATAAGACGATTCTTCATGATGTGAGTATTTCGATTCCAAGCAATCAAATAAGCATCATCATTGGAGCCAACGGTTGTGGAAAATCGACACTTCTAAAAACGATGGCTAGGCTTATTAAACCTACTTCTGGTCAAGTTACCCTAGACGGAAAATCGATCCATAAAATTCCACCAAAAAAATTGGCTCGTGTGTTAGGGCTTTTGCCACAATCGCCTATTGTCCCTGAAGGTATAACGGTTGCTGATTTAGTTGGAAGAGGAAGATTTCCACACCAAACGTTTTTAAAAGGTTGGACAAAAAAAGATTATGAGGCAGTTGCTGAGGCAATGGAAATGATGAAAATCACGGAATTTGCTGAGCAAAATATTGATGAACTTTCAGGTGGTCAAAGACAGCGTGTATGGATTGCAATGGCTCTGGCGCAGCAAACAGACATCTTATTTCTGGATGAACCAACAACCTATTTAGATATTACCTATCAAGTTGAAATTCTAGACCTGCTAACCGATCTTAATCGAAAACACGGAACAACCATCGTCATGGTTCTACATGACATCAACTTGTCCGCCCGTTACGCAGACCATATTTTTGCCCTTTATAAAGGAAAGCTTATTGCAGAAGGAGAACCATCGAAGGTCATTACAAGCAAACTAATTGAAGATATTTTTGGTCTTCATTGCACGGTCATCAAAGATCCCGTTTCTGGCTCTCCTTCTGTTGTACCGATTGGGCGATATCATAATACGTTGAGAATGTACTCTTAAAGTTTTAGACTCATACCCTTGCACAAGCCGTTGACAGTCCTCACAGGACAAATATTTCTCGCGGCTTATGCAAGGGTAGAGATAATTAACTCCGAACAATCACAACATGGTCAGTCTTTACACAACCATTAAGCCATCTCCTCACACTTCAATGCATCTTTCTTCTATCAACTTCTAAAGTGAAAGTTAATTAGGTCACAGCTTTTCATAACCAAAGTTGCTACTCTTTATAGAGATTACGAGAATTTGTTACTTAATAAATGTGATGAAATGGGGTATTTTATTGAGCTCTCCACAATTGAAAATAGGTCATATGTTGCCAAAGGTTCCGATCATTCAAGGTGGTATGGGAGTAGGAATTTCGTTAAGTAGGCTCGCATCTGCTGTTGCGAACGCTGGCGGAATTGGGATCATATCAGGAACTGGGATTACCGTCGATGAAATGCGATCCCATATTAGGAAAGCGAAGGAATCTATTAAGGATTCGGGCTATATTGGTGTAAACGTTCTTTTCGCTATGAATGACTTTACTGAAAAAATGAAAGCAGCAATTGAAGAAAAAGTTGACTTCATTATATCAGGCGCAGGAATTTCAAGAGATATGTATGCTTGGGGCAAAGAAGCTGGTATCCCCGTCATCTCCATTGTCTCTTCAGCGAAGCTTGCTAAGCTATCAGAACGTCTTGGTGCTTCTGCTGTTGTTGTTGAAGGCCATGAAGCCGGTGGACACCTTGGGACGGAAAGACCTTTATTCGATCTTTTGCCAGAAGTGGTGTCGGCGGTGGATATTCCCGTTATTGCTGCTGGCGGAATTATGACTGGGGAAGATCTCGCATATGTCTTAAGCATGGGAGCTTCCGGCGTACAGATGGGGACGAGGTTTGTTGCTAGTGAAGAATGTGATGCACCGTTATCATTTAAAGAAAAATATGTACATGCTCGGAAGGATGATACTCTCTTAATAAAAACAACTGTTGGTCTCCAGGGTCGTGCGATCAGTAATCATTTTACTGAACTTATTTCCGATAATAAAAAGGTAAAAATTAAGAAGTGCATGGATTGCTTAAAAAACTGTTCTTATCGTTTTTGTACATTAGATTCTTTGATTACTTCTATGAATGGAGATTGCGAGAATGGCCTCGTTTTTGCCGGAGCAAGAGTGCATGAAATTAAAGAGATTTTACCAGTTAAAACCATCATAAATAATATTATGAAAGAATATAAAGCTTGTATTTAACTTGATTGGTCGCGACCGATGAATCATAAAATAAGAGCTAGCACATTCAAATGCTAGCTCATAGCTTCTTTCTCTAAATACTTTATCACGCACTCTATAATCTGTTCATACATATCGTAGTCATCAAGATAAAGAGGAGACCAAAGTTGTTGGTATACATTGGCTTCAAAGACCCAAACCTTCCCACTTTCATCCAGCCCAAAATCGAAGCCAAAATCAATATACGGGCGTTCTATTGTATCTAATGCCCATGCAATGTCATTTCCAATTTTTATCATCTCTTTTTTCTTTTTTGCTATTTGCTTTGGGGTATAATCAAACTGCATTTTAAGCATCTCTTCAAGTGTTCGTCCATTCGTTTCAACTAACGTATGAATGGTAAACCCTCCAACCGCACCTAACCAACCTAAAATCCCCTTACATTCCCACTTTTCCTCTACAGTCTTTGTGAAAATTAAACGATAATCAATTTTTCGATTTTCATACATTTTTAAAGAGACAAATTGCTGAATAATATAATCTTCCTGATGTTTCTCCAGGAATTCAACCATTTCATCATTAGATATAGAGAAAGAGTCATATGTTAAGTTTTTTGTAATGTGATAGTGATCTTTTTCCTTTGTAATGAGGTAGATCCCATATCCCAATTTCTTTTTTGTATGCTTTAAAATTACCTTATCATACTTTCCTAGTAGATCATCTAACTTGCTTTTGGTAATCTCATTGGTTGTTTCAGGCAGGTGTTTTGCTATTTTATAATGGTCTTTTAGCATTTCCCAAAATTCATATTTAGTAAAACGATAGGAATTTACTATCTTTCCTTTCATTTTCTTTTCTAACTCCTCTGTTACGGATACCTTACGATAAATCACTCCCGGTAAAGGAAAAACCTTCTCCTCCCAAGTAGATGTAGATTCGTTATAGACAAACCCTTTTACTTCTTCTTTTTCGTAATCTATTTGATCGGTAGCAAACGCATAAATGACTCCGCCTATCTTTTGCATCATTTGTGCATAGGCTTCATACCGTTTTTTCTTTTCTTCATTAGAAAAACGTTTTTTTAAATATCGTGTTTTATGACTGTACAGTAGTCCTATTAACGGCCCAATGAGTACGTTACCATCTTTATATTGGCAGTTATAACGATAGCAAGGATCAATCATTAATTTCTCCATGCTACTTTGATCCAGCTCAATCACGTCCTTAGATACCTTTTTCGTTATAGACATGGTTGCTTCATATTGACGATTTCCATAACAAATGTCGATTTTCTTCCTTCTCTTATTTATCCCTATCTTCTCAGCTAAAACAGGATGGATTCTCAAAGATCGGCTCGATGACTTTATCGACTTTACAGTAATAAACGACATAATATCTTCCCCTATTGTTTGTCTTCAAAGTAAAGAGATTTTATGGAGTCAATCACTTCTTTCTTTTCTGCAGCAAGTTTCATTTTCTTTTTATACGAGGTGGGAATAAGAAAACCAAGTGGTTGTTCCACTTTGTCAACAAATTGATAAGCCTCTAAGAGCAATTGGTCCCATTCTTTGTAATTCTCGAGTAAGTCGTCCTTACATACGTAAGTTCTCTCCACTCCTTCTTCAGGTAGACAGGCAAATGGCTCCTCTAAATTCAAACAACCATACTCGTCCGTTAACTGCGTCCCTGGTTCAATATCTTTAATGGCAATTTCCGAATCATAAGGCGTACTTATACAATTCGCTTTGAAACTATGATTTACATATTGTCCTATATCCCAGCTCAGAATGTATCTTCCTTTATGATCTCGATACGAATATTTTTTCACCTGATTTTGTCTTTGATTATCAAGGCTCTCCACGAAGGAAGGATCGAGCACTTGGTCTAGATCATCTAGTGCCCAGACTATAGTTCCCTTTGGTATGAACTTTGTTGCAAACACTCCAAACCCTATTTCATCATTTACATAGCGAAGCTCAGTATCGGGATGAATCATGACGGACCTCTCCTTTGATTTTATTTCTGATCATTATATGTAGTCCTGTTTTTTCCGTTCAGCTAAATACTCATAAACCAATATATTTGCCTCTAGGTCAATAGTGGATTTATTTTAAAAAAATCAGGAGAAAAGCTGAGCTAAGAAATGTAATAGAAAATGAATAATAAACTTCTTCAACTAACAAATTGCGACAAAATTCATTCTTTCCATCTAGTAAAATTGGAGTAAAGGCTTTTAGTTTAAAGTCTAATTATGTTAGGTTTGGGGGAATATTGTATGAGTGATCCCGTAGAAAAACCAGTTGAAGAGTATAACCCTTCACAGAAAACTCAATGGTTTAAAAATTGGAAGTATATTATAGCAATAACGATCTTTCTGATTGGGCTTATTATTTTGACACTAAGCTTTTATCAGAGAACCCACTTTAATGCAAATGTCACCATTAACGGCATTGAAGTAGGTGGGCTGACAGCTGATCAAACTCTAGAAAAGTTGCAATCCTCTCTTTTAAACAACCATATCTATATCGAAGACCAACTAATTTTAGCAGGAACAGAAACTCCGATGAACTTTTCAGAAATGGACTTGTCAGAAATTAAAGAAATGGTAAAAGATCAATGGACACTTTTCCCTTCATCTGAAGCAAAAGCCTATTACTTACATCCAAGTAACATGGATTCATATCGCAGCGAAGATCTGAGAAATGAGCTAGAACTAGCACTCACTTCCTTAAATGAAAATTTAGAGGAACCAATAGATGCTAAGGCGCACATAGAAAATGGCGAAATTATGATTTCTGAAAGCATGAGTGGTGAACAATATGATGTTCACGGCATTTTGGAGGAATTTGACAAGCATGAGTATACTAGTGAAGTTTTCCTAAATTCACTGTTCCTACATCCCATCAAAGAAGACAGTCAAGTTGTACAAAGCCAAGTAGAAAAACTGCAAGAATTACTTTCACACACCGTTGAGTATCAGTTACAAGATCAAGTCTTTTCATTACAGGCTAAAGAACTTATTGTAAATGCCTCTTTGTCAGAAGAAATGGATGTATTGATTCATTCAGATACGATTCTTGAAAAAATTTCTGAGATTAATGACTCTCACTCAACCTTAGGCAAAGACTTCTCTTTTAAAACACACTCAGGTCAAGATATTTCGGTTAAAGGAGAAGGGTATGGTTGGGCACTTAATATTGAAAGAGAAACAACCGCGATCCAAGAAGCTTTTCAAACTGGAGAAGGATTTGTTTCTGCTTCTAATATTTATGGGAATGGCTGGGATGGAGAAGGCTACGGCTATGAAACAACTTCAAACTATGGCATCGGTACGACTTATGCTGAAGTATCCATTGCCGAACAACGGATGTGGATTTACAAAGAAGGACAATTAGTCTTAACTACCAATGTCGTTACTGGTAACCGAAGTACACAACAAGATACATTAAAAGGGGTATGGTACATTCTCTTTAAACGGACACCCTACACACTCACAGGTGATGATTACGCCATTGATGTAGATTATTGGGCACCCTTTACAAACAGCGGTCAAGGATTCCACGACGCAAGCTGGCGAAGCAACTGGTCAAGCAATGCGTACCACAATGCAGGATCAAATGGCTGCGTTAACGTTCCACCTGATGTAATGAAAAAGGTATATAACTATCTGAGTGCCTACGATCCAGTTGTTATTTATTAGATAGTAGAAAACAGGAAATCGTTGTGATTTCCTGTTTTTTTGTTTCGATCCCATTTTTTAACTTAATATACTTTCTATGTTGAAGGTGAATTACTTTCCATAGGCTTTATTTGCATATTATCAGAGACCTTCAATTTACTTATACTTTGTTTAAATGAGCTTTTCGGTTCTTTTTATCTACTACAAGGTCGAGACTTTATACTTAGCAATATCGAAAAATTTGTTGCTATTTGTCGATTGAAATAAATTCCTTTTTCTTTTCCCTGAACCTATAATAAATCTGTAGGTAATTATACACAGGTAATTAACGTGGCCACGAAACTTATCCATGTATAGGACTTTTTAGGTAAGCTATGATATATAATCTCTATTTGGACACTTTGATTATATGGAGCTAGTAGTGTAACCGGACCTCTATCTAGGGGTGCTATGAAAGATAGCCTTTATATGGACACTTGGGCTATTTGGAGCTAGTAGTGTAACCGACCCTCTTATTTAAACATTTTATTTAAGAGGAGAAATGAGAAATGAACAAACAAAAAATCGGAACAATAATTTTAACTAGTTCTTTAGTTTTAGGAATGAGCACTGGAGTAATGGCAAAAGGACCATCCAAAACACCAGCATCCGTCTCGAATCCTGTAGTCCAAGAAGACGGAAGAAATACAAATGGACTAGAAACAGCTCAAATTACCTTTTCTCCTATTACTGGATACTTTGGTACATCAAAAATAGTCTTTGGTGAAGTGATCATTGATGGGGCTCGCGATGATTTAGCTAATCTGTTTATCACAGTAGGTGGAAAAGAGATTACTAACGTATGGGCTATTCCGGGTCAAACCAATACTTATGGATTCTCAACTTCTGTTTCATTAGATAGCCATTCTTTGACAAATGTTGAAGTAAAAGCCGAAACTAAGTTTCATAATGGACAAAAGGCTGGACTAGTTCATAGTAACAACAGTTCAACAGTTGATGTTGATGTTTGGGCTACAATTACTAAATACTCCGTAGATTATGGTTCAGAAAGCCCTAACTTCGTTTGGGATGCAGAAACTGGAACGTATGAACTATCATTTGATATTGTAAAAGCGTTGAGTAATGGCGAGACAGAGAAGGAAGAAATTACTTTAACAGGCTTGATACCTAATAGTACATTGAATTACACTTCTGATGAACTAAGTGATGAAAACTTCTTTGGTGAGTCTGTTACATTAATTAACTCTATCTCCGTTCCTGCTGCACCATCTGCACCTGTAGCTGAAAATGTAGTTGTAACAAGTATAAGCGATCTCACTCTTGCTCTAGAGGCTCAAGGACAAAATCAATTTAAAGTGATTGCAACTTATACACTAAATTATTCTGATGGTACATCTAAGAAAGTTGTTTCTACAACTTTAGACGGTGGAAACATCGCAAACCCAACAACCCAAAACCAAAATTCATCTACTAGAGAATATACTATTGGTGGGATTGTATATGAAGTGACTGTCACTTACGATTCAGTTACTAAAACGAACATTGTTAATGGAATAAAAAAGTAATTTAATACAAAAAAGTTGATCTGTTCATCTAAATAACAGGTCAGCTTTTTTATTTTTTGTATACACTTTATGATTTTTGATTTCAACTGTTCTTTCATCTAAATACAAAAAGTCTCTAAGCTTAAACATGAGAACGCCCCCTAATGTCAATTCACTTTTACATATTATAACATTTCATGGAATTAAGGGATTACTTTGGTATAGGTTGACTCAATAAATAATAATGAAGGTGTACATCTTCTGAATTGTAAATACCTATTTACAAACCATGGGTTTTCTCTAGTTGCATTTCCTCAACTGGGATTGCTCGCTAATATTTATAGTATGTGATAAAATTTTTCATAGTTTTTTAAGAATGTACCTTTGAAGTGACATCTCCATGTCGAAAATATACTCAGTTGCTGTTGCTTTTGGATTACCTATATCGTGAAACATGGAAATAAATGTAACATTATAATAGCCGAAACTAACAATAAACCATTATAATTAATTTAAGCAATATCACTCCCTAAAATGGATGTAAAGGTAGGTTAGAAATATTTATGATACTTAGGATTCCTATAAGAGAAGCAGAGTTTGTTATGGCGCAAGGTGAACTAACATATCAAGAAGTTCTAGATGATTTTATTAATACCGACTATGTGTTCATTCTTACTTATAATATCTCTGCGAGAAAAACTAATTTAATCAATACTTTAGAAACATTACCTTCAACGACCACTGTAGATATTATTACAAATATACCTAATAGGTTTGAAACGTATTATGGTAACGCTAGAAATAGAGCTAGAGAAGTTATAAATGTATATCTGAATAAGCTGGATCCTGAAAATTTTGATTCTATATTCAGTACTCATTTCAATTTTAAAAATCATGCCAAGATTATTATGACTAATAATATAGTATTTATTGGTTCGTCTAACTTCTCGGATGAATCAGCAAATAACATTGAATGCGGAATTATTTCTCGTGATACCGACTTTATTTGTACCCTTAAAAATTCTATAGTTCCACGCTTAAAAGACAACTCTGAAGAATATTATTCTAACGACTCTATAAATAAACTAAGAATCGAGTACAAGTTTAATTACTATTTATTATCCAGTATAATTGAAGAGGTCCGAATGTCATGCCATAGTGTTTATGACGAACGAGGGATATACCATGAATTTCTGGATTTAATGAATAGTTATCACTTCGCTGAAAACCTTGATAAGCTAACATCAACAATGGATGACTTTGAAAGTATTTGTTATAGAATAATGCATCAACTTGAAGAATTAGGAATTGAAACTGAGGACATTAATCAAATTGTTGAGGATCTTAGAACGGAAGAAATCTGCTTAATGTATTCTACTGATACAAGTATTGATGAATTCTTATCGTTTAATAATCAGGAGTATGCGATGGAATATATTAATGAGAATGAACATTCTGCTGACTTCGATGATGTAGATGAATTCCGTGCTTCAGCTTCTCAAATAGCTCATGAAAAAGAAAGCGAACTGGCAGAATTAGCAGAGACTGATGTCAAAAAATTATTGGAAGAATTAGATGAACTAAAAGATAAAGCGGAAAACTTATTATCTTTATTCCTGCAAAACATAAATGAAAATATTGATAATACTTAATACATCTAGCACAACTTTCTCAGTTGTGTTTTTCTAATGTTATGCAAAAGTACATTACTTTTGATCTGCCAAAGCTTGAGCTTTTTTCGGGTCTTCCTTTGCCATAGTTAATTTTAAATATCCTAAAATAAGTGGAAACTGCTTCTCCAACAATCGCCAGATTTGAAATTAAATCAAATGAAGTAAAAAAAGCAGTTAAACAATTAGAATTTTTACTAAGTGAAAACAATAGGATATTTTTAGAATGTGATCCGGACAGTATACGTGCCAATGATGCATTATCACCTACAGCAAATATTTGGAGAGAAAAATGTAGGAATATATTAATCCATAAGTATAAACAAAAGGGCTATCTTTAATAAGAAAGCCCTCTATTGTAAAACCTCATCTACTCGTGGTACGGTTCGGTTCAGGGCAATTCTGTAGTAAAGAAGCGTCGATATTTGTTTGCAGTAAAATTAAAGGAGGGAGAGCTCACTGATATTCGTTAGGACACTCCCCCATTCTAGCGGCACTAATTACATGTAGGTAATCTTGTATCATGTCTCTGGTGATGTTCATTTCATAAGATATAAATCAGCCAGTGTCTTCTTAAGTTCTAGAAACGTTTCGCTGTCAACCACATCTGTTGGAACAGGCGTAAACTGGACCAAATAAACAGTTCTTGCAACATCATACAGAACATTTCCACGGCATACATTCATAAAATCTATAACAATTGGGTATCCGTTCGATAATAAGATATTGCCTGGATGAAAATCACCATGACAAAGTGTATCCCCATCTTCCAATCCATCCAAAATATCTAATATACCCTCTCCTATCATTATGTTAGCCGAGGGCGCTTTTAATAGATTGGATCTTAAAAATTCTTTATACTCTGGTACATTGTTAACTCTGTTCTGTACAACAGTCTTATGCAACCTTGCCATATAACCCGCACATCCTTGGAGATCACCTGTCCTCAGAACCCAATCCAAAAGAGATTCCCCCTCCACTCTTTCATAGATAATTCCTACTCTCTCTTCACAGTCAATTATTTCGTATGCTCTCGGCTTTGCGAAACTCATATTATTGATCGACTTCACATTGAGAAACTCCCGCTCTACTGCACTTTTTGGATAGCCCTTGACGAAGAGTTTGAGAACTTTGCCTTTTTCCCATTCGTATACAGTTGCCGTATTGCCTTCACCTAACACTTTCCCATATTTCATATGTACACCACCTTTTTACTCAATTTTTTTGTTTCAATATTGATGAAATACATTGATGTAACCGTCAAGTAGAATTAAACAATTTACCACAATTAATTTTAAACAGTTAATCACAATTAAGATTCAACAGGTGAGATATCAAACAACGCTTTTCTATATTTCATTCGAATACTGTCTGCTTCC